>JAKQOH010000088.1 GCA_029565415.1 Candidatus Rifleibacteriota bacterium | reverse complement strand
GCACCCCATGTTCGTACAAGGGAGGTTTTTGACAGGGAGTCTCAGAAAGCCTCATGAAAGGCGGGTGTTCTAAACTCATGCTTCCCTTTTCAGCGTTTATCGATGTTTCAAGCCAGAATTCGGCTTATCCGAATACACATGCGTTGCGGTTGAATCCGCGGGATCATCATCCCCCTCATTTCCACCTGATTCTGCGGGATGGGAGAATGTTTTTCCGTCGATCTCGGATCGTTCGAAATACTTGGCGATGTCGAGCGGCGGGAGATCGCGGAAGCGTTGAACTGGGCTCGTGAAAACCGTGAACGGCTTCTGAGGGCGTTCGAGGAGTTGAAGGGATGAGTCAGGAACATTTCAGGATCACTAGGGTCGAGGTTCGCGATGAATCTTGCCTGTACCTCACGTTTCATGACGGTGCGTCATTTGACGTTCGCCTTCGGGAATGGATCGAGACCACGCCGGCTCTCGAACCTCTAAAGAATGCCGCTTTTTTTGCACGGGCCGGAATCGGCGAACATGGGTGGTGCGTGACGTGGGATGATGAGGAGACGATCGCCCTGGCGGGGGACAACTTGCGCAACTTGGGTGTCGAACAAGCAGGTGGCATCGGCCACGAGCGCATCTGGGAATGGATGCATCGGCATGGCCTCACCGTCGATGCAGCGAGTGAAGCGCTGGGCCTCAGCCCGCGGATGATCGCGTATTACCGGAGCGGCCAGAAGCCGATTCCCCGTCATGTCTGGCTTGCCTGCCTCGGCTGGGAATCTCTTCAGAAAGGCCATCGCAAGGCCGCGTAACCCACGACCCCTTGGAGCGGGCGCTTTCTTCCTGCATGATGGGAAGAGGCGCCCGCGGCGTTTTGCGGGCGGTTCAATTTTCAGCTCACGAGATCGGGATGTCGGACTCACGAAACTGGTGCAGAGTGCCGATAACATAGCGGGAATCTCTCTACATTCGGCCGAAACCTGATCAGGTGCTGACATGAAACAAACGAAACGCAGACTACTCGGAGGCACGGCGCTGATCGCGCTGCTGGGACTGTTCCTGGCGGCGGCGACGGGGACCGCGGCGGCTTCTCCCATCAATGCCTCGATCCGCTCGGCGGCGATGGCCCAGGCGATGGCAGCGAAAAAGACCGGCGGCGAAGCCTGTCTCAGCACGCTGCTCAACCGGAACCTGCCTGCCGTGCAGGTGAAAGGGCTTCGTGCCTCGGGATACGAGGGCGTCGTCGGCAACATCAGCCGCATCGTCGGTGGTCGCAACTACACCGCGGCCGACCTCGACCTGGCTGAAGTGCCCTTCTACACCGTCAACGGCCCCGGCCTGTCGGCGCTCCTGCACGACGGCGGCGAGTGGCCGGGCACCGGCGGCGACACGGCGAAAGACGACGGCCGGGCCAGCTTCGGCACCGAGTGGGCCGGCGAATTCTACGATCTCGACAAGAACGGGCACTACCCGAAAGCGGTTCTACGCTATATCGGAAGCCACTGTTACATTTTCGTGCCCCCGATGTTCTTCCCGACCCTGCCCCGCGGCATCTCCTCGACGGAAGACACGACCCCCGCTCCCGACAGCGCCTGGGGCCTCTACTGGCCCGACACCGCGGGCTGGGGAAGCGACATGCTGTATTTCGCCCCCGCCACCGGCGCCAAGACGCTCGATCCGCGCTTCGTGTTCGGCAACGACAAGAACTCGGCCCGTTCCAGCCTGAAGGCGTTCGCCGACGAGTTCGACAGCGTCATCTACCCGAAGATGCGGGAATACTTCGGCACCGAGCCGGATGTCGACCAGGACTCCAAGATCTTCATTATCCTCGACGACATCCGCGACGGCGTCGGCTCGTTCCGCGGCTACTTCTGGGCGGTGAACGAGTTCCCGCGCACGCAGATTCCCTACAGCAACGAAAAGGAACTGCTGCACATCGACCTGTTCCCGACCTTCCTGACCGAACCGAAGCAGGCCTACCGCACGACCGCCCACGAGTTCGTCCACATGATCCACTTCAACGAGGGCACCCAGGTCGTCAACGGAACCCTCCAAGAAGAGGAGCGGTGGCTCGAGGAAGGCTTCACCCAGTATGGCCAGTATGTCTACGACAAGAGCCACACGACCAACCTCGACGAGTTCATCAAGAAGCCCGACACGATTCTCGTCGAGCCCCGAACCAGCGTCTGGCTTGGCTCGAGCCCGTTCGCGAACTACGGAGCAAGCTATCTGTTCATGTTCTATCTCGCCGAGAAATATGGCGGCGTGAACGGCCCGAACTTCATCCGGAATCTTGTGCGCGACAAGGCGGCCGGTGTCACCTCGGTGAACAACGCCCTGCTCGGCTACGGCACGACGATGGAAAACGTGTTCGCCGACTTCGCGATCGCCAACTTCCTCGACAAGACCCGCAAACTCGACATGAGCACGCTCAACGACGGCAAGTGGGGCTACAACAACGACAACGATTACGACACCACCAATAACATGGGGGTGAACCAGACTCTCCCGGTCAAATACTCGGAGCGGGTCATCCTGTCGCCGGCCGGAACGGTGCGCTCGTCGAACGTGAAGCCCTGGGCGGCCGACTACATCGGCATCTCGGGCAGCAGCGGCAACCTGAACGTCGGCTTCGACGGGGACGACTCGACCCTGTTCAAGGCGGCCGTCATCAAGCGCGGTGAGGATATCGATCCCTCCGTCGAGTATGTCTACCTGAACGAAAAACAGGCCGGGAACCTGATCATCCAGAATTACGGTGTCGGCAACCCGTATGACAACCTGGTCCTGGTTCCGATGATCACCGCGGCCGGCAACTACGAGCCGATGAACTACGTCTTCTCGGGCACGTTCTCGGATCTGAAGGTCGCCGTGTTCCCGAACCCGGTCTACGAGAACAACCTGCACATCATCGTCCGCACCAGCGACAAGTTCGCCTCGACCCCGCGCCTGCAGATGACCTACAACGCGCAGCAGGGCTACCTGACGATGACCGCGATCAGCGACAATACCTATATCACAAACTATACTCTGAAAGAATCCGGCGAAGGGACCGTCGAGGCTTACGGCACCAACAGCAACGGCCAGATCCTCACGAACACCCTCAAGTTCAGCGCCGTCTACTATCCGGCGAAGAGCCAGGGCCTCCTGACGGCCTCCTACGGCCGGGTCAACGTGCCCTCGGGCGCGCTGCGAAAAGCCGGGTATCTCGTCGTCGCCAACTCGACCGAGCAGCACTCGTATGCCGGCCTGACCCGCATCACGCCGATGCTCGATGTGGCGCTGCCGGGCGACGCGACGAACGCTCCCGTCACGGTGAGCCTGCCGCTGAGCGGCCCGTGGGCGGAGACCCTGCCGATCGGCCTGTTCGCGGCCTCCGACAAGGGGCCCCAGTGGCTCGGTCGGGCCGATCTGGTCGGAAGCGAGGCTTCCGGTCTCATCAGCCGGTCCGGCACGATCTTTGCCGCGGCCGACCGGGTCGCGCCGGTGATCGCCGGGGAAGCCGTGGCGGATGCCAACGGCCAGGTGTCGATCGGAATCGGGGATGCCGGCTCGGGGGTCGACCCCGACAGCATCGTCGTGCGCTGCGGCAGCGAGCGGGTCATGGCCCGCTGGGATGCCGCTTCCGGGAAGCTCGTCGCCAACCTGGGCGGCCGGCTCGACGGACGGTATGACCTCGATGTCGAGGTGGCCGACCGGCTCGGGAATGTCGCGAAGGCGAGTGTTTCGGCCGATCTGGCCGGGGTGTTTGGGATGTCGCAGGCGATCGTGTATCCGAGCCCGGCCAAGACGTTCACGGTGCTGCGCATGTCCTTCAGGGGCGGCGCGGCCGTGGCTGCCCAGCTCCAGGCCCGCATCTACGACGCCTCGGGCGACGATGTCTGGGAAACCCCGCTCGTCCACAAGGGCGGCGGTGTCTACGAGGCGCGCTGGGAGCTGAGAAACAGGCGCGGCAAGCCCGTTTCCAACGGTGCCTACTACGTCGAGTTCGAGGCCGAGGCGAACGGTGAGACCTGGACCGAACGCCGGAAGATGGCCGTGGTGCGGTGAGGCGGAACAGATGATGACGCGAAAAACCGGAAACCAGATCATGAACAAGGGCAAACTGGCGATTCTGCTGCTGGTGCTGATGACCTTCCCGATGATCCAGAACTGCGGCGGCAGCGACAACGGCGGCGGAACCGCCGATGCCGTGGTCGCGCAGCAGCTGATCAACGACGGCTGGGCGAACGTCGAGACGGGCGCCTACATCACCGCCGAATCCAGCTTCAAACAGGCCATCGCCGAACCCCTGACGGATGCGCAGCGGATCGATGCCTACAACGGCCTCGGCTGGGCCGTCTCGAAGAACGACCGGGTTCTCGAGGCGATCCCCTTCTTCGAAATCGCGGCCCAGAGCAGCATGGAAGCCAAGGTCGGCCTCGCTGCCGCCCTCATCTTCCGGCACCAGACGACCGACGATTACCGGCGCGCCGCCGAGCTGCTCGGGAACATGCCGCCCGAAAAGTTCGTCGGCCAGCATGCCGGCCTCGCCCTGAGCACGGCCAAAGTGCACGCCCTCACCGCCCTGGCGTATGCCTTCGCCGGCGAGCCCGAAGAGGCCAAGCGCCACATCAACAAGGCCGCCGCCGCCGATTCGATGATGGTCGGAACCACCGTCGACCGCATCGACGACGCCTTCCGCCTCCTGGGCTGGAACGAGTGAGTGACGAGGAACGCACCACAGAGGCACAGAGACACCGAGAATTTTTTGCCACGAAGACACCACCGCCACGAAGAATGACGATAGACCTGTAACAATAGATATATAGCTTTACGACTAAAATATCCGGGCACATCGCGATGCCCCCCTGCCGTAGGGAGCGCTTCGAGCTCTGTGTCCCGGTGTCTCCATGGTCCGTCTTCGTTGTGCCCTCGTGTCTTTGTGATGAAACGCTTCTTGCCTCTGTGTCTCGGTGTCTCCGTGGTTCGTCTTCTTTGTGCCTTTGTGTCTTCGTGGTGAAACGCGTTGATTCTGGGGCGCGTTTCGCGGGGAGGGGTTTTCTGGTATCATGCCACCCGTCATGAACGGGCATCGTATGGGCGTTTCAGGCTTCCGGGCGGCGGTATTGGCGTGCGGCCTGGCGGTCTGTTCCGTCTTTTCGGCCGATGCCGCGCCGCGCCGTCAGACCGCGTCTGCGCCGGCGATCGTCGCGCGCGAGCAGGACGAGACGATCAAACGCGAGGTGCTCTCGTTCCTGCGCGAACACCCGTCGCGGCGGCCCGGGGAAGGCTGGCTGTTCCTTTCCCGGCAGTATCGCGAGCTTGCCCAGCCCGAGCCTGCGCTCGAGCTGATCCGCTCGATTGTCCGGTCCGAGCCGGTGCCCCTCGATCTGAAGTGCGAAGCTCAGCTGCTGCTGGCCGAGATCCTCACCGACCAGAAGAACGAGGATGGCGCCCTGCGCGAACTCGAGCGCATGCTCTCCTGGAACCCCGCCCGGGAATACCTGGTCCGGGGAAAGATTGCCCGGGCGCGCCTGCTGGGCCGCAGCCTGACGCGCATCGACGACCTGTACAAGGCGTTCAGACGATACTACTCGGCCTTCCCCGAGCTGAACGAGATCGAGGAGATGCCGTATCTGATGGGCTTTGCCCGGGGCTACGATCTCGAGATCGGCATGAAGGCCCTCGAGGCCTGGGAAGAGATCGCCGGCTTCCGCGAACGGGAGGCTTCCGACCTCGCCCGCCTGCACATCGGCCTCTTCTACGCCTACGATCTTTCGAAGGCCGAGCGGGCCGACCCCTTCCTGCGGGCGATCAAGCCGCCGTTCCAGACGAAGGCGGCCATCCAGGCCCTGTTCGTCCGGGGCGCGCTGCGCCAGTTCCATCTGCCGCTTGCCGAGCCGAAAGACGCGCTGGCGGATTACCGTGCGTTCCGCGATGCGACGAAGGATCCGCTCGAATACCGCACCTGCACGATGCTGCTCGGTCACCTGCTTTCCGACCGGCTCTCCGACCCCGGCGCGGCGGTCACCGTGTTCGAGGAGATGGCGAGCCTGCCGCCGCACCTCGCCGTGGCGACGCCCTCCGTTTCCCTGCAGAAGCGGCTCGAGCTCGAAGAAGAGGACCGCTGGTGGGCCGTTCTGGGTCTCAAGATGGCGGGATACACCGCCGAATTCAAGCTGAACAACCCGGATCGGGCGCGCACCTGCTACGAGCGTGCGCTCGAGATGCACCGCCGTCGCCGGGATGTGGCGGCCGATGTCTGGCTGATCCAGGCCCTGGCACGCACCGAGCCGAAAGTGTCGAAGGCCCAGATGCTGTTCAATATGGCCTACGAGAAGTACCGCGGCCGCGACATCCGGGCCGCTCTCAAACTGTACGAGCAGTTTCTCACCGACCACCCGGGTCATGATCTCGAACGCGAGGTGCTGTTCCGCACCGCCGTCATCACCGACAGCGACCTGCGCGACTACGACACGGCACTCGATCTGTATCACCGGTATCTGGTCAAGGCCGTTCCGCGGCAGTCGACCTGGAAACTCGATGCCATCTACGACTGGGGCCGCCTCGACGAGGTGCGCTACCGGATCGGCAACCTGCTCGCGCTGCACCGGAAGGATCCCGTCGGCGCGCTGAAGGCCTGGAGCGATCTTTCCGCCGCCTACCCCGAGAGCTACTGGGCCCAGCAGGGGATGAAGGACAGCATCCGGATCTACCGCGAATCGCTGGGCGACGAGAACACGGCCCAGCAGAAGATGCGCGAGTTCATCGCGAAATACGCCGACTCGAAGGATGCCCAGGCCTTCCGGAAAGACCTTGCGGAACGGCTTCTCGCGCAGCAGGAGTATGTCGGGGCCCTCGAGATGCTGCGCGCCTTTCTCGACCACAGCCTGCCTTCCGACGAGGGGTATCTCGAGACGAAGGCCCAGTGGCGCGACCTGCTGTTCCGATCGCGCGAGGCCGAGCTGCGCGAGCGGCTGAAGACGGCCGGGCTGCGCGACCGGTTCGAGCTGTACGGCAATCTGGTCGACGTGCTGACGCTCGCCAGCTCCAGCGGCCCGCTCGAGCAGCTCGCCCAGGAGCTCACCGAGGCCGAGATGCCCGACGAGGTGCGGTGGGGGCTCACCTACGACATCGGGGGGGCTCTGTACCGGGAGTTCCCCGCGAAAGCCCGCGGCGTGTTCGAGCAGCTCTCGAAAACCTCTTCGGGAACGACCCGGCTTGCCTGCCTGCTGACGCTGGGCAATATTGCCTACCGGGTCGACAAGGCGATTCCGCAGGCGGTTTCCCTGTATCAGGCCGCCGCCTCCCTGACCGAACCGCTCGATCCGAATATCGAAACCCCGCTGTACCGGCTCGGGCGGCTGTATCTGGCTTCGGGCGATGCCGCGCGCGGCCTCGAAATCCTCCAGACGTTCACCCGGCGCTTTCCGCGCAGCCGGCATGTCGCGAAGGCCTATCTCGCGCTTGGACAGGCGTTCCTGGCGCTGCATCACCCGATTCCCGCGATCCGGTTCTTCCGGCGTGTTTCCCGGCTTTCTCCGGCCCTGGCCGAGGAGGCACGCAAAGGGATCGAACTTGCGGGTGCCGAGGCCGGCCCCGAAGCCTGGCTGCATGCCCAGGCCGAGGAACGCCGGAAGAAGCGTGAGGCTGACGAGCTGGCCGCCGCCTCGGACACCGAGCGCCTCGAGGGGGACGCCGCATCCCGCGCGACCGCCTCGGGAAGCGGGGATCTCGGCAACCTCGCTCCGGAAGAACTCTACGAACGGTATCTGGCCCTGCTCGATGCCTCGAAACCGGACGGGAAAAAGGCTGTCGAGCTGCTGCTCGAGCTCCTGACACGGCGAACGGTTGCGCCCGGACTGTATGACAAAACATTGAGACATTATATATCGTGGAGAATGTTTCGAGAGCCGGACGCCGAGTCTTTCGTCAAAGAGTCGCAGAAGCTGCTCTCCGATCGAAACTACCCCGAGGCTCTTTCCGAGCTGCTGTATCGCATGGCGATGGCCATGGACCGGATGCTTCAGGCACACGAAAGCGCCAACAAGGCGTATTTCGAGTATCTCTCGTTCTTCCCGAAGGGCCCGCGCCTGCTCGCGATCCGGCAGCGGATCCCCCAGGTGTACGAGGCAGCCGGCGACAAGAAGAACGCCCTCCGGTTCTATGCCAAGCTGATCGACGACACTGCCCTCGCAGCCGAAATCCGGGTCGATGCCTCGATCCGCAAGGCGGCGATGAACGAGAAGGATGAGCAGAAGGAAGAGGCGGTGCAGACCCTCGAGGCCGCGCTTGCCTTCGACTCGCCGCGCAAAGGCGAGATCTGTCTCCGACTCGAGAAGCTGACCGACAACTTCGATTACGTGCGCCAGGCCCTCGATGCCCCGGGTGAGGAATCGTTCCGGTTCGCCGCCCTGAAGCGGCTCGTGGAAAAAGCCCGCGAGGACAAGGATGAAAAAGAGGTCCGGCGGCTGCTCGAAGCCTACGGGGACGTCTGGACGCTTCCCGAAGCCCAGCTTTGGGTCGAGAAAAAGCGGGACGACCTGACCAAGCAGGGAGCCATCGAGGAGATCGAGCAGAAGATCGAATTGTTTCCCGAGGAACCAGAAACTCCCGCGCGCCTGTTCAAGCTCGCCCGGCTCGTCGAGGGGCGCGAGGACGCGAAATACCGAGCCCAGGACCTGTTCTACGAGATCACCCTCGTGTATCCGAACTCCGAGTTTTTCCGGGAAAGCAAGATCCGGGCGGACAACACCCGTGCCGTCAAAGCCATATCTGAGCTCGGCGATCTGCTGAAGAAGGGCACGAAAGGCTCGGATGGCGAGGAGATCCTGCTCGAACGGGCGCGGATCTACACCGATGCCCTCAAGGATCCCTCCCGGGCCCGGGAAGACTACGAGGCCCTGCTGAAGCTGTATCCGAATTCGCCGCGGAGAGACGAGGCGTGGCTTGGTCTGGGCGAGATCGCCCTGAGTCAGGATCGCGATGCGTCGGAGGCGCTGCGTCTCTGGGAAGCAGGGTTGACGGCGTGCACCGACCCCGCGGCCCGCACCGCGCTCACGAAGCGCATCAACAGCCTCGGCCAGTTCCGCGAGCGGGTGCTGTATTCCGAGCGCCGTGCCGATCATGATGCCGCGGAGCAGCAGATCTGGCGTATCTGGCGTATCGAACGCGATCCGGACTACGCTCTCGGGCTGCTTCAGGAGGCCCTCGGGCGGATCGAGAACCGGCCGCATGCCGCGCGGCTGCAGTATCTTGCCGGCCGCCTGCTCGAACAGTCCGGCAATGATGCCGGGGCACTGGAGATGTACAAGAAAGCCCACGAAAGCCTGTTCCACCCGGGCTGCCGGAAAGACCGGGTGCTGTACCGCATGGCGCGGGTCCAGGTGCGCCGGGGCCAGGCGGAAGAGGCGTATCGGCTGTATGCGGCGCTCGTGAACCGGTATCCGAAGAGCCGGCTCAGTCGTTCGGGTTTCTACTGGCTTTACAAGCAGGATCTGGCCGCCGGCCGTCTGGCCCAGGCCCACGACCGGATCGCGCGGTTGCTGCTGATCCGTAATCTGCACCCCAGCCATCGCACGGCGATCCAGGCGCTGGAAAAGAACGTCGCGGCACGCCTCGATATCCAGCAGATGGAGCGGCTGCGCGGGCTTTCCAAACAGGGCGGATCGGAGTTCCCGTATTACATCGGCAAGGTGCTCGAGAACGACCTGCGCGACATCGACCGGGCGATCGCCCAGTATGAATCGTATCTGAAAACCCACCCGAATTTTTCCCGGTCCCGCGATCTGATGCTGAAGATCGCGTCGTTGTACGAGCGCAAGGGAAACGCCGTGAAGGCCGTCAGCGTGCTCGACGATTATCTCAAGACCGTCGAACCGACCTCGAAGAATCTCGACCTGCTGATCCGCATCGGGGATCTCGTCGAAACCGGCATGTCGAACCAGGAGCTTGCTCGCGTCTTCTGGGAATCGGTCGAGGACGAGTACCGCAACGTGCCCGACGTGCGCGAGTTCGCGAAAGCCAAGTTGCGCCGCCTGGTCGAGAAGCGCATGGCGAAAGCCGAGAAGCCGGCCCGCCGGGCCGTGAAACGCGTATACAGCGATGACGACAAAGAGATCCTCGAGATCATCAAGGATATCAAGGAGCGACTGATCGACGATCTGGGCGATTTCACCAAAGCCGAACGCGAGCTCGTCCAGTTGTGGGACGACAGCATGGACTCCCCGGCGACGCTCGACATCCTCAAGGAGCTCGTGTCGCTGTGCGAAAACCAGCTCATGGACCCCGACAAGGCCGCGGAGTATTACGAGCGGTGGCTGTCCGAGAACACCGCCGATCCGCTGTATGGCGAATACGTGATGAAGCTGTACGACCTCTACATGGAAAAACTGCGCGACGGCCAGAAGGCGCTGCGACTCCTCGAAGCCTTCACCCGCGAGTTCCCGAACTCGCCGTATGCCGACGAGGCGAACCTCAAGCTCGGCCTGGCGAACGAGATGCTCGTCATGAACTGGGACGAAGCTCGGCGCATCTACCAGCGCATCATCGACACGAAGAAGAACGATCCGGTCGTGCACGAGGCGTATTTCCGCATGGGCAACGTGCTGCGCGAGGGGTTCGCGAACTACACCGAAGCGATCCGGTATTGGGAGGAGCTGAACGGCCAGTATTACAACAACACCTTTGCCGCCGACGCCCAGTTCGCGATCGCCTACACTTACGAGGTGTACCAGCGTGACTACACGAAGGCGCGCGCCGCCTACGAAAAGATTCTCAATCTGTATCCCAACTCGCCGCTGCAGAACCAGGTGCGTGACGCCCTGCTGCGCATCAGCGGCAAATGACGCTGCAATGAGGTGCCGTGATGCTGAAAATTCCTGAACTGACGGAACTGGTGGGGCGCTACGACCGGTTTCTCACCTGGTTCGCCGTTTCGGTGCTGCGCCAGCTCGGCGACACCCGCCCGAACGTCGAGGCCAAGCTGGTGGCGGTCATCAAGGGGACCGTCATCCCCGTCCCGTTCGATCTGCTGTGCCGGCATCTCGAGCGCGTCAATGACCCTGAGATCGCCCGTGTGAAAGCTATCGAGGCGCTCTGGGAGCGCCATCGGCTGCTCGGGGAGATCGCCGAGTTCCTCGGTCACGAGGTCGGCAAGGAGTTTGCCAACAAGCCTCTGCTCGAGTTCATGCAGCGGGGCGACGACATCGAGCGAGCCTTCGCGACCACGGCCCTGGCCGTGTTTGGCCATGCCAAGGCCCGTGAGCAGCTCCAGCAGGGATTCGGCAGCTTCCCGAAACTTCTGCGGTGGGGAATTCTCGCCCTTCTGGAAGCCGGCGGCGATGCCCAGTGGATGCCCCTGTTCATGTCGGCGCTCGGCGATCCCGAGCCGGATATCATGCGCGTGGCGATCCAGGCCCTCGGCAAAAGCGGGACGCCAGGCGCTTCGGCGCGGCTTCATCCGCTGCTGCGCAACGAATCCGAGCAGATCGTCATCGCGGCCATCCAGGCCGTTGCCGCCCTCCGGGAACCAGGGTCGATCGGCCCTCTCCTGGAGCTGGCTGCCGAAACATCGTCGGACCGCGTGAGATCGACCGTCGTTTCCGCTCTCGGAGAGTTCCCCGGCGGCGCAACCCAGCAGTATCTCGGCGAGGCCCTGGCCCACAGCGATCCGCGAACCCGGGCCAATGCCGCCGTCGCCCTGAAGAAACAGTTCCTCACCGGCGACCGGCGCGACGAGAGCCTGATCGACCGCATTGCCCAACTGCTTGGCGATACCGACCATCGGGTGCGCGCCGACGCGATCCAGACGCTCTGGGAGCTGGGCCGGGTCGAGAGCATGGCCGAGATCGAACGCCTGCTCGGGAGCCCCGACGAAGGCAGCCGGGCTTCCGGTGCCTACCTGTGCGGAAAGCTGCGGCTGATCCAGTTCCGTGATCACCTCACCTCACTGACCGACGACACTGCCTGGAATGTGCGCAAGACAGCCGCGATCGCTCTTCTCGGCCTCGGGGAAAGTGGCCGCGGTGTTCTGCAGCAGCTCGTGACCGCGGGCACGCCCGACCAGCAGGTGTGCGCGGCGTATGCCGTCGGCCTCGCCGACGACCCGCAGGGGGTCGATCTGCTCCTGACCGCGAGCCGGTCCGACACCGAACTCGGGGAACGGGCGACGGATCTGCTGATGCGTCTTTCCAAACCGGCCGACATGTGATACTTTGAGCCGCGCCGAAGCCACAGAGAACGGCTTCGGCGCGGCTTCATTTTTGCGTATCTGGAGGATTCCATGAGCCAGCCCGGAGCGGCTTCCGTCCCATCGGCGGAACAGCACAAACCCTACATCTCCGCCGGGACGATCATTCCCGAGTTTTCCTTCCTGCCGGTTCTGGTGGGAGCACTGCTCGGTATCGTGTTTGGTGCCTCGTCGGTGTACCTGGTGCTCAAAGTCGGCATGACGATCAGCGCCTCGATTCCGGTCGCCGTCATCTCGATCACGCTGTTTCGGCTGTTCGCCCGTATCTTCAAGATCCGGCAGGCCACGATCCTCGAAAATAACATCGTCCAGACGACCGGCTCGGCCGGCGAATCGATCGCCTTCGGCGTCGGCGTGACGATGCCCGCCCTCATGATCCTCGGCTATGACATGGAAGTGACGCGCGTCATGACCGTCTCGTGTCTCGGCGGCCTGCTCGGCATCCTCATGATGATCCCCCTGCGGCGCGGCCTCATCGTCGCCCAGCACGGCAAGCTGACCTACCCCGAGGGAACCGCCTGCGCCGAGGTGCTCATGGTCGGCGAACAGGGCGGCACCAACGCCAAGACCGTGTTCACCGGCTTCGGAATCGGCTTCATCTATAAACTGCTGATGGCCGGCCTCAAGCTGTGGAAAGATATTCCTTCGTATATCATGCGCTGGTACAAGGGCGTCGAGGTCGCGGGAGAGTTCTCGCCCGAACTGATGGGCGTCGGCTACATCATCGGCCCGGCCACCGGCTGCATCATGCTCGCGGGCGGCATTCTCGCGACCCTCGTCCTGACGCCGCTGATCAAAATGTTTGGCGAGCTCCTCAATGATCCGGTCTTCCCCGGAACGCTCCCCATCTCGGCGATGACCACCTCCGACATCCGCAGTGCCTACGTGCTCTACATCGGTGCCGGCGCCGTCGCAACGGGCGGCATCATCAGCATGATCACCTCGCTGCCACTGATCTTCGGAGCCTTCAAATCCGGCGTGCAGGACATCTTCTCGGGCTCGAAGAACGGTAACGGGGCGGAAGCGCAGCTCCGCACCGAACGGGACATGCCGATGAGCGTCGTCGTGATCGGCTCTCTCGCCCTCGTGCTCGCGATCTGGGCCTCGCCGTCCCTGCAGGTCAACCCGCTCGGCGCCGTGCTGATCGTCATGTTCGGCTTCCTGTTCGTCACCGTCAGCTCGCGCCTGACCGGCGAGATCGGCTCCTCCTCGAACCCGATCTCGGGCATGACCGTTTCGACGCTGCTTCTGACCTGCCTCATCTTCCTCGCCATGGGCTGGACGGGCGCCGGATACCGACTCACCGCCCTCTCGATCGCTGCGGTCGTCTGCATCGCGGCCTCGAACGGAGGCACCACCTCCCAGGATCTGAAGACCGGCTGGCTCATCGGTGCGACGCCCTACTACCAGCAGATCGCCATTCTCGTCGGAGCCCTCTCCTCGGCCGTCGTCATCGGCGTCATCCTGCTCGCCCTCGACTCGGCATCGACCGTCTACGCGAAACCCCCGGTCCCCTTCAAATACCGCATCGCCGCCGAAGAGGTCGCCAAGCTCGAGCCGGCGGCCCTTCCCGAAGCCGAACGGCGCACCGACCCCGCCGAATACCGCCTGCTGCGTGTCCACGAAGCCGTCAACGACGTCCTGCCCGGTCGCTATCTTGTCGATGCGAAGGGTGAAATAGCTTATATTATAGATCCTGGCATCAACGGCACGATCGCGCACCGCGACTCGGATATCGTCTACGAGGATGTCGCGGCGAAGGGCATGAAGGTCGATGCGGCGAAACTCGCGGCCCGCGAACGCCGCCGCGGCCCGACCGCCGGCGGCGACCAGGCGATGTATCTCGTCCTGCAGCTCGACCAGGAGACGGAAGGGATTCCCGAGGGCCGGTACCTGGTGCTCGACGACGGCACGGTGAAATATAAAGTGAACTATACCGGCTCGGTGCCGAAATACGGCGCGCCGCAGGCGAAGCTGATGTCGGTCATCATCGACGGCATCCTCACCCAGAAGCTGCCCTGGATCCTCGTGTTCATCGGCGCCTTCATTGCCCTGATCATGGAACTGTGCCAGGTCTCGGCGCTGCCCTTCGCCGTCGGCGTCTACCTGCCCCTCTCGTCTTCGCTGCCGATCTTCATCGGCGGCGCGATCCGCTGGTTCGTCGACCGCTCGACGAAAAACCAGTCGATCGCCGACACCGAGTCGAGTCCGGGCATGCTGCTGTCGTCCGGCCTGATCGCGGGCGGCGCCATCGCCGGCATCTTCATCGCCTTCCTCGGCGCCAGCGAAGAGATGTCCCGGGCGCTCGACATGCACGAAAAGGTCGGCGCGTTCGCCAGCTCCGACCTGTATCCGACGCTGATCTTCCTCGGCCTCGGTGCCTTCCTCTTCGCCGTCGGCCGCCAGTGGCTGCTCGCTCCGGCGGCAACGGAAAAACCCAGGGAGTGATATGAGGGAACTGCTCTTCTGCGGCTGGTTCCTCCTGGCATCCCTGCTCGGGGTGTCGCCTGCCCCTTGCCCCAGCCAGGCCTCCTGCGATGCCCGGGAAGCCGCTCTGGCCGGTCTGGGGTGCCGGGCCGGCCTGGTGGCCCGACGCCAGGCCGAAACCTGCGCGGAACGCTGCGGGAAAACCGTGACCGGACGCGTTGCGGCCCTCGAACGCCTCCGCAGGGAATTGTCCCGGCTTCAGACCGAACTGTTCGCCCTCCTGGACAAGCCTCCATACTCCGACAACGTGAAAACCACCGTCCGGAATATCGATCTCCTGTTCAACGCCCTGAACGCAGAGTTCTCGCAAACTCTCGCCGGGGTCGAGCGCGATACCTTGCTCCTGTCAGCGTTCGGGGTCGGAACCGGTCTCCAGGAGGGGCGGGCCGGAACCCGTCTTGCCGGGCTCCGCTCGGCCGGAGAGGAACTCGCCTCGGGCGCAAAGCGGGTTGCTGAGCTGATTTCTGCCATGGAGAAAGAGCCCGTCCGACTGGGCGATCTGAATGGCGACGGGGTCATCACCGCGCAGGACCTCCTGCTGCTGGTCAAGCCCCTGGGCCGGAAAGCCGCCGTGGCTGCCAACGCCGATCTGGACGGCAACGGACGGATCGATTCGAGCGACTTCCGGTTCCTGCAGCAGGCCGTGTATGGCCATCGGACCCGGTTTCCCGCCGATGCGGCCCTGCAGCCCGGGGATCTGAACGGCGACGGCCTCCTCGACTGGATGGACCTGTTCGATCTCGCCGGGGTCGTGCGCAAGAACCGCCGGAATCCCCCCCCGATCACAAGCCCCTGGGATGGCCAGTATGACATCAACGCGGATGGCCGGGTCGATGAGGCGGATTTCCAGATGCTGGTCAGATCCATTGCCGCCCAACTGCCGGCCGGCGAATCGGCGCAGCCGGAAACGGCGTCGGGGCCGGTTGCCCGCTAGAGACGCCCCGGAAGTCTCAGTCCGGGAAGGCCCGCAGCAGCTTCTTGACGCGGGCGGCCCGCGCTTTCGAGATGTCTCCCACGAGGGTGACGCCGAGATTGCGCCGGCGCACCAGGCGCGCGGCGATCGCGTGCAGGTCGGCGGGGCGCGTTTTCTGGGTCGCGGCAAACTCCGCCGCGAAATCCATGGGTGACGGGTAAAGCGCCCGGAACGCATACCGGCCCGAGAAATCCCAGACATCGGTCGAGGCGAACCGTTTGGCTTTCACATACTGATACAGCATGTGCTCGACGTCTTCGTCCGGAAGTGGCGTTTTCGCGAGCTTGGCCATGATGCGCAGGCAGACGCCGACGGCATCCTCGAGCACGTCGGGGTTCACCGAAAAATCGATGTGAATCGCTCCCGCCCGCTCGTAAGCGTCGGTGCCGACACTGAGGGAATAACAGAATCCCCGGCTGTCCTGCATCGCCTGCCGCAGCGGCGAACCCGAGCCCGCGTCGAGAATCCGCACGAGCGACTTCTGAAGATGGAATTCGGGATCCCCGAACGCCAATGCGCGAAATGAAATCCGCACCTGAACCTGACTGCGCGGGGAATCAACAGCCAGCAGGCGGGGCCCGTTGAGCTCGGCGACGGGGCCCGGCCGGGCCGGCTCGCGATCATCCTCCGTTCCGCGCCAGCTTCCCAGAACCCGCCGGACGGCCGAAAGGGCTTTCTTCGGGTCGAATCCCCCGGCAAGCGCCACGACCGTCGACTCGGGCCGGAAATGCGCATGCAGATGCGCTTCCAGATGGCGCCGCTGGATCTGGCGCACCGAGTCGGGCATCCCGAGAATCGAAAGCGCATACGGGTGGTCGCCGTACAGCAGTTGCGACGAAAGCTGGTCGATGGCCGTCAGTTGCCCGTCTTCATCCTGGTCCTCCAGGCACTCTTCGAGAATGATGTGCCGCTCGGCCGTCAGACCGCTGAAGGTCGGGGCCGTCATCATCCGGTGCAGCAGCTGCAAACCCTCGCCGAGCGACTCGGGAAGCATCTTGCACGAAAGGATCGTCATGTCGGAAAACGTGGCCGCGTTCGCTTCCGAGCCGACCCGGTCGAGCGCCCGGCAGAGAAGCGACGAGGTCGGATACTCCGGAGTGCCCCGGAACAGCATGTGCTCGAGAAAGTGTGAAATCCCGTTCCGATCGGGGGCTTCGAAAATCGGGCCGGATCTGATCAGGCAGGCCACCCCCACGGAGGGGGAGGCAAACGGGTGTAGAACGAGTTTCACACCATTCGGGAGGGCGATCGTCTCGATCGGTGCGGAAAGGCGGCTGAAGGGAAAGAGCATCTGACTCCCGGGGTGTTCGGCAAATGTCGGCAGCGGCCTGGAAAAGCCGCCGTCTGGAAGGTTACTCCTGCGCGGGAGGTTCGGCGGGCGTGGCCGGATCGAGCTCCTCGATCTCGCGGCTCACGGGAAGAGCGAGCTCGTTCTTGTTGCCGGCCGGCGGAAAATACTTGGGCTTTCCGTCTTTGCGCGGATCGATCTTGCCGCCGGAGCGGGCCCAGATCGTGTACCACATGAGCACGACATCGTTCACAGCCCGGGAATAACACGTGGCCGACACCATTCTGCCGCGCTTCTTGTCCTGGTTGCCGGGAGTGTAATACTGGATCAGCGCATCGTAATACTTGTTCGCCCACAACGACCAGTAGACCATCAGCGCGCTCACGCGATCGACGCTGCGGCAGCCTTCGAACGAAACGCCGAACAGATGCACGTTGTCGTTGATGTCCTTTTCGCAGGCCGCATGATACGGCTTTTCCTCGATCCCGTCGACGACGACGATGCCGGTATGAAGCGGCTGGACGAGATCGGCCGTATAGTGGCAGATCCAGCCGAGTTTGCGCACGATCGACGCGCGGGATTTCTTCGCCTTGATGTCCTCGACGACTTCCTTGACCAGCTCTTCGACCTTGAAGGGGCCGTTGCCCATGTCGCTGCCGTGGATGTGGAATACGTGGTTCCGGAAGTCTTTCAGGGTGGTGTCGGGCTCGATCGATGCCTCGAGAAGGGCCTTGAATGCGGGGTGCTTGGCGCTCGGCCCCGTGCCGGTCGCTCCCAGGAATTCGCGGAAGGCGGACGGCATGATGAAGTACGCATCCGAGGTGATTTTCTTATGCGTTCTGCCGCCCCAGGCTTCGGCCGAGGTCGCCGCAAGCAGCAGGGGTACCAGCAGAAGAGCGGCAAGAGCGATGGTTCGTGTGCGCATGACAGGTCCTTTGCGAGCCTGATTTCTTTCAACTATACGTACCGGTTCCAGGGGTGTCAAGAAGAGCACATGAACCGTCGCGGGGTTTTCGGGCGGATAAAAAAGGAAACCCCCGGTGTCATGCCGGGGGAGGGACAGATCGTGTACGGTCAGGATGCGCGGGTGTCGGGCTTTTGCTCGGTCTCTTCCGGGGCTTCGGCGGCTTCGGAAAGACTTGCCTCACTGAAGTCGACTTCCTCGGGATTGTCGGCCTCGATGCCGGCTTCGGCATCAGCGGGAAGCTCGCGCTTGGGATGTTTCTTCTTTTTCGGGCTGCCGGTTCGCTCTTTTTCGGCGGGAGGATTGCTCCGGGCGAACTCGGCGAAATCGACCACGACCTTCTTCTCGAACTGGCCGGAAAGATCCTTCAGTTTGTCGGAGAGCACCGCGAACCGGTCCATGACGAACTTGCGCTGGTGTTTCGATTCTTCCTTCAGGACCGAAATCTCGTCCTGGAGCTCGAGGAGAACGATGAGAATCGGCAGGATGATCAGGGCGACCACCATGTAGGTGTCGATCTTCCATTTCAGAAGCATCGAAAGAACCATCGCTCCCCAGAGTGCCCAGAGCCAGTGATGGATCTTCATGCTTTCTCCTTGCCCGGCTTCGGTTCCGGGACCGCCGTCCTGAGAATCGTTTCCGCCGCCTCCGTCGTGACGCCGGCCAGCAGAAAGGTCTTCTGCTTTCCCTGGGCTCCGTGATCGAGCGTCACCTGTTTCTTGGTCACGCCAAACGTTTTTGCAAGGAGGGCAACCAGGGCCTCGTTGGCTTCGCCTTCGACGGGCGCGGCTTTCACCCTTATTCTACAACGATCCCCGCTGATGTCAACAATCTCCGAACGCGAAGCCCGCGGCACCGCCTGAACATTCAGGAGCGTGCCGCGGGCGTGGGCTCGGATACAGGAAAGGCTCATCGGAAGACGGGATCAGGCCGCTTCCGCGAACGGTCCCTTCGCCGCGACGGGAACCGGCTTGAGGGAAATGGGACCGTCGTCGGTCAGCATGGCCATGTACGACTCGAGAACCGTCTTGAGCTCGACCTTCAGCATCCGCTTCTGGCGCTTGAGTTCGCGGATCTCCTTGCCGACCGTCTCTGCCTCGGTGCGCGCCTCGTCGAGAATCCGCTCGGCCTGGATCTCTGCTTCCTTCACGATCAGTTCGGCTTCCTTCTCGGCGTTGTTCTTCATGTCGCCCGAGGTCTTCTGTGCCGAAATGAGCGTCTGCTTGAGCGTCTTCTCGAGCTCGAGATAATCCTTCATCTGGGCCGTCAGGCGCTCGACCTGATCCTTCAGATCCTTGCTTTCGGCGTAGACGGCCTCGTACTCGCGGCCGACCTTCTTCAGGAAGTCGTAGACCTCGTTCTCGTCGAGGCCGCCGATCTTCTTGCGCGAGAACTCCCGCTGGTAGATATCGAGTGGCGTAAGTCTCATGATTGTGCCTCCTAGATGTTTTCCATCAGAACGATGCGATTCGTGTTGGTGCCCAGCATGTTGTTGGTCACTTTGAAGCAGTTGGCCAGCTTGGTGAACTCCTGGCTCTGCACGTAGACCTCGACGACCTTGAACTGGCCGCCGTTGTAGCGCTTGCTGCACGTCAGGCTCACGACGGCTTCGTCGAGATTGATCAGTTCGCCCTGATACCGCACTTCGCCGACCTCCATCGCGACCAGACCGCCCTTTTTCACGACCCGGTGCAGCTCGGCCAGCGTGTCGGAGATGAACTGCATCCACTCCTCGAGATCCGGGGTCTGGACGACGGACTTCTCGAGCTTCTGTGCGTCGATGCCGCAGAACCAGGTCTCGAGCCACGTGTCCTGAACGTAATCGACGGTGTTGAGGAACGGCGGCGAGGTGATGATCAGATCGACGCTGTTGTCCGGCCAGCCCTTCAGGTTCCGGGAATCGCCCGTCGTGATGACGGTGTTGCGCCCGTTGCGCGCGATCTCCTCCAACTGTCCGTCCTTGAGCGCGGTTTTCGCCTTCTTCACGATGCGCGAGGCGATGTCCCGGTACTCCGGCTCGGCCCCGCGGGTGCGGTTGATCTTGGCCTGGTTCGCCTTGGGAATCGAGATCTGGGGGAAGGAATACGCCGAGAAGAAGCCCGGCGAATGCCCGTGAAGCCGGGAAAGGGCCAGCATCTCGATGAACCGGTCGACCGGGTCGCGGTGTGTTTTCAGGTAGTCCCGCAGATTCAGAAGCTCGGTGTAGGTCTGCGGATGGTAGAACATGCTCAGGTCCTCTTCCCGGCTCAGGTCGCGCGGCGCATCCAGAGGAATTTCGGCAAGTCTCCGCTCGACGGTTTCAACCGGAACGGGATGGACTTTTGGCCAGGCGATGCGTTCGGAAAGAGGATTCACATCATTGCTGAAGCCGCGCCGGCCCAGCAGATTGGCTTGCAGCAGCGTCGTGCCGCGGCCCCCGAACGGGTCTCCGACCGCCCCTCCGTCTTTCGTGAAGCGCCGGATGAAGTAATCCGGCAGTTCGGGTTTGAATGAAGCCCGATAGGAAAGCGCATAATGCAGCGAGTGCATCTGGCGCTGTTTCGCCGTCCAGAACTCGTCGTAAATGCGCGGGATCGTTCCGGACGGGGTCTGGATGATGCCCGCATTGCCGGGAAGAGGACGGACGGATTCAGCGTACGCAGGAAGGGGTTGCGCGGTCATGATGCCTCCGAATGCGAATTCTCCTGTTCAGGGAATCTATCGGCGCGCCGGAGGGATTTCTTGACAGGTATCGGTGCCCCCTTCGTTCGGGTGAAATTGTATACTGTCTGATATTATTGTGGCGGCTTCGCTATCTGCCGCGCGCGAGGGTGAGGGAAAGTGGAAAACGGATGCGGCACCGGGTAGAATGCCGGCGAAGAATTTCTGTGAACGCGAAAGGGATGACAGGCATGGCGACGGAACTGTTCCAGGAGCTGCGGGAGGCATTCAACGGCGGGAAGCCCTTCGTCCTCTGCACGGTCGTCGAGGTAGACGGCAGCAGCCCGGGCAAGGCGGGGCAGCGGATGATCGTCTTCGAGGACGGCCGGACGCAGGGCACGGTCGGAGGCGGGATCAACGAGGAACGTACCAGAAAAGCGGCGTTGGCCCTGTTCCCGGAGCGGGGGGGCGCCGAGCTGCTGTCCTACGATCTCGCGAACGAGATCGATACCGGCGAGCCGGTATGCGGTGGCAACGTGAAGGTGTTCATCGAATACATGGCCGACCGTAACCGTATCCTCATCTTCGGGGGCGGTCACATCGGCTGCGCTCTTGCCCGACTGGCGGGACAGATGCGCTTCCACGTGACCCTCCTCGATGACCGTTCCGAATACGCCGATCCCGAGAAGTTTCCTGGGATAGAGAGCGTCTTGTGCCGGCCGTATGCGGGATGCCTGGCCGAGCTCGAAATCGAGGCCTCGGATGCGATCGTCATCGTCACGCCGGGGCATCTGCATGACCGGGAGGTTCTCGAGCAGGCGATCGCTTCTCCCGCCGAGTATGTCGGGATGATCGGGTCGGCGCGCAAGGTGGTGGAGATGAAAAAGAGCCTTCAGATGGCCGGGACGGATCCGAAGCGTCTGGAACGCGTGTTTGCCCCGATCGGTATCCACCTGGGGAGCAACACCCCCGAGGAGATCGCCCTCGAGATTCTCGCCCAGATCGTGGCGTTCCGGAACGGAATCACCTTGCGGTATTCTCGCGCGCCAGGGAAATAATCCGGCGCCCGAGCAGCGGGATGGTACTGAAGATCCGACGGCGGTGAAGGTGGGGTGGCCCTCTGAGGGAGTCGAGACGTTTCCTCAGCACTGAATGAACAGTATGGTGGTACATCATGAAAGAGCTTCCGGAGGCGGAAAAAATTCAAAAAAAGGGTGTTGACTCCGGGGACGAAGGCTGGTAATATAGACCCTACCAACGAGGTCACAAACCTCCGCGGAACCGATCGAAAGACCGGTGCTCATTGAGAACAAGATCGAGGGACCAAGGAAGAC
>JAKQOH010000086.1 GCA_029565415.1 Candidatus Rifleibacteriota bacterium | reverse complement strand
GTCTTCCTTGGTCCCTCGATCTTGTTCTCAATGAGCACCGGTCTTTCGATCGGTTCCGCGGAGGTTTGTGACCTCGTTGGTAGGGTCTATATTACCAGCCTTCGTCCCCGGAGTCAACACCCTTTTTTTGAATTTTTTCCGGAGCCACGCAATCCCTGTATTCATCGGCTTCGAGGCCCCAACAATTTCTTCGTCGGCCCCATATCCGGTGTACCTTCCACCCTGCATCCGGGCCGGCCGGGGTACTCACCGGGCCCGCCCAGAATATTGCAGCCCAGGGATCACCCGATCCTTGTCTGAGAGGGTCCTTCCCTGTATTTGATCATGACCACCGATGTACTCTTCTCAGGGTGAAAGAAGTAGTAGACTTCATCCATCAGGCGCTTGATGAGAAAAATCCCGCGGCCGCCTTTTCCCCAGTCTTTCACTTCGGCGAGCTTCTCGAAATACTCGGGGTTGAAGGTGATGCCGCCGAAATCCGTCACCTGGAGGATGCAGCAGGTCTCGCTGACCGTCATTCCCACCTCGATCACCTTCTGTCCCATGAGGCTGCCGTGATCGATGGCGTTGGCCATCGCCTCTTCGAGCGCGAGAGAAACGTTCATCGTCAGACGGGGCGCGTACCCCAGCTTCTCGAGCCGCTCCGCAACGCGATCGCGGATCTTCCCGATCTCGGACATGCTGCTTGGAAGCCGAACCACCTCGTCGAAGGCATAGCGCCGACGCTGGTATCCCGTTTTCAGCGGTGTCATCGGCTCACTCCAGCGGGAGGGCGACCCTGATGGTCACCTCTCGTTCGGCATCCCGGCAGATGGCGATCGTCCCCTTGTGGGCATGCACCACGTGACTCAGAAACGCCAGATCGAGGTCGAGAGCGGAACTTTCCCCGGACAGGATCCGGTCCACCTGGGCATTCCAGTCGAGGATGTCCTCGGGAATCCGCTCCCGCACGCCATCGCCCTCAAGATGGATAAAGATCTCCACGTGGCCGGGCGTCGTGGTCGCGCGCCAGACATGCCGGCCCCCCCCCGCCAGAACGCTCCGTGCCTTTCGGAACAACGTGCGGAACATCTGGAGCATCCGGCCGCGGTCGAATCGACCTGCAATCTGGCCATGCGCCAGCAGGCCGGAATCGTCGAGATGGATCTGGGCTTTTGCGAACTGCTTCACGAACCGGTCACGAACACGGGTATACAGATCCGTGAGGCTGCAGTTGCCCCGTTCGATCCGGAGGGGGCCGCTTTTCAGTTCGGTCAGGGAAATGAGGTGTCGCATCGACTCCCGCTGGCGGCGCAGCAGCTTGCGGACCGAAGCTTTCTTACGGTGTTTCCAGGTTTTGGCCACGAGCCGGTTATGATGATGAAGCATCAGGGCATAAAACTGGGAGAATCGCCGCTCAATGGCGCGCTGGTCGGAAATGTTGCGGATCGAGACGATGACTTCGGCCGCCTTCCCGTCGGCTTCGCGCAGCGTGACGAACCGGTTCGAGAGGATCATTTCGTGCGGTTTGAGCAGAACGACTTCGGATGAGCCCCCCGCAGCCTCCCCTGTCCGGATGACGTTGCTGATGTAGGTGGAGAGCGCATAATTCTGCTTTCCTTCGGGGAAGAACATCGACTCGACCGCCTGGTTGTACAGGATCGGATTGCCTGCCGTATCGACAACCATGATGCCGTCGGTGAGTGCCTGGAAGATACCCCTCACGCGGCTGGATTCGATCACCAGGTTTTTCTGCAGGCGCAGCCGCTCGACCGTGACGGACGAGTGGTCGGCAAGCACCTGGAGGGCCTCGAGGTCGGATTCGTCGAATTTCGAAGCCCCGATGCGGTTGTACACCTGAATGGTGCCGATGATCTCGTCCCGCACCTTGAGGGGAACGCAGGCCATCGAACTGTGCTCCTGCGTGCCAGGCGGCGGGGCTGCGACCTGCGAGACGGGGCTGATATAGCCGCCGCTCTCGATCCGGCGACCGATTCCGTCCTGGGCGACCTTGCCGGGAATGCCCGAGCCGAGCGGAATGGCGATGGCGCCGCGGCGCGCATGATCATCCCGCGTCGAGCCGACAAACCGGAGCTTGCTCTCCTCGATCAGGGCAATCGATGCGTGTTCCGCCTCGGTGAGCTTGCGGGCCGATTCGACAAGCAGCGTGTAGATGCCCTCGAGGTGCTCTTCGACACAGATCTGACGCCACGTCGCAATCAGGATCTCGACCTGGGCCGTCGTGAGGGTGGCTCCTCTGCCCTTTCCCGTCTCAGGCAACACTTCCTCCGCACGATTCAAATATATTTTATCGTATTATACTGTATTGCATCACAAAACCACGCACGCCGTGCGGGGCTGCTCAAGGTGCCGGAATGACACGGCCCCCGAAAGATCGGGGGCCGTGAACACTTCACTTCTGCTGGAGGAGTTCCTTGATCTTGTCCTCGAACAGCTTGAGATCCTGGGGCCGATAGCCGGCGTGGATCATGGCGATCTTGCCCGCCTTGTCGATCACGACAGAGCTGGGGGTGAACGTGAAGCCGTATTTTTCGGGAACCGAGAAGATCGGGTCGAGCAGGACCGGATAGTTGATGTTATTGTGCGCGGCCCAGGAGACCAGCATCGGCTTGCCGAGCAGGTCGACGCCGACGGCAAGGACTTCGACGCCGGGGTTCTGTTCCTTGAGGGTCTTGAGGGCTTTCGCTTCCTGGAGGCAGGAGTAGCAGGCGCTCTGGATGAAGAACAGGATGATGGGCTTGCCCGCGTAATCCTTCAGGCTTTCCATCTTGTCGGTGACGAGATTCGGCAGGGAGAATTCAGGAGCCGGATCACCGATCTTCAGCTCGACTTCAGGCTCCGCCGCCGTTGCGGCATCGCCACCGATGCTGACCATGCTCGTAGGATCCTTGCTCTCGGCGGCTTGCGTCGCCAGGGGGGCACTCACCAGAAGGCCGGCCGCGATTCCCGCGCCGCAGAACGTCCTGAAGATCCGCTTCATCATGTCGTCTGACACTCCTTGAACCAGGTGTTGCGCGAAGTCTAGCACAACCCCCAGGTCCGGTCAATCCCAACCCCATGGTCCACGGCCTCAGGCGAAGCACGGCAGCGGAACGGAACGGTGTCGGAAACTCCTGGAATCGCCCCGGAGTTTCCTGCCCGTTGACCTATCCACCTGCTGCGCTCATCGCACAAGCCTACCGATCCACAGATGACGCAGATGGCGCAGATAAAATCCAGAGAACCTTCGGTTCATCAGACCTCCCTTTGCGGATGCATTCCTGAAACCGGGGAATAGTTCAACGGAGCATCGGAGTGACGAACCGGCTCTTTTTCGGTGCGGATGTTCGGATGGCGGGTGCCCGGAGGGGCGGGTCTGTGGTAGAATCGGGGCTTGAAACAAACCACCACGGAGGAATGGGAATGAACCTGTTCATCAAAGATATCAGCTATTTCTGGGCCGGCGGCGACGCTCCGGTCCTGGAACATGTCTCCCTGCTCGTCGAGGGCACGAAGATTGCCGCCGTCGGCCCGGCTGCCGAACTCGCATCGAAGTCGGGAAGCGCGCGTTCCATCTCCGGCGAAGGAATGATCGTTATTCCGGGCCTGGTGAACACGCACCATCACTTCTACCAGACGCTCACGCGGAACTTTCCCAAGGTGCAGGACGCCGAACTGTTCGAATGGCTCATCAATCTGTATCCGCTGTGGGCCAAGCTGACGGCCGAGGATTTTCACCTGTCGACCACGGTCGCCGCGCTCGAGCTGCTCAAGAGCGGCTGCACGACGGCCGTCGACCATTCGTATCTCGTTCCGGCCGGCCAGTCGCACCTGTATGAGCGCCAGGTCGAGGCGGCGAAGCGGGCCGGCCTCCGGTTCCATCTGTGCCGCGGCAGCATGTCGCGTTCGAAGAAGGACGGCGGCCTGCCCCCGGATTCCGTCGTGCAGACCGAAGCCGTCATCATGGAGGAGACGGACCGGCTCGTGAAGAAGGTTCACGAAGCGCAGCCGGGCGGCATGACCCGCATCGTCGTGGCCCCGTGTTCCCCCTTCTCGGTGACGAAGGAGCTGATGGTCGAGGCCAAGCGGTACGCCAACAAAAACGGCCTCAAGTGCCACACCCACCTGGCCGAGACGCACGACGAGGATGATTTCTGCATCAAGATGTACGGCTGCCGGCCGTTCGAGCTGATGGAGCAACTCGAATGGATGGACGGCAACTCGTTCTACGCGCATTGCGTGCATATCTCGGGAACCGAGATTCCGCGCATGGCGAAGGCTCAGGGCGGTGTCGCCCACTGCCCGACGAGCAACATGCGTCTCGGGTCGGGCATCGCTCCCGTCGTCGAGTATCAGAAGGCCGGCGTTCCGGTCGGTATCGCGGTCGACGGGTCGGCGAGCAACGACTGCTCGAACATGATGCTCGAGGTGCGCAACGCCCTCCTGCTGCAGCGCGTGAAGAACGGCGCCAAATGCATCACCGCGAAGGACGTGCTGAAGATGGGAACGCTGGGCGGTGCGAAGATCCTCGGCCGTGACGACATCGGTCTGCTCCAGCCCGGCTTCGAGGCCGATTTCGTCGGTTTCCGGCTTGATTCCCTGCGCCAGGCCGGAAGTTCGACCGACCCGCTCGCAGCGCTCATCTTCTGTGCCGTCGACACGGTCGATCTGTCGGTCGTCCACGGCGAGCTGCTGATCAACGACGGCAAGTTCACCCGGTTCAGCGACGACGAGCTGTCCGAGATCGTCCGGCTGCAGAACTGCCGCAGCCGCGAGCTCTATTTCGGCAAGGCCTGACCCCGAAGAACGCTCGAATCCCAGAGACCGGACGAACGCCGAAGGAGGACGATCTGCAGATTGCGCAGATGGCACAGATGATCTTTCCCAGCACAGGGGCGGCCCCGTGGCCCGATCAATGCTATAATGCCAGTGATTCTATCTGCGACATCTGTGTCATCTGCGGATCGTTTTCTTGTTCTTCTTTTTGGCCCGGCGGTTGTTCGATCTGCCCGATCGCAAGTTTTGACAATGGGCGGGGGGTATGGTAGAGTTCGGCCAGTCCTTTTCCCCCGAGATGAGAAAAGGGACAGAACGACAAGGAACGGGATGAACGGTGTGGTCCCCTGCACCATATATTCCATGATATGAAACAGGAGCGGCGAACGTCTGTGACGGATCGCCGTTTTGGCATTAGGCAAGAGGGATACTTTTACCCGAGGTGAATGGATGAAGATCATCGGACATGCTACGGTAGCGACGCTCGGCACCAACCATCAGGTGATCGAGGACGGCGCGGTCGCTTTCGACGAGAAGAAGATCCACGGCGTCGGAACGACGGACGAGCTGAGGAAACGGTTTCCCAAGGCGAAATTCGAGAGCGCGAACGGGCTGTTGCTGACGCCCGGCCTGATCAATGCGCACATGCACCTGTATTCGACCTTCGCGCGCGGCATCGCCCTGAAAGACGCCCCGCCCGAGAACTTCGTGCAGATCCTCGAGCGCCTCTGGTGGCGGCTCGACAAGGCCCTCAAACCCGATGACCTGTATCTGACCGCGATGATCCCGCTCATCGAAGCCGCCCGCTCGGGCGTCACGACGCTGATCGACCATCACGCAAGCCCGCACGCCATCGGCGGTTCGCTGAGCACGCTGCAGCAGGCCTTCCGGAAATGCGGGCTCCGCGGCTGTCTCTGCTACGAGGTTTCCGACCGTGACGGCGCGTCGCGGCGTGACGCGGGTCTCGAGGAGAACGCGAACTTCATCCGTGGCATCAAGCTCGACAGCGATCCCGACATGGCCGCGATGATGGGTCTGCATGCGAGCATGACGATCGAGGATTCGACGCTGGCGCGGGCCGCCGAGCTGGCCAAGGGCCTCAAGGTCGGGTGCCACATCCACGTCTGCGAAGACAAGGCCGATCTCGAGGACGCCCGGCGGCGCGGCTTCCGCTCGGTCATCGACCGGCTGCACCGGGTCGGGCTCACCGGCTCCGACAGCATTTTCGCGCACTGCGTCCACGTCGACGAGATGGACATCCATACGTTGGCGCTCACGCGCACCAACGTGGTGCACAACCCGCGCTCGAACATGAACAATGCGGTCGGCTGCGCGAACATCGAGCTGATGATGAGGGAAAAAGTCCCGGTCATGATGGGCACGGACGGCATGTCGCCGTCGCCGCTGCCGGATTTCGCCCTGGCGAATATCCTGCACAAGCATCAGGCCGGCGACCCGCGCAAAGCATACGGGGAAGTATGGAAAATGTATTCCCAGAGCAACCCGGCCCTGGCCTCGAACATCTTCAAGACGCCGATCGGCATGCTCGAGGAAGGCGCGGCCAGCGACATGGTCATCTGGAACTACCAGCCCCCGACCCCGATCAACGCCGGCAACACGCTGGGCCACATGCTGTTCGGCCTCACCGGCGCGACGGTCAACACGACGATCTGCCGCGGCAAGAAGATCTACGACGACGGCAAAATCACCTTCCTGGCGGATGGCGAGGAAGCCGAGATGTGCGCGAAATCCCGCGAACTGGCCCGTTCCCTGTGGGAACGGTTCTGAATACACGAAGACAAGGAAAGCGAGCACCACATGAAGATCGACAAGGGCATGATTGAAAAGATCCAGGCCGAAGTCAAGAAGCATGAGCCGGCGATGATCCAGTTCATGCGGGACATCTGCGCGATTCCGAGCTACGAATCGAAGATCGGTGATGTCGTGAAGCGCATCAACGACGAGATGAAGAAGCTCGGGTTCGACGAGGTGTTCGTCGACAAGATGGGCAACTCGGTCGGCCGCGTCGGTAACGGCCCCATCAAGATCGTATTCGACAGCCACATCGACACCGTCGGCATCGCCGACCCGACCCAGTGGAAATGGGACCCCTTCAAGGGCAAGGTCGAGAACGGCATCCTGTATGCGCTCGGCGCCTGCGACGAGAAGGGCTCGACCCCCGGCATGGTGTATGCCCTCAAGATCCTGAAGGATCTCAAGCTGCTCGACGGGTATAGCCTGTACTATTTCGGCAACATGGAAGAGGAGTGCGACGGCATCGCCCCGCATTCGCTCGTCGAGACCGAAAAGATCAAGCCGGACTTCGTCGTCATCGGCGAGCCGACCTGCATGCGCATCTACCGCGGCCACCGCGGCCGCGTCGAGCTGAAGGTGACGACCAAGGGCCGCACCTGCCACGCCTCGGCCCCCGAGCGCGGCGACAACGCGATCTACAAGATGACCCCGATCATTGACGAGATCAGCAAGATGTCCCACATGTTCAAGGACGACGCGTTCCTGGGCAAGGGCTCGATCGTCGTTTCGAAGATCGAGTGCAAGACCCCCAGCCTGAACGCGGTTCCCGACGAGTGCACGATCTACCTCGACCGGCGCCTCACCTTCGGAGAGAACGAAGAGTCGTCGATCAAGGAGCTCGAGTCGCTGCCCAGCATGAAGAACGGCAAAGTCGAAGAGCTGTTCTATGACGTGCCCAGCTACACCGGCTTCGTCTTTCCGGTCAGCAAGTATTATCCGCCGTGGGCCCTGGATCCGAAGCACCCGCTGGTCTCCGCGGGCGTCGAAGCCTACAAGGCCTGCCACGACAACAAGGAGCCGGTGGTCGACAAGTGGGTGTTCTCGACGAACGGCACCTACTGGATGGGCAAGGCGAACATCCCCTCAATCGGCTTCGGGCCCGGCAACGAGGTGCACGCGCACACCGTGAACGACCAGGTGCCGCTCGCCGAGGTCGTGAAGTGCGCCGAGTTCTACGCCATGCTGCCGCTGGCGCTCAAGAAGTGACGTTTCAATAGCCATAGATATCTTTCTATGACACCGAAAGGAAAACAGGAACCCATGACCGAACAACCGAAGACCAGCAAACTGGCCGTCGTCGCCGTCGGCGGCAACTCCCTGATCCAGGATGACAAGCGCCAGAGCGTGGCCGACCAGTATCAGGCCGCCTGCAATACGATGGTGCACATCGCCGACATGATCGAAGCCGGGTACAACGTCGTCGTGACGCACGGCAACGGGCCGCAGGTCGGCTTCATCCTGCTGCGCAGCGATCTGTCGATCTCCCAGATCCATCCCGTCCCGCTCGATTCCTGCGTGGCCGACACCCAGGGCGCGATCGGATACAACTTCCAGATGGCGCTGGCGAACGAGTTCAAGAAGCGCGGCATCAAGAAGAACGTCGTGACGGTCGTCACGCAGGTCGTCGTCGACAAGGACGATCCCTCGTTCCTCAAGCCCACGAAGCCGATCGGCAAGTTCTACAGCGAGGCCGAGGCCAAGTCACGCAAGGAGAAAGAAGGCTGGGAGATCATGGAAGACGCGGGCCGCGGCTGGCGGCGTGTCGTCGCGTCGCCTCTTCCCCAGGAAATCGTCGAGGAAGACTCGATCAAGACGCTGGCCGAGCGCGGCTTCGTCGTGGTCGCGGTCGGCGGCGGCGGTGTGCCGGTCGTGCGTGACGAGAAGGGTATGCTCAAGGGCGCCGCGGCGGTCATCGACAAGGACTACGCCTCGGGCCTGCTGGCCAAGAATCTCAAGGCTGACGCCTTCATCATCTCGACGGCCGTCGAGAAGGTGTATCTGAACTATGGCAAGCCCGATCAGAAGGCCCTCGACAAGTGCACGGCGCTCGAACTCGAGAAATACATCGCGGAAGGCCACTTCAAGCCGGGCTCGATGCTTCCCAAGTGCAAGGCGGTCCTGAGCTTCCTGCGCGCGGGCGGCAAGCACGCGATCATCACGAACCCCGAGAACCTCGCCCGCGCCGTCAAAGGCCAGGCCGGAACGCACGTGTACCCGTGATTCATACGCCAGGAACACCACAGAGACACGAAGACACAGAGATATTACATTCGTACATATAATTTTATTCTCTGTGTCTCTGTGCCTCGGTGGTGTTCCAAGGTCCGTCCGACAACAACAGACAGGAGACCAACGTGTCGAAATACGCAAAAAAATTCGAACTCAAGATGCGCAAGGACGTCCTTGCGAACACCGTGAAGCGGTGCCATGAAAAACATATCCTGATCCCGACCTACGCCCAGATGAAGAACCCGAAGCTGATCCCCGAGAAGGTGCAGAAGAAGCTGAAGGGCGTCGGGCTGTGGGACGTGAACCCGATCAACCTGTTCCGCATCAGCTGGCACAACGACGTGAACAGCGGCACGTTCGGCGGCGTGAACTGTTTCGAGCTGCCCTCGAAGATCACCGGCGTGAAGGCCCGCATCGTCGGCCTGATCGGCAAGTATTTCCCGACCGGCGCCCACAAGGTCGGCGCGGCGTTCAGTTGTCTCGTTCCGCGTCTGGTGAGCGGTGAGTTCGACCCCACGACCCAGAAGGCCGTCTGGCCCAGCACCGGCAACTACTGCCGCGGCGGCGCCTACGACTGCGCGCTGCTCGACACGCCCGCGATCGCCATCCTTCCCGAGAACATGAGCAAGGAGCGGTTCGACTGGCTGCGCAAGATCGGCACCAGCGAAGTCATCGCGACCCCCGGCTGCGAATCGAACGTGAAGGAGATCTACGACAAGTGCTGGGAACTGATCAAGACCCGCGGCGACAAGGTCGTCATCTTCAACCAGTTCGCCGAATTCGGCAACTATAACTGGCACTATCATGTCACCGGCGCCGCCGTCGAGGAGGCGTTCAAGGCCATCGCCAAGCCCGGGAACAGGCTGTCGGCCTGGATTTCCGCAACCGGCTCGGCCGGCACGATCGCGGCCGGCGATTACCTGAAGACCCTTTTCCCGCACACGAAGATCATGGCCTCCGAGGCGCTCCAGTGCCCCACCCTGCTCTGGAACGGATTCGGCGATCACCGCATCGAAGGCATCGGCGACAAGCACGTGCCGTGGGTGCACAACGTGCGCAACACCGACGGCGTCGTGGCCGTCGACGACGAGAACTGCATGCGCATCCTGCGCCTGTTCAACGAGCCAGAAGGCCACAAGGCGCTTCGCGACGCCGGCATCTCCGAGGAGATCATCAAGCTGCTGCCGCTGATGGGCATCAGCAGCATCAGCAACATGCTCTCGGCCATCAAGACCGCAAAGTTCTTCGAGATGGACGAGAACGACGTGCTGTTCATGCCGTTCACCGATGCCGCCGAGATGTATGGCTCCCGCTTGACCGAGCTGCAGCAGTCGCACGGGAAATACAGCTCCACCCAGGCGGTCATCGACTGGGAACGCTACCTGCTCGGCGAGAGCATCCAGCACGTGCATGAGCTGGGCTACCACGACCGCAAGAAGCTGCACAACCTCAAGTATTACACCTGGGTCGAGCAGCAGGGGAAGACCTTCGAAGAGATCAACCAGTTGTGGGATCCCGAGTTCTGGGTCGAAGCCGCAGCCCAGGCCCCGCAGTGGGACAAGCTGATCGAAGAGTTCAACGCCCAGACAAAGGTCCTCGACACCCTCTGATTCGTTCTGCTACCATGAAGGCCCCGGTAACCGCCGGGGCCTTCGTTCTTTCGCCCTGAACCCGTTCTGATGTGTTCCGGGCTCGGCGGAGGAACGCGTGGATTCACGAATCATGACATATATCATAGCGATACGTTCATATACATCCCCTGAACATCGGGAGCCGGCGGGTCCGGACGGATCACGATTCGCCCCTACGCGGCCGATGCCGATCCGGCATCGTGTGGGGGCGCGTCACATCGGCATTTCCCGAAGGGTGAGAACGGCATGACGGACGGCCGGGGCTGCAAGCTGCCGTACACCCTCGCGTTCCGCCTTCCGGCCGAGAGCCGGAAGCTGATCGCCATCTGGCACCGGCGGCTGAACGGCATCTGTTCGAAGTTCGACCCGCTCGACGTGGCACATCTGACGGTCAAGTATCTGGGCTACCCGGGCGACGGGATGACGGAGCGGGATGTGCGCAACCTGTTGCCGCGCATCGCCGAGATCGCCCAGCCGTTCCTTCCCATGAAGGTGTTCGTTCGCGGACTCGACCTGTTTTCGTATGAGGCGAGCAAATCCCCGCTGGTGTATCTGAAGGTTCTGCCCAGCCGCGATCTCGCGGCCCTGCACGAGGCGATCCGGAATGGCCTGGGCAAAGCCATCGACGCGTTCCCGCATGCCGACGGCGAGAATTTCAAACCCCACATCACGCTCTCGAAGCAGATTGCCGGAGAGGATCTCGACCGGCTTCTCCAGCTGATCCACCGGTCGCACAAGTCGGCGAAGCGCATGTTCAAGCTGGCGGACCTCGTCGTCTTCACCGCAAACGACGTCTACCAGGTTCTTCCGAATCTTTCGCTTCCGAAAATCGACCGCCGCAGGTATTGACCAGGCCCCGCGGCCAGTTCCGCAAAGGGATGAAATGGGGATCTGGTGAAACCTTTTCCTGTCTGCAGGGTATATTGTGACAGGATGCATAGATTGCCCGCTCCACGGGCGAATATTTGGGAGATGAGTCATGAAAAAGTCTTCTCTGGTGCTGTTCCTCACCCTGGCTCTGGTCTGTCTTGCCCCGGCTTGGGCCCAGTCGGCGCAGGACACCCTCGACGGCCACGAAGTGAATGCCGACGCCACCGCCGTTTTCAACGCGAACTCGGTGTCCGTTGGCGAGTCCGGAACGGCCGAACCGACCGGAATCGGGGCCGCGGAGTCGGATGTGCGCTCGGGCGTCGTCGAGGTGGACCCTTCGCTGAACGTGCGCACGGGCCCGTGGGGAACCATCATCGGCTCGCTGTATGACGGCAACGCCGTTCAGATCATCGGCTCCGATGGCGACTGGTATCAGATCAAATGGGGGGACGGCACCGCGTGGGTGCATTCGGATTATGTCCGGGCCGGCGCCAGCTCCACGCCGGCAGCCACCTCCGGCTCATCCAAGGGCGTCGTGCACGTCGACCCGTCGCTGAACGTGCGCACGGGGCCGTGGGGAAGCATCATCGGCAGCCTGTATGAGGGCGATGAGGTCACGATTCTCGGCCAGGAAGGCGACTGGTACCGGATCAGCTACAACGGCCAGACGGCGTATGTCCACTCGACCTATGTCTCGAAATCCGGCTCCTCGACGTCTCCCGCGACCACGAGCGCTCCGGGTACATCCTCGAAGCAGCAGCCGACGGCCGGCGCGAACGGGAAGATGGTGCTCCCCGTTCCCGAGCAGCTTCAGATGCAGGTGAGCTGCCCTGCCCCCGCCTCGGCCTGCGGCCCGACCTCGCTCGGCATGGCGCTCGCGTATTACGGAAAGGGCAACGCCGGCGCGCTCGCCTCGAACCTCTGGAATATCTGCGGCTCGACGGCTGCCGCCGGAACGAACCACGATGGCCTGCGTCGGGGGGCGGTGCAGTATGGGTTCCCGAACGCCAAATGGAGTTACAGCGTCGGCCTGTCGTGGATTCGTGAGCAGATCAAGGCCGGCAAGCCGGTCATCGCGAACGTGACGAACCATTATGTCTGCATCAAGGGCGTGGATGATTCGGGCAACATCTATTACAATGACCCCTGGGGCGGCGGCGTCGTGAACCATGTGAAGTCCTTCGACGAGTTCTCCGCCTGGTGGAACGGCGGCGGCTGCTGGCATGCCGCGATGGTGCTCGAGTAAGCTTCGGAGATACGTTACCGTGAAAATCATCAGCATTCTGTTGGGCGTTCTTCTTGCGGTTCCGGCGGCATTCGGCGCGGCGGCCACCCACGGGAGCGAGGCAGCCCCGGCCGGGGTGTTCGTTCCGGGCAGGTTTCTCTCGGTTGCCGGCAGTCCCGATGGCTCGGCCTATCTTCTCGCGACGGACCACCGGGTGGTGCGCGTGAAGGCCGATGGCAGCCAGGAGGCGATCGCGCTTCCCCGCATCTCCGAGTCGAAGCAGGGTGACAGGTTCTGCGACCTCTCGGCTGATGGGAAAACGCTTTCGTTCTGCGGCTTTCCCTTCCCGGTTGTCTTCGTTCTTTCCCTGAAAGACACGACGAAGTTCGAGATCGCCCGCCCCTCAGACCAGGAGGCCACGTCGCTGCATCTGCTGAACATCTCCCGCAGCGGGGAAGGCTGGCGGCTGCGCGATGCAGACGGCGTCGTCCTCGAGATGCAGAACGGCAAACCGCTGCGGCGGCTGCCCGCACACGCTGCGCTCGAAGCCGGAGCGCGCGGTTCGGCGATCGTGCTGCCCCCGCCCGGCGCCGGAAAAGGGGCCATCCAGCCCGGTCGCGTGCAGAAAGAGGACGGGAGCCTGATCTGGGTCGCCCCGACCCCGGAAGCCCCCCGGCGTGTGATGTCGGTCGAGTATCTCGGCATCGATCCCGATCAGCGGCTGATCTTCAACGTCATGACCGGCTCGGGCGAACTCGACTCGGTCTGGACCCTGTATGCCGTCCGTGGGGGGAAAACCGTCGCTTCGCGCGTGATTCCCGGCCCGGGCCGCCTGACCCTGCAGCGCCCCTGCCGCCTCGCTCCCGACGGAACGATCCTGCTGGTCCAGGCCGCCGCCGAAGGCAAGGAAGGGGTCATTCTGGAACGGATCCGGCTCTCGAATAAAGATTGATATAATATCGTTTTATTTACACCCCCGTTCACGACGCGCTCGTGGACGGGGGTGCCGTTTTTACGGGGCTTTTCCCGAAGACGACAGTCGTGTCTCGAGCTCGTGGATCCGGTCTGGGAGCGAGAAACACCGGTCGGCCGGAATCTCATCGTCGAGGATCATCAGCCGGATCTCGCCGGTTCCATCCGGACGGCCGTCGACGTGGAGGCGAACCGGCAGATCGAGGACCGAAACCTCTTCGGGCTGGGCCAAATCGGGAATTCCCACGATTTCCCGGCAGGTGTTGCGCAGCCGGCGCCGCTCGTCGGGGCCGGGGGGCTTCGGTTCGATGCCGAGGGTCTTCAGGATCTCCCTCAGATGACCGAGGCTGCGATAGCAGAGACGGGCCTCGTACCGGTCGCGCTCGTTAGAGAGAGGCGAGGTGCCCCCCGGGATCTCGGCAGCAAGGATACGGCGGAACAGCTTCTTTTCCGAGGATGCCGGCAGTTTCACCGCGAAGGAGGCAAAAAACGACTCGGGGGATGTCGCTGTTTTCAGAGCCTGCCGGATTCTCGTCTCATCGTAGGAACGTTCATGGCCAAGCGGGGTTGCCTCGCTCCCCTGATACGTCGCCGCAAGGATCTGCGGGAAAACGGCGTTCAGCTGTTCGATCTCGCGGGGCAGACGAAACAGATGGGCACCTTCGTCAAGGATGAACCGGAATATCGGGAGTTCCTGGGAGGAGTATGCTCGATCAACCCCGTTCTGGAGGGTTTCGAGTTTTTTCCGAACGTTGTTCGACGTAACGAGGCGCGCCAGCTCGGGCCAGAGCTCGATCTTCACAGGAACCATCGCCCCACCGTCCTCTCCACTCTCCCGGCCACATCTGCCCACACCCACACCTCACAGAGGCTTACATAATACCGTCGTGTGTTTCGGAGGTATTCTGCGCAACGGGACTCACGCTTATCGGCCGGATCAGGCTGCCGCCGCTTCCCTTCTCAGGAAAAGAGTTCGATGCCGCGATCGAGAAACCGGAGCTTTTCCCGGAGATCGTCGACGAGGTCGGGATCAGGATCGTCGCGGCTCTCGAGCTCGTCGAGGGTCGCCTTCAGGCGGTCGCGGCTGCGGGTCATGGCCTTGAGGAGCGTGCCGTCGGCGCGGATCTTCACGGGCTTCGCCACCCGTTTCCGGGTAAACGAGACGATCTTGCAGAGCCCGTTCGGATCGGCCGGCGGAACGACCACCAGATCGACCGGCTGGCCCTCGGCCAGTCCCGAGATATCATTCGCAGAAATATACATTTCACGTGAGCCGTCGTCGGGAACGATCGCCGCGACGCCGGATGTGACGCGGTCGACCACACCGACGAGCTTGAGCAGTTTCATCGCCGAACCTCCCTCGCCTGATGCGACAAGCATACCGTGAACGCCCCGGAGTGTCACGATGATATTGACCTCGGGGCACGGCCCCGCTACCATGTCGGCATGAAGCCAGTCGTGGAAGGGTTCCCGTTCGAACACACGCCGATCCGCTCGATTCCCTGCGTCGTTCTCGATCTCGAGACCACGGGATTCGCCCCGCCCGTCGCGAAAGTGACCGAGGTGGCCATGATTTCCCTCACAGGCGACGCCGAAGAAGAGTTCCACACGCTCATCGACCCGGGAGTGCCGATTCCACCCAACATCACCGATCTGACCGGAATCACGGACGCAATGGTTCGCGGCAAACCGACGATGCGGGAAGTTCTTCCGGTCATCGCCAGCCTTCTCCAGGGCAGCCTTTTCGTGGCGCACAACGTGCCGTTCGACTGGTCGTTCATCAGTCACGCCTGGCGCGAGTTTTACCAGGTGCCGCTGCAGATGCCGTCGCTGTGCACGCTTCGCCTGTCGCGCAAGTATCTGGGTCTTTCCTCCAACAAGCTCGGTGTCGTCGCCCAGCACCTCGGCGTGAAGCTGACCGACGCGCACCGCGCCATGGGTGACACCCTCGCGCTGAAAGGCGTGCTGCGCGAACTCTGGACGGTCCTCGAGCGGAAAGGGCTGAAAACGGGCGGGGATCTGCTTCGCGCAGGACTGATCTTCCCCACCACCCCTCCGGCGCGCTGAAAACCGGCACCCGCCCGGCGGCTCCCTGCGTCACTTCGGGCATCCTCCCCGCGTCACTTCTGACGCACGAGGTGTGACCCCGCTGTCCGGTCATCTGCGCCAAATGACGCCTCAGGCGCATTTTAGCAGCTATTTTTCCCGCTGGTACGGATGTTGCGCTTCACCTGCTCGCCCCGCCCCGGAGTTCGCAGCAGGCCCCGCATCCCGCGCCAATCGTTTTGAATTCATTCCGACCTCACATCATTCGCCCCGCGCCAGGGAAGCCAGGCAGACCGCGGACACCGCCGACGGGAGTGACACCGAAGGAGGTCCGGCCATGACACGTCTGATCACCCTGATCACGATCCTGGTCACCATCACACTCCTGGTGCAGCCCGCCGAGGGCATGCATCTGTATGGAAACGCGGGCGAGCTGCCGATGCTCGAGCAGCGGGTGCGCGTGACGATCGACAACCAGGTCGCCGTCACCCGGCTCGAACAGAGCTTTCTCAACCCGGGCGCCACCGCACAGGAGGCGTCCTACCGGTTCCCTCTCGGCGAGAAGGCGTCGGTACAGGAGTTCGGCCTGACCGGCCCGAACGGCGTCCGCAAGGTCGGAGCCATCGAAGAGAAGCAGGAGGCGCAGCAGACCTTCCAGGCCGCCCAGGATGCCGGGTTCATGCCCGCGATCGCGCAGCAGGCGGACCCGAACAGCTTCGAGACGAAGGTCGGCGCCGTTCCCCCGAACGGCCGGGCGAAGATCGACCTCACCTACAGCGAGGTGCTCGACTACTCGAGCGGTATCATCCGATACAATATTCCTATGAATATTTCACAGATCCAGCAGCGCAGTCTCGACCTGGTCTCGGTCGTGATCGACATCCGCGATCAGAAGCGGATCGTCGGGGTGAAGAGCCCGTCGCACCAGATCGCCGCCCGCCGGATCGACGACCACCACTGGCAGGTCACGTTCGAACGGACGAAAGAGCTGCCGGCCGCGGACTTCCAGCTCCAGTTCGAGGTCGAGGCCCAGCGGATGGGATTCAATTTTCTCTCGACGAAGCCCGTTGACGGCGACAAGGGGTATTTCATGATGATGCTCGCCCCGCAGGAAGTCGTCGACGCCGCCGACATCGTCGCCCGCGACATCGTCTTCGTGCTCGACGTGTCGGGCAGCATGAGCGGCTACAAGCTCAGGCAGACGAAGGCCGCCTACAACTTCTTCATCGATCATCTCAACGCCGACGACCGGTTCAACGTGATCTCCTTCTCGACCGACGCGGCCGTCTGGCAGCCGGCCCTCGCCAATGCCGGCCCCGAGAACCGGGCCTCGGCCAAGGCGTTCGTCTCGAGCCTCGAGGCCATGGGCGGCACCAACATCGACATGGCGCTTTCCCGTGCCGTGAGCCTGTTCGACGCGTCGCCCTCGACCAAGGCCATCGTTTTCCTGACGGACGGTGAGCCGACCTCCGGCGAGACCCGGTTCGAGACGATCGCCGCGAACATGAAAAGCCGCAACACAGCCGGGATCCGCACCTTCACTCTCGGTGTCGGCGGCAACGTCTGCACCGGCCTGCTCGACAAACTGGCGCTCGAGAACCGCGGCGAATCGATCTGTATCCATGAGAACGACGCTCTCGAAGCGCAGCTGATGGGCTTCTACGAGAAGATCAGCAAGCCCCTGCTCGTGGACCTCGCGATCGACTGGGGCGGGATCAAGGTTTCGGACCTGTACCCCTCGACCATTCCGAACGTCTACAAGGGTTCCCAGGTCGTTGTCGTCGGCCGGTATGAGGGCAGCGGTGTCGCGAGTCTGACGCTCAAGGGCATGCTGAACGGCTCCCCGCAGCAGTATCCGGTTGTGGCGACATTCGTGAAAAAGAGTGATGAAAATAAATTTGTCGGCCGGGTCTGGGCAAAAACGAAAGCCGACGCCCTCATCCAGGAGATGCGCGCCTACGGTGAAACGCCCGAGAAGAAAGCCGAAGTGATCGGCCTCAGCAAGGCCTGGCAGTTCACGACCTCCTACACCTCGTTCGTCTCGGTCTCGCACGAACAGGTCGCCGCGGTGCAGCCGAATCAGCCCGCGAATGGCTGGAACCAGCCCGCCCCCGTCCAGGCCATGGCTGCCCCGGTCCAGATGCCCGCCGATGCATCCACCGTCTCGATGCCGTCCCAGGCGGGCCAGCCCCGGCCGGTCGTGACGGTCGTGCAGCGGCAGGAGGCCAAGCCGATCGGTTCGTGGGGCATCAGCGGCTTCTTCCCCGCCGCCGTTCTCGTGCCGAATTTCCGCAAGGCCCGCGAGCAGGGCCGTGAAAAAGCCTGTTACGCGAACATGCGCGTGATCCTCGGGGCCGTCGAGATGTACAACATGGACAACCAGCAGCCGCTGCGCATGGTCGATGACCAGGTCATCGGCGCGCTGCAGCAGAGCAACTACCTCAAGGGCGGGATCTCGAAACCCGAAACCCGCTGCGCCTACCTGAGCTCCGGCGATCTGGGCGGGACGGGCGTCGTCTACTGCGCCCTGCACGGAGCGGTCGAGGGCAACGATCCCGCCACCGTCCCGGCGATCCAGTATCAGGATGCCACCCCCTGGGAAACCCGCCTCTGGAACAACGTTCTGAATCCGATCGTCAGTCTCGCGATCAACCTGCCGATTTTCCTGCTCGGCCTCTGGTTCACCTGGAAGATCGTCACCCTTCCGTTCGTGATTCTCCGCGATCTGTTCTTCGGCGTTCCCGCCCCGGAACCGGCCCCCGTGGCCAGTGAAGAGTTGCCGGTGCTGGCAACCGCCCCCGTCGACTCCAGCCCGCTCGTGCGAGGCCAGGAGATCCCGTCCGAACAGGCCGTTACCAGTTCCATGAGTCAGAAGCAGAACTAATATATCAGCCGCAATCGGAGGTTCATATGACACGGAACATCGCTCCCCTGAAAGGCAATGACCCCATCCCGTCGGCTCCGGTTGCGGCGCCCCTTTCCGTGGAAGCACCCGTGCAGCGCGGCGGAGTTTCCGACACCCTGATCTCGCTCGCCGGATTCCTGGTGAACCTCTACCTCGTGTTCACAGTGTATGGAGGTCACATCGAGGATCCCGAGCGCAGCCTCGTGTTCATCGCCTTCACCGTGCTGTTTCTCGCGTCGCTGCACCAGCGCAGCGTGGCCTGGCTGTTCGGCGGCATGGCGGTCTGTTATGCCCCTCTGATCCTGCTCAAAACCGGTCTTTCCCTCGCCGCCCTGGCCTCGCTTCTCGTCGTGACGGCCATGGGAGCGGGGCTGGGGCTGGTTCCCCTCGGGCGGGTTCTCGGGGCGGCCGGCTCCCTCCTGGGCGCGGCATACAGCCGTCGGCACATTCACCGGCGCCTGCTGAAGACGGCAAAGAAAGGATCCGGCAGAGAGCAGATCGGCGAGGCCGAGCTCCAGGAGTTCGTCCGTCTCGAGGCGGATGTGGCGCGGGTCAGAAGTTTCTTCGACGGCTCCGACCCATCTCTCGAGCGTGTTCTCGGAGAGACCGTGCGCCAGATCGAGGAGCTGCAGCGTGATCATGCTCGGCTGCTCCTGCGCGGCGCCCATCTGCAGAACGTTCTCGCGCAGGCAAACCGTTCGCAGCTGGAGAACGAGCTGAAGGAAATCAGCGGCGAGGCCGCCGCTTCCACCGATCTCGTCATCCGTTCCCAGCTCGAGGCCACGGCCGGAATGAAGCGGCAGCGGCTCGAAGAGCTCGACCGGCTCGATATCTGCCATCGGCGGATCGCAGTCCAGCGGCTTCAGATCCTGGAAACGGTCCGGGGCACGTACGACCGCCTCAACGCGCTCACCTACACCGACGTGCAGACGCTCCAGGTCTCGTCCGATGCGATCTACGCCGGACTCGGAACCGTCCGGAGCGAGCTCGCCGCGCTCGAAGAGGGGCTTCGCGAGGCAGAATCGATGCGCGTTCGCTGAACCGGCCGGGACTTCCCGCCTCCTGCGCCCCGGGTTCGTGCTATACTGCCCTTCAGAACACCGGGAACGAGAGGGGGTCTTCGCAGGTGCCTGCGCCATCCGAGGCGGGAAAGCTGCCCTGGCATAGACGTCTGGCCACGCGCGTCATCCTGACGGCGATGCTCGCCGGGCTCGTTCCCATGCTGCTCGTCGGCGGGGCGCTCGCCTGGCGGTTGCACGACGAGCTCGTCGGCCAGGCGATCAGCACGATGAAGACCCGCACGGGTGCGATCCGGAACGGCGTTGAGGCTGTCATCGGCAACTACGAGCGGCAGGTTTCCCTGCTGGCCGCCACGCCCGAGATCCAGCGGTTCGACCGGGACGGCCAGCTCGAGGCGATGTACCGGTTCATGGATCTGAACCCCCTGCTGTTCAGCATCTTCGTCTATGACGCGAGCGGAACGATCACCAACCTCGCCTATCGGAACCGGGATCGGGGCCTGGACGAGTTCTACATCGGTCGCACCCTGGTCGGGGCGAAAAACCCCTCCCTCGTCGCCGCCCAGCAGGCCTTTCTGACAGCCGTCAGAACCGGGAAATCGACGTTCGCCGACCAGATCGTCACCTCCTCCAGCGCCGACTCGATGGTGATGCAGGTGCCCATCTTCGATTTCGAGACGCTGCGGCGGGTCATCGGCGTTCTGAGCTGCGCGATCAATCTCGACAGCCCCGAGCTGATGGACATCTTCAAGAACTACCCCCTCGCCTCGGGCGACGTGCTGCTGCTCTGCGACCGCAACGGCAGCCTCATCACCTCGCGCGGCCACGATCTTCCCGAGGGTCTGACGGGCATCGCAACCGGCACGGTCACGGCATTTTCATCGGAGCCGGTTCCCATCACGCTCGAACTGACGGGCCGGCCGTATCTCGGGGTCGTCACGCCCGTCTCCCGCCTGCAAGGGTATCTGCTCGCGGCGCGGCCCCGGGAGGAAGTGCTCGGCCCCCTGATGCACCTGCTCGAGGATCTGGCGATCCTGCTGAGCCTCGGGCTGCTGCTGGCGGCAGGGTTCGGCGCTCTGCTCGCCCACCCGCTCGCGGGGCATCTGAACCGGCTCTCGGTCGGCATCCGCGAGGTCGGAAACGGCGCCGTGACGCACCGGCTGCCGGTCGAGGGGAACGACGAGCTGGCCGAGACGTGCCGGGCCTTCAACGACATGACCGCCACGCTCGAGAAGCACCGTCTGATGGATGAAATCTGGCGCCGTGAATGGAACGGCCCCGACAGCGGGTCGAAGGCCCCGTGACCCCGGCGGAACCCGCTCCCCAGGCCGCAACGCCAAACCGCGCGCGGCTGTTCTGGCTTCTCGCCGCCTTTTTCCTGATCCAGAAGGGAACCAACAACGTCCTCTATCTGACCTGGCTTGCCGGGCTGCTGAAGAATCTCGGCTCGACGATGCTTCCCTGGGCCTACCTGGCCGGCAACGTCTCGTTCATCGCACTCCAGTATGGTTTCGTGCGCCGCCTGAAAGGCCGCGAAGGGCACTGGATGCTGTCGTTCCTTTCCCTGCCGGTCGTGCTGTTCTCGGTGGCCACCAGCCTCACCACCGGCTTCGCCACCGGAGGCGCCCTGCTCGCGGGCCTCGTCGGGGCGATGCTCGTCGACCTTCTCACCAACCAGTCCTTCTCCGCCATGGCGAACCAGATGCTCAGCCTTCAGGAGGCCAAGCGCCGCCTGCCGGCCATCTACGGGGCCGGAAGTGCCGGATATATATTGAGCGGTATTCTCATGAAAACCATTCTGGACTTCGTCGGGTCCGGGCCCCTGCTCTGGCTGAACACGGCCGTTCTCTGCCTCGGCGCCGTTCTCCTCCAGCAGATAGGCCTGTTCGACACCCCCAAGGAAGGCGTGGCCGGCCCCACGACGAAAACCCCGGGTGCGGCCCAGGCCGTTCCGGAACCGCCGGCATCCTCGTTCCGGCAGCCGCTGGCCGTCCTGCTTCTGGCCTCGTCCGTCCTGATCGTGTTCAACAGGTTTCTGATCGATTACCTGTTCTCGGTTTCCGTGACGACCCATTTTGCGGACGCGGCCGCGATCGCCTCGTTCCTCGGCCTGTTCGGGGCTGCGGCGGACTTCACCGTCATCGCGCTCCAGATAACCGTGATGAACCGCGTGTTCGCAAGCCTGCCGCTCGGCCGCATCCTGCTGCTGACCCCGTTCCTGCTGACGTTTCTCTGCCTGGCCGCCACCGTGCATCCGGCCTTCATCGTGGTCGCCGTGACCCAGTTCGTCGTGCTGCTCAACAGCAAGAACTTCACCGTGCCCGCCACCACCCTGCTGCTCGGCGCCTTCCCCTCATCCACCCGCGGCGGCTACCGGCGCGATATTTCGACCGTCTCCTCGGCGGCGAGCATCACCGCCTCTCTCGTGCTGCTCGCCGCGCGCGACCGCGTGCCCGTGGGGGGGCTGTTCCTGATCGCAGCCGCCTGCTACGGCCTCATGGTCTACGTGCACTCCCGCATCGACGAGGGATACGCGGCAACGCTGCGCGAGACGCTGGCCGGAACCGGCACCGCCCCGGATGACGAGAACCTGCGCTCGATCGGCTTTTTGCCCGAAAACGAGCGCCTGCAGCGGCTCCAGGAGCTGCTCGCCCAAGGGGATCCGGTCATCCGCCTCGAGGCGATCGGGGAAATCGAGCTTCTGCCCGACAGGCCGCTCCGCCTCCTGCTCTTCCCCAGGCTTTCGCTCGAGACGGACAGCCGCTGTTTGACGGCGCTGGCCCGCCTCGCCGTGGAGCGCTTCGGTGCCGACGCCGTCTCCCACATCGCCCGCCTGCTCCAGTCGGCCGGCGACACCCGTCTCCAGGCGGATCTTCTCGAGGCCCTTGGCCGCACCAACGGCGGCCTGCCGGTCGAGGAGCTGGCCGCGATGTATCTCGAACACGACCACCACCGCGTCCGGGGAAGCGCCGTTCTCGCCATGCTGCGCCTCGCGCGCGACGCGGGCGGTATCGAGGCGGGGCTGTCGACCCTGTCGGGAATGGCCCGCTCGCCCCACCCCCTGTTCCGGGCGTCGGCCGCGGCCATCATGGGGGAAACAGCTCTGCCCCTCTTCCTCGAATCGATGGAAGCCCTCACCAACGACCCCGACACGGATGTCGCGTGCATCGCGATCCGCGCTCTGGGCCGGCTTCCGACCTCGGGCGGTCTCGCGGCGCTGAACCGGCTTGCCGCGCATTCCGATCCGATCCGCGCCCGGCACGCCGCCAACCTCGTCGAAAAGGCCTCGAAAGAGCGCCTGGCACGCATCCGGTCGCTCATGGACGGCCTGACGGCTGCAGAGCGTCAGAAGCTGGGCCACACGATCCGCTCGATCGGCGGCTCGGCCGGCCTCGACATCGTCGGCCGCATCCTGAGCTTCGACCACCCCGAAGCACGCGAGGGGCTCGTCCGGCTCCTGGAACAGGCCACCCCCGAAACCGTCGAACTGCTCCGCGCCTGTCTCGTCACCCACGCAGCTCCGTCGGGGAGCCCGTCGACAGCCCCCCTGTGGGAAGCCTGCCGGGTGCCCCGGCTGTCCGAACTTCCCGATTGGGCCTCCGCGATCCCCCTCCTGCGCCAGGTCATCGGCAGCTCCCCGACACCGCCCGGCCAGACACCGGATGACGAGGGCATGCTCGGCCTGCTTCGGCTCATCATCCGCGAGGCCGAGTTCCTGGCCTGTCTCCGGCAGAGCGGCGGCCGAGCGGGCTGGTCTGCCGACGAGCTCGCGACGGGCCTTTCCCGCTGGAGCGACCGTGCCGTGCTCTGCTGCCGCATGGTCCTGCTCGCCGGCCCCCGCCCCGAGACGCTTCTGTCGGCCTTCGACCGGCTGCGCAGCCCCGACGCCTTCACCAGCTCCGTCGCCCAGGAGCTCCTCGAAACCAATCTGCCCCACGAGGTGAGCCGCATGGTTCTGCATATCCGCAACGCGCTCTCCGGGCTGTCCCTGCCGGCCGAATCTTCTCCGGAAGCCGTTCTTCCGGCATCCCCGCTCGTTCCGGCCGAGGAAGCCGCGCTCCTCGCCTATCTGCGACCGCAGGAGAATCTCGCATCATGAACGCTTCCCGCGATCTTTCCCTTGTCCGGCGGGGCCGGGCGGTTGTCTGGGTCACCCTCCTGATCCTGCTCATCGTCGCCGGTGTTCTTGCCTGGCAACCGCGCCACCGGCTCGTGCCGGTCACCCTCCGGATCGATCCGAAGCCACCCGTCGTGTTCGGCGTCATCCCGTTTCTCGGACCGCGCGAGCTCAAGGCCCGGATGGAACCGCTTCTCTCGTATCTTTCCCGCAAACTCCAGCGACCCGTGCGGCTCAACGTTGCCGCCGACTACGAGACCCTCGCCCGCCTGCTGGACGAGAAACGCGCCGAGATCGCCTGGTTCTCCCACGCCTCCCTCCAGCATCTCGGCTACGCCAAACCCTGGAGCGTGATCTGCAGGCCCGTGCAGGGGGGCCGCATCGATTACTTCGGCAAGATCATCGTCCGCGCCGACAGCCCGTTCCAGGCGGTGGCCGATCTGAAGGGCCGGACGTTCGCCTATGTCGAGCGGAATTCGGGATCGGGCTTCTACTTCCCGAACAGGCTGTTTGCATCGTTGAATATATATCCATTGGATTATTTCGGCCGCGTCGTCTTCACCCACAGCCACGACAGCAGCATCGACGGGGTCATCAAGGGGCTGTACGACGGGGCGGCGGTCTACACGATCACCCCCGACCGCAAGAGCGCCAGCATGGCCGAGCAGCTTCGGTATGTCGCCACGACCGGCCCGATCCCGTATGACCCGCTCGTCATCCGGAACGACCTGCCGCCAGCCCTGCTCGCGAGCATCAGCGACGCGCTTCTGACCATGCATCTCGACCCAACGGCCCGGAATGAGCTGGCCTCGCTCACCGAATGGCGCAACATCGACCGGTTCGCCGCCGAAGAGGAGGTCCAGCGGCTGCTCGCCGGCCAGCCGGCCACCGCTTCCGATGCCGTCGCCCCTTCATCACCGCTTCCCATCACCGCAACGGAGACACCGCATGACTGACACCGACACCGCCTATGAACACGTGGCACAGCTTCTCGACCGCTGCGCCGCCGATCGCGCCGCCGGCTCCCACGACACCTGGGGCCAGGCCTGCATCGCGATCGACCACCCCCAGGACCCGAAGAACATCGGAAGCGCGCTGCGGGCCGCCGGCTGTTTCGGCGTCTCGCTCATCGCCATCGCGGGGGCGCATTACCGGAAGGCTTCGACCGATGTGGGCCACCAGTACCGGCGCACCCCCCTGCTCGAGGTCGATGATCTGCGGCTCACCGTGCCCTACCATTTCGTGCCGGTCGCTGTCGAGCTGGTCGAAGACGCCGTCCCCCTGCCCGAATACGAGCATCCGGAACTGGCCTACTACGTGTTCGGCGGCGAGCACATGACCCTTGGCCGCCGCACGCTCTCGTGGTGCCGCGACACGATCTATATTCCGACCCGGGCCAGCCTCAATCTCGCCGCCTGCATCAACGTCGTGCTCTACGACCGGCTCACGAAATGCTCCCGGGGCCAGCAGGCGTGGCTCGCGCCCAAGCCCGGCCGCGGAAAGGATATCCCGCCGTCAGACTGAGCGCCCCCCCCCTCCGGCGGGAACCCTCGGAAAAGGCGTTATCTCCGGGACGGCGCTTCAACCGTCGTATTCCCCGGCCGACACCCGGCGCAACGCGTCAGGGAACAAGCCGTTCATCGCCCGCGGCCAGCAGGAGGGCGATGTGGGCGACGGCGAGATCGTTGGCAGCCTTGATGTCCTGCGCCCGGGCCGCAAACAGGGCCGCCTCGGCGTCAAGAACGCCGCCGTTTCAAGACGCAATCCGAAGTAAGAATGGCCGTCTTCGAATTCATCGAAGGCTGGTGGAATCTCAGAAGACGGCATTCTGGTTTGGACTACTGCTCCCCCGTGGAATACGAAAGGCGGCATACGCAGGCTGCATGATTACGAAAATCCCGAACCGTCCACCAAACCGGGTCCACTTCAAACCCGAAGGCTTTGAGGATAGGTTGTCGGCGAATTACACTCCGGCAGGCTGTTGTCTCCATTGTTGGGGTTCTTGACTCTTATACATCATAGCGACATAATGTATATAGAGGTGGTTTATGAAAAGAACTCAAATTTACCTGGACCCGGCCCAGCATGACTTTCTGGAAAACCTTGCCTTTCTTTGGAGCAAGCGAGACGGGAAGAAGATTTCCCTCTCCGAGGTAATCCGCTCCGCTATTGAGCTTCTGAAAGAGAAGGTCGGCACGAAGCAGGCAGAGAGCGAAACCGAGGCCATCCTGAAAAGCTCCTTCCTTCTCGAGGGCATCAAGAAAGGCAGGGGCCAAAAGGGTTTCCCTTCCCATGATGAAGTATTCGATAAGAAATAAAATACACCACATCCTCCAAGCCGAAGTTCGGTGAAGATGTAAAAACCTATGGAAAAGGCCATGTTCTTCTTCACCGTAAGCAGATGGCCGTGGGGTAATCTGAAACAGGGCCTTGAACGCGAGAGCAAAGCCACACGGTTTCCCCCTGTGTTTTTTTATTCTTTGGAATTTGAAATGATTCGACCAAGTGCCTAAACTGACTTGAGAGGTGATGAACGCATGGTGACCAAAACAATTTACGAAGAAAGAATCCTTCGAGAGATTCAGGGACTTCCCGAATCCGCGCAAAAGAAACTTGAGAAATTGATCCGATTCTTCAAGAAGGAGTTGATTGGTGAGGCAGGTGCTACCGACAAGGATACTCTTGAATTTCTGGAGGTTTGCGGCACCTGGGAAGACGATCGTTCCGTGGAAGAACAGATTCGTGTCATCTATGACAGCCGGCAATCGGTCGAAAACAGGGAAACCCTGAAATGAGTTACCTTCTCGACACCAATATTTGCGTTCGCCTGCTGAATGGTGATGAGGCTCTCAAAAAGAAGGTCAAAGCGGTTGGTGTTGCATCCATTGCGATTACCAACGGTGTTTTGGCCGAGCTTTTTTTCGGTGCCTTCAACTCTCGCCGTGTGGAAGAAAACATCGCCAGAATTGAAAAATTTGCACGGCCGCTGACAATCCTTGCCGACAGCCAAGAGAGTGCCCGCTTCTTCGGTCGTATCAAAGCGGAACTCAGGAAGGTTGGAAAACCCAGCCAGGATTTCGATCTTCTCATCGCCTCCATTGCTTTGAGCATCGGTTGCACACTGGTCACCGGCAACAAAAAGCACTTCGAGTCAATCCCTGGTCTTCGCTTGGAGACGTGGCATCAAGATTAAATCGTTGCCGTTTTCCCTCTCCACAGCCCATTATTGAGTCCTGCAGAATGAAAACCACCCGTTCGCCATGAGCTTGTCGAAGGGCGAGAACCTCTCGTGCTTCGACAGGCTCAGCACGAACGGGAGTATGAAATTGGCTTATGAAATGCAGGAATCAATAAGCCCGTTTCAGGGTTTCTCGAGACAACCTGACATTGTCGAATCGCGCAGAACGCTGTGGCAACTGATGTTTGCGTCATGCGTCAGGGAACAAGCCTTTCGTCGCCCGCGGCCAGCAGGAGGGCGATGTGGGCGGCGGAGAGGTCGTTGGCGGCTTTGATGTCCTGGGCCCGGGCGGCGAACAAGGCGGCCTCGGCGTCCAGAAGGTCGGTGATCGTGCCGCGGCCCTGTTCGTATTTCATGGCCTCGATCCGGTGCGCCTCTTCGGCCGCGGCGAGGCCCGCCTTCGTTCGTTCGAGCCGGCTGCGGGCCGTCTGGAGTGCCGCGAGAGAGCGGTGGATCTGCTCGGTCACGCCTGCCTTCAACTGATCGAGCCGGGATTTCGCCGCCTCGAGACCCGCGCGGGCCTGCTGGCGACGCCCCTGCCGCTGGCCGCCGTCGGCCAACGACCACGACAGATCCACGCCGACGAAGCCGGTCCCGAGATGCCGCGCATCGTCCCGGTCGCCGTACCGGTTCACCCCGGCCACAAGCGCCAACACAGGCTTTCCGGCCCGCCGCTGGGCCCGCTCGGTGCGCTCGGCACGCCGCATCTGGTGGCCCGCGCCCGCAACATCCGGCCGTTCCTGGAATGCCCGCGCCACGAGCGCTTCTGCCGTCTCACCGCCTTCGGATGCCGGCGCGGGAAGATCGTCGCACGCGATGCCGGCGGGCGGAGAGGCCAGGTTCATCAGGGCTCCGAGGTGGGCCAGGCCCGTCGTCCGGGCCTGACGCCAGGTTTCGATCGTCTCCAGCACTTCCTGATGACGGGCTTCCAGCCGCAGACGTTCGACCGGAGCGGCCCGGCCCGCCTTCTGCTGGAGTTCCACCCGTTCGAGCGCCGACCGGATGTCGGCCAGGTTCTTCCCGCCGGCATCGATCAGCGCCTCGGCCGTCCGCACCGACAGCATCGTGGCGA
>JAKQOH010000082.1 GCA_029565415.1 Candidatus Rifleibacteriota bacterium | reverse complement strand
GCGGCGGCGTTCGCGGCGGGTATCTGAGCGCCGGTGCGACCGCAACCTTCCGGGAGGCGCGGATCGAGTTCGCGACCTATTCCGAAGAGCTCGGCCCCCGCCCCGGTGACCGGGAAGACCGCCGCTACTCGCTCTCCTTCGCGATCAACTTCTGATCACCCGCCCCTGCGGCCCAAGAGCCCCTATACACGGTCCGGGATCCGGGCTAGAATACCCGACATGCAGAGCGTTTTTCTCGACACGGACGAGCGGCTCGACGAGGTCGTCGGAACCGATCTCAAACTGATCCAGAAAATCGACGGCACCGCATTTGCCATCGACACCCTTCTGCTGGCCGAGTTTGTGCCCCTCTCTCCGAGCGTATCCCGGGTTGTCGATCTCGGCTCGGGAAGCGGCATTCTGGCCTTCATGCTGAAATACCGCAACCCCGCCCTGACCATCACCGGCATCGAACTGCAAGAGGAGTTTCATCATCTTGCCAAACGCAATCTCGAGCTGAACCCCCGCCTGATCGGCATGGAGTTCGAGCATACCGATGTCAGGGAGATCCCGGCCCGCATGTTGCCGGAATCCTTCGACCTGGTCGTCATGAATCCTCCCTACTACCCCAAGGGAAGCGGCAAGATCCCGGAAAAACCCGGCCGTGCGGCAGCCCGACACGAACTGAACGGCACCCTGGCCGACTTCATCGAAGCGGCGGCCTATCTGCTCCCCTACGGGGCGAAGCTGGCCATGATCATCCCGGCCGAGCGCTTTTACGAGGCCTGCGAGCATTTCAAGACGGCGCATTTCGGGATGAAACGCCTCCGGTTCGTGATCCCGAAAGAAGGCCAGCCCGCCCACCTGGTGTTGATCGAGGCCGAACGGTTCTACAACGGCGGCCACGAACCCCTACCCCATCTCGTCATCCATCTCGCCGACGGCCGGTTCGGTGAAGAGGTCGACCGTCTCTTCAAGCACGGCCTCACGAAAAAACCGACATGACCCGGCACTCTTCCTTGTCCCCATCCGAATCCGTCCATCCACCAGGAGGATCCATGCATACCGTTCTTTCCGCCTTGTCCCGCACCATGCCGCTGGCACTGGGCCTCTCCGCCCTCATCATCCCCCCGGCCGAGGCCTACATCGACCCCGGTACCGGAAGCTACGTCTTTCAGATCATCGTGGCAACGCTGTTCGGAGGGCTCTATGCCCTCAAACTCTACTGGCAGCAGTTCAAAGATTTCCTGACGGGAAAAAAGAAGACCGACGATCCCAAGACGCCGCCTCAGACCGACGATCACCCCGCCGAGAAGAAATGAATACCGCGCGGCAGGAGCGGCATCGCGCGTCGTTTCGCGACCCGGCCGGCTTCGTCTTTTCCCGGAATGGAATTATATATCGACAAATACAAACGATCGGGCAGGAAGATCATGAACAGTTCATGCAGTCCGGTCTGTATGCCCGCCTGACCGAAGAAGGGCTTCTGATCCGCCACGAGGAAACCGGCGAACCGCCCCTCGATCCGGACGGCTGTTTCCGCATCATCCGGCCGGAGACGGTCCGGTTCATCTCTCATCCCTGTGAATGGTCGTTCGGCCAGCTCCGGGACTCCGCCCGGGCGGCGCTCCGGATTCAACAGCTCGCGATGGACCACGGGATGCGGCTCAAGGATGCTTCGGCCTTCAATTTCCAGTTGCATGAAGGCAGAATCGTGCTTCTCGACACCCTGTCCTTCGAGAAAGCCCAGGCCGACGAGCCCTGGCCCGCCTATCAGCAGTTCTGCCGCCACTTCCTCGCCCCCCTCGCGCTGATGAGCCGCGTCGATGTCAGCCTGGGCCGTCTCTCCCAGCTCCATCTCGACGGCATTCCGCTGGATCTCGCCTCGCGGCTGCTCCCGCTGCGCACCTGGTTTTCCTTCCAGCTCCTGATGCACCTGCACCTGCACGCCCGCGCCCAGTCCGGCCTGGCCTCGGATGCCCCCCGCCCCGCCGCCGGCCGCAAGGTCCATCCCCAGGCCGTTCGCGGGATCGTCGACGGTCTCCAGAGCGCCATCGAGGCTCTCGACTGGCAGCCCGCCGGAACGACATGGGCGGAATATTATACGAATACGAATTACTCAGAGACCGGGTTCGCGGAAAAACGCGATCTGGTCGCCGGCCTCATCGATCGGGTCTCCCCAGGGACCGCCTGGGATCTCGGGGCGAACACCGGCGTGTTCAGCCGCCTCGCCAGCGAGCGGGGGGCTCTGACCGTGGCCTGGGACATCGATCCGGCGGCGGTCGAGCGCAATTACCGGGATGTCCGCTCCCGCGGCGACACCAAGCTTCTCCCCCTGCTGCTGGACCTGACCAATCCCACCCCGGCCTTCGGCTGGGCCCATGCCGAACGGGCATCGTTCGCAGATCGCGGACCGGTCGATCTCGTCATGGCCCTCGCCCTCATCCACCATCTCGTCATCGGCAACAACCTGCCCTTCGATCGTGTCGCCGCCTTCCTGGCCGGGCTTGGCCGCCACCTGATCATCGAGTTCGTCCCCCGCGAAGATTCCCAGGTGCAGCGCCTCCTCGCCGTGAGAAAGGATATCTTTTCCCGGTATACCCAGGAGTCCTTCGAAACCGCGATGAAAAGCCAGTTCGAAACGATCGCCAAACATCCCGTTCGTGACACGCAACGCACGCTGTATCTGATGAGATCCCGGGGCTGCCGATGCTGAGCCTGCCCGAACTTCCACCCATCCTTTATCTCTGCATCTGGTTTTTCGCTCCATTTCGCCAGAACCTCACCGTTATCGGAAGGGACGATGTATTGCTCTTCCTCGGCTTCCTTCTCACGACAGCGCTCGCCATGCTCTTCCTTCATCGCCGGTCATCATCCAGATATGGTTCCTGCATCGGACTGACCACGGTCCTTGTCCTGTCTACGCAATATGGATATCTCTATAATTTTTTTGCGATCCGGAAGCTGCTGCCGGTAGCCCCGGAGACACTGCATGGAATTCTTCTTGTATTCCTTGGCGTTGCATTTGCCCTGTTCTTCCTGGCACTGCGAAAATCAGCCCTGAACCTCCTTCACCTGATAAAAATCCTGAACGTCTATCTCCTCACCCTCACCCTGCTCATCGCCATCGAGGCTGCCTCGGAGATTCGATCGGCTGCGGCCCTCCCTCCTCCGCCTTCCGTCAGCGTTTCACAGTCATTCTCGCCCCCCATCCTTTCTTCGGGAACTTTTCCCGACGTCTATTGTCTCGTTCTCGATGGATTTGCACGCAACGACGTCCTGTCCGAGCTTTACTCCTTCGACAACTCTTCCTTCACGGCATTCCTTCGTGATCGCGGATTCTACGTCGCCGAGCAGAGCACCTCGAACTATCCGCACACCTATTTATCTCTCCTGGCTCTTCTCGAGGGCGGATATGTCAATGACGCATTCGACCGTCTCTTCACCCCGGAAGATCTTGCACGACGCATGTCGGCCAATCCGACTGCCGCATCCTTCGTCCAACATGGATATGGGATACTCTGTTTCAAGAACGGACGTGACTCGCCAAACATCTCCCCGAACGCCCAATTTCTCACGGAAGACAGCCTCGATCTGCACATCTTCACCGAGATGAATCTGGCCTATGCGATCTTTCCGGCATGTGCCTCCCTGGTTCCACACTGGGTGATGGATAACATTGCAACGGGCGTTCGCCGTCTCATCTCACCTCTCCGCGGGCATCAGGATAGGATCAGATTTTTTCTCAGAGAAGTTGCGACGGCTCCCAAATCGGCGGCCCCTCAATTCGTCTTTCTCCACATCATTTGTCCCCATGCCCCGTTCGTCTTCGACAGAGATGGCCGGGAAACGACCCCTCCTCACACCTTTGGGTTCAATGACAATCTCCTCCCTCCCGATAATTATATCGAATCATATATCAGCCAGCTCCAATTTCTCCAGAATCGCATCTGCAACGTTGTTGAGGCCCTCCAGAACCGGCAAAGGGAGCGCATGAGGCCTGTCGTCATCCTTCTCTGTTCCGATCATGGCCCCGCCAGCCGTATGATCGAGGGAGAGATCGAACGCACCAATCTGAAGGAACGATTTTCGAATCTGACTGCCGTCTACTTTCCCGACCAGAACTATGCCTTGATGAACCCAAGGATCAGTCTGGTCAATCTCTTCAGGGTCGTCCGCTCGAAACTTTTCGGAGAGTCCCTCCCATTGCTTGAAAACAAAAACTATTTCGTCTCCGGAAAGATCGTGTTTCCCCCAATTTCTTCTGCAACAGCTTCTCTAATCGATATAACGGACCGACTCAAACCATGAGTTCCACGCTTGCGCAATGTCTCAATCCGGTCACCACGGGAGGAGCTTGAAGCCAAGATGGCTTGCCTATTCGACACCCTCGCCGTCACGCCCGTGCGGAACACGAAGTGCACATTGTATCTGATGAAATCCCGGGCATGCCGATGCTGAGCATCCCCGAACTCCCGTCCCTCCTGTATTTTCTGATCTGGAACACCCGACGCCTTCTCGAAAATTCATTGTTCCTCCAGACCGGGGAGATCGCTGTCGTCGCAGGCCTTGCCTGCATGGCCTCCGCTCTCGTTCTCCTCTCGAAGCATCTCTGGGCCGACAGGCGTCATGCAGGCCTGTTTTCCCTGCTGGTTCTGACGGCCTTTTTCGGATACGGCACGGCCTTCGAGTTCATCGTCCCGATGCTGCCAGGGGATCTTTCCCCTTCCGGGCGTCATCTCCTGGTGCTTTCGGCGACCGTCGCATCCCTCCTGATTTTTGCCACACTGCTGCGACGGACACGGCTGGATCTCGATCGGCCGCTTCGGATCCTGAATGCCTATCTTCTGATCTTCGTTCTGCTGACGGGTGCCGAACAGCTCTTCGTCTTCGCAAACCGCCCGGCCCGATCGACAGCCCGCGTTCTTCCGGCTTCCGAGCCGTCCCCTCGTTCAGCACCGGAAACAGGATATCCCGACATCTACTGCCTCATTCTCGATGCCTATGCCCGCGAAGACGTGCTCCGGGATCTCTATGGCTTCGATACCTCCTCCTTCACACAATTCCTCCGCGACCGGGGCTTCTACGTGGCCGACCGCAGCACGGCAAATTATCCGTCAACCTTCGCGAGCTTTCTCTCGATGCTGGAAGGCCGGTATATCGACGATCTTCTTGCCCCAACCCTGTATCCGGAAGATTTTGTGGCCAGGATGGCGGCAAATCCAACGATGGCCGCATTCGCCCGTCACGGATATCATCTCATAACATACAAGAGCGGATATTATTATACGAACGTATCCCCTTCCGGGGATTTCGAAACCGACCAGTATCCGCAAACGGGCGAATTCACCGGCACCATCATCGGCCGGACCATCCTCCCGGCTCTGGCGTCCGTTCTTCCTTCGACCATCCTCGAGGCCCTCCCCCCCCGGTATCGTGAACTCGCCTTTCCCTATGAAGGCCACAGGGATCGCATCCGGTATGCCTTCGACACCATGCCGCGAGCCTCCCTTGCTTCGGCACCGGTCTTTGCCTTCGCCCACCTCTTTACCCCCCATGCCCCATTCGTTTTCGACGCCCAAGGCCGGGAGGTCGAGCCTTTATATTGTTTCAGCTATATAGACGCCATCAATATCCGCTGGAACAGGACCGAAGAAGAGTACAAACGCGCCTATGGGAACCAGCTTATCTGGCTGCAGCGGCGCGTCCGCAACCTTGTCGACGCTCTCCTCGCCTCTCCCGCCAACCGCCCTCGCGTGATCATCCTCGCATCCGATCATGGTCCTGGCTGTTACTTCCGGTATGGGGATATCGATGCCTCGCATATGAAAGAGCGATTCGCGAATCTGATCGCCGTTTACTGCCAGGATCGAAGATACGGGCGGCTGAGGCAGGACCTCTCCCTGGTAAATCTGTTCCGGTCGATCCGCTCGGAATATCTCGGTGAAGATCTCCCCCCCCTCCCGGATCGAAACATCTTCCTCGCTGGTCCCGACTTCGTCCCCCCTCTCGCATCTGGCCGGTCGGTCCTCGTCGATGTCACAAATCGTGTCCAGCAGGGCCCGCCCCCGAGATGACTCCCAATCAACGGTTGTCACACCCCGGATGAGACAAAAGAGTCCCTTCGGCATTGACTTCCCGATCGGTTCTCCGCTAGCTTCGATACAATGCCCTCAACAAAGATATTTTTTCCGGAGGCACAGAGGAATATGAAATCCTGGCTTGTTCGCTTGTTCTCCTGTTGTTTGATCGCAACGGCTCTTCTTCTCACGGGGTGCGGAGGCGGGGGCGGCGGCGACGATCTGTTGCCCGGCGGCTCGAACAATCCCGGAACCAACGAGGGGCTCACGGCCGGAAACGGCGTTGCGACCGGCTTCGTCAGCAACGCGCCCATTTCCCGGAGCATCCGGGGCAGCATGCTCAGATCCGTCTCCAACCCGGCTGCCAACATTCTCGTCGAAGCCGGTGATTACGATGACCGCGGAGCATTCGTTCCATTCGGCCAACGGACGACGACGAATGCCAGCGGCTATTACAAGCTCACAGGGCTCCCGACCGGCCGGCGCAATATCGTCCTGCGCGCCATCCTCGGCGGCACGATTCTGGAAGGCATCCTCCCCGAGATCCTCGAAGGGAAGACCGCTTCGGCGCCCGTCATCGATCCCAACTCGATCTTCCAGGCAAAGCTGGTCCAGTTCGCCGAGGATTTCGATGCCACGTTCGAAGTCAATCTGGGCGAAATTCTCAGCGTCATCCCGCTCGACAAACTACCCACCCTCGATGACACAGAGCTGGCCAAGATCGCCCAGGCGTTCGTCAACCGCGAGAAAGCCCAGCTCGAGACGTTCCGCCAGGCCGGCCTGGGGGATGCGAAGTTCGTCGAGTTCCGCGAGTTCGCCTTCACCCTCCAGCGCGAGATCTGCGAGGGCATCGCCCAGGGCCTCTACAGCGAGGCGGAAGGCTGGCAGTTGTTCGGCGACCAGCTTCGCCTGCGCGCCCGCTCGCTCGGACTGCCGCCCGACGTCCTTCTGGGCCTGCAGGATGCCGACGGCACCCTGATCGGCGAAACCCTTCCCGGGATCGTCAACGACCCCGAGGTCACCCGGCAGCTCGAAGCCCAGATCCTGACGGGCAAGCTGGAAGGCATCATCGCGGCCCTCAAGGTCATGACCACGATGTCCACGCCCGCGCTGCCGCCGGCCGATTATCAACTGATCTCCGACAGCCTCGAACGCCTGACGACGACCCTGAAAGCTGCCCCGAGCGCCGATGCCGTTCGCTCGATGTTCCAGGCCGATCCGGTCCACGGCCTGATCCAGGCCGCCTTCAAGACCGTCTTCACGAATCTGAAACTTTTCGAAGGCACGCCGCCCCTGATCACCCGGTTGTATCCCGCGCCTGTGGAAACCCAGCTCATCGATGCGACAGCCGGCTATAAAACGGGTCTGGATCAGCTGACCCTGGCCGCCTCGGTGCGAAAGCTGACGGCGCCCTCAACCCCGCCGACCCCCGACCAGCTCACGATCTACCATGACGCCATCCGCGACCTGATCATCGGCAAGATCCTGGCCAACGTCCCCGTCATCGCCAACGCGGCCAATGCGAAGGATCTCGCTGCCGCTCTGTTCGTGCTTCTGATGCAGGGCCCCGAGATGGGCTTCGCTTATATACCATCCGATATCCCACAGAATCCCACCGGTGACCTTCCCGGCCGGATCATGGGCGTCATAGTGAAGCCTCACGAAAACGATCCCGCCCTCTACATCCAGCCCCCCGAAGGCTTTCCAGAGGGCCCGGCCTCTTTCAGCGGATTCCTCGCCATGGTCGCTGACGGCAGTCTGATCGGCGGCCAGCCCGTGACGGCCACGACAACGCCTCACGTCTATACCGGATACTATACAACAAAGCCCGACGTCACGAACAGCACCCCGCCCTCCTTCCGCATCACGGGATATGCCGATGACGTCGTCACGATTCCGGTGCTGGAGCCCATGACCTTCACGGGCGGCCCGCTCGAACGAGACGCGGAAGGTGCCTTCTGGTTCGGCCTCACCCAGAAGATCCGCACGAAGTTCATCCCCGACCCCAACTCCGGCTCCGCTGCATTGGAAAATGCCATGCAGAGCATGCTCGGCATGGCCGTCACCATGGAAGGCATCATCATCGAGAAGCGGCCGGAACCTGATTACGGTCCGGCAGTGGTCAAGGTGTTCGCCATCCGGCCCGCCTCGGATACCGGCTTCGTTCCGCCCAGCATCGAGATCCCGGGCGAACCTGCGGAAGGGGCCGAGATCAGCAGCCAGAGCGGTCTCTGGAGTTTCAACCAGGCATCCGCGGATCCCCGGAACATGTTCAAATTTTCCTGGAGCGAGGGAACGGTCACGAAGAGTGCCTACGTCGTCTTCGACCCGAACGCCCTCACCAAGACACCCGCCTTCCGCTACCAGGATCAGACGAACGGCCGGGACCTCTGGGAATCCGACGGGCACACGGTCGTCATTTCCGGGAAGCTGTTCACCGATACGGATGGCTTCCAGCGCATCTTCATGGCCGTCTTTGCGGATACCTCGACTGTCTGGCCGAATCCCGCAGTTCCCTTCGCCCCCCCGGAGGAACCAACCTCCGGAACGGTGATCACGAACCTGAACGGCATCCTGAGCTTCGATCCGAACTCGACGGATCCGGGAACGGCCTTCAAACTGCTCTGGACGAAAGACACGGTGAGATACAGCGCCTACGTCGCCTTCGATCCGGCCACCCTCGAAAAGACCCCCAAGTTCCGCTACCAGGATGCTGTCGGTGGTCACGACATGTGGGAATCGGCCGGCCATACCGTGATGGTTTCGGGACTTCTGAGCCCCGACGGAACCCGCCTGTTCATCACGAAGCTCTCGGATTCCTCCACCGTCTGGCCCCCCCAGCCCGGAATGCTCCCGCCGCCCGGATCGGTCCGATGATCTGACACGACGGCCCCGGGCTCATGCCCGGGGCTTTTTTATTTGCCTGCTTATTGAAAACCGGCTTCCCAGGACGGGAAGCCGGTTTTTCTTCATCGCGCCCGCGAACGGGCTGAAGGTCACTCTTCGAGTTTCGGAAGATCGTAGAGGACGTCGTCCCAGGGGTGGCGATACAGCGGGGCTTCGAGGCGGCGCTGATCCATGTAGTGGCCGATCATGCCGATCGTGCGGCCGAGCAGGAAGAGGCCGTTGAGGCCGCCGCTGTCGACGACTTCCTGGATCTTCTCCTCGTCCCAGCCGAGGCCGTACATCATATCGACGGAGAGAACGCCGATGCAGCCGTCGACGTTGAGGATGAGGGTATCCTTCTTCGACGTCGTGATCTGTTCGACTTCGAGGGCGTAGTCGAGCAGCGGGGTCGCCGGGAAGTTCTCCTTGGCGAACTTCTTCAGAAGAACGACGCGCATGTCGGGGTTCTTGAGGCTCTTGATCAGATGCCCGATTCCCTGGATCTTTTCGTTCTTCTTCTTCATCTCGTCGACGAAGCCTTCCGGTGTCATCTGGGCGTCGCGGGCGGCTTTGAACGCGAGAGCCGCGCCGGCGACGGCGCCGCCGAACCGGGGGCCGATCGTCAGCAGGCCCGAGGCGACGGCGCTCATCAGGTCACGGCCGGCGCGCGCCGTCACGATGGCGTTGTGGGCACCCGAAACGCAGGGGCCGTGGTCGGCGCACAGTTTCAGGACGTTCTCCATGAAGCCCGCCGCCCACTTGGGCAGCCGCTCCTTGAACCAGAGCAGGCCGATGACCTCCCCGAGCGAGTAGTTCTCGGAGATGACCTTGCTGATCTTGTGTCCCGCGTAGATCAGCTCGTCGCCCGAGTCGTCGGAGATCGTGCAGGTGAAGTTGGTCGGCCGGCGCACCATGTTGCGCGCCGAGGCCTCTTTGTACATCATTGGGATCGCCGGCGGCTCGACATCGGGAATCGGCTTGTGAGCGCCCTTCGCCACGAGCTTGTCGAAGGTCTCCTTGATCGCCTTGTCGAAATCGTCGAACGAGGTCGGCACGACCGCTCCGGCGGCGCGCAGGGCGTCGTTCTTCGCCTCGGCCGTCTCGCGGCTGGCATCGGCCTTCGCGCCGGCGTGGCCGAATTGTATACCCTTCGGCATATATTTGATCGAGGTGCCGGTGACCCACATGACGAGGGGTTTCTTGATCTTGCCCGACCGGAGGGCCTCGACGATGCGCCACTCCTCCTCGCCGCCGACCTCGCCGAGGCAGACCAGCATCTTGATGCTGGGGTTGGCCTCGAAGCGCATCAGGTGCTCGAGCAGGTTCGAGCCGGCATACGCGTCGCCGCCGATGGCGATGCCTTCGAACAGGCCGTCGCTGTTGCGGGCGATGATGTTGTAGGCCTCGTTCGACATGCCGCCGGACTTGCTGACGAAGCCGACCGAACCCGGCCGGTGCAGCTTGGAGGAACAGATGTTGTCGATCGTGCCGCCGGTGTTGCCGATCTTGAAGGCGCCTGCCGCGATGCCGCCGACGGTGGCCGGCCCGATGATCGTCTTGCCGCGCTCGAGGGCGACAGCGCGCATGTGGCGCGAGTATCGTTCGGGAACGCCTTCGGCGATGACGCAGATAGTGCGGATCTGCTCGGCGTCGAGCGCCTGCATCGTCGTGTCGTAGGCCGACCGGAACGAGGCGAAGTTGATCATCACGTCGACATCGGAGTGGGCCGCGACGGCCGTGGCGATGTCAGGATATACCGGCACGAATATTTCCTTCTTGCCGTAGAAGCATTTGCTGGTGCCCGAGCGGCCCGGGTCGACGATGCCGGCGACGGAGGGCTTTTCCCTCTTGCAGCAGTAGTCGAAGTCGAGCATGCGCTGGACGGCGTTCGTCTGCATCCCGAAGACGATCGCGCGGGTGTTTTTATCGAACAGAAGATATGACGGTCGTTTCATGGTCTACGCTGGTTCCTTTCCGCGGTTATGCCGTCTGGAGGGCGTCGCGCACGATGCGGGTCATGTGGTAATCCGGCCCGTGCACCTCGATCGGCAGACCGAGCTCGGTCGCCGCCGCCTTGATCTTGGCGAGACCCTCGTGATAATTCGGGCCGCCGCGCCGCACGTAGATCCGGGCGCCTACCGACTGAAGCTTCTTCGCGTATTCCTTCATCGCCATGATGATGCCGGTGAAGGTCTTCGCAACGTCGGTGAAGTTGGCGATGCCGCCGCCGATGATCAGGCATTTCGGCCGGCCCTGCGGATCGGGTTTGCGGGTCATCAGATCCATGACGGTCTTGGCATACTCGTAGGTGAGCTGGGTGCTGGGATCGCCGGAATACTCGCCGTAAAAGGCCAGTTCCTTCGCGAAGCCCAGGTCGCACACCGTGTCGGCGAAGATGACCGAGGCGCCGCCGCCCGCGACCATGTTCCAGACGAGGCCGTCGGGATTGAGCAGCGTCAGCTTGAGGGAAGCGCCCGACATCGCGTCGAGCTCGCGCACTTTCTGCTCTTCCGGCGTGAACGCGCGGCCGAACGCGGCCGGGAACTCGATGTCCTCGCCCCAGAACTTCGCCGCGCAGAACTCGGCGGTGTCGTCGAGCTTGGCGACCATGTCGAGCGGGATGATCGACTCGCCGGCGATGGCGAACGGGTTGATCTCGAGGTAGGCGAAGTGGAGCGCCGCGAAATACTTGTACAGCCCGATGATGAACCGGGCGACGAGCTTCTTGTTCTTGCCCAGCTGCGCGGGCAGGACCTTCTCGACGTCGATGCCGTCGATGCCCCGAAGAACCGGAACCTGGATCTGGATGACCTTGTCCCAGTTTTCCTCGACGCTGATGCCGCCTTCGAGGGAGAAGTAGATCACGTCGCCTTCGGCGGTCGATTTGATCGCGACATAATACTCGGCTTCGTGCGGGATGCAGGGCTCGATGAGGAAATGCGTGAGCGTGCCGGTCGTCTCGCCGACCTTGGTGGTCTTGCCCATGCGCTCCAGGATCCAGGCCTTCGTCTCGTCGAAGTTCTTGTTGACGAGCACCAGGCCGTGCTTTCCGCGCTTGCCGAACAGCTGGTCGGGCTTCGCGACCAGAGGCATCGAGCCGAGCCACGGATTTTCCGTGCGCAGCTGCTTCCAGTCGGTTTTCTCGTCGACGAGCACGATCTTGCCGTCATAGCCGATCCCGCCGTTCAGATACTCGCCCAGGTGGCGGGCCAGCATCTTCTTGCCGTGAAACTCACGGATACCCCGTTGTGCCATGAATCCTGCTCCTTTCCCTGTCATACGGCTCTCTGGGGCCGCATGTTCTTTGGGTATATAGTACCTTCCCTCAACCGTCAAGCGGATACATGTGAGCTTCCTTAGCACGAAAAACGGGCGAGAAACGGGGCGAGGCGGGCGCATCGCGATGCGCCCCTACGCGCCGAAGGGATGTCTTGCGCATGATGGTCGGCAGCCTTCGCCGGGCTGGCATCTCCCTGTTGTAGGGGCGGATCGTGATCCGCCCTGCCTCCGGGATTGACCGGTGCGACGGAGACGTCGCGAGGGAGGCTGCCCAATGCGACGTCGCACGTCCGTTGGTGGGCGGAAGGGGCTTTCAGAGGCACGTTTCCTTGTGGCACGATTTTTGTGAGTAAAAGAGAGACAATCATCATCTGTACACCCGCGGCGGACGCCGGAGGTTAGATAGCAATGGATATGAATCGTTTGACGCAGAAGTCGCAGGAAGCCCTGCAGAAAGCCCAGAATCTCGCCGTCCAGTATGGACACACGGAAGTCGCGCCGGAGCACCTGCTGTCGGCGCTGCTCGAGGATGCCGAGGGGCTCGTTCCCCGCCTGTTCAACCGGATGAACGTCCCCCTGGACGACCTGAAATCCCGCCTGACCGACGAGATCGGCCGCAAACCCCGCGTCTCGGGGCCCGGCATGAAGCCCGACCAGGTGTATGTCACGCGCGAGTTTTCACAGATCCTCGTGGCCGCCGAGGACGAGATGAAGAGCCTGAAAGACGAGTATCTGTCGGTCGAACACCTGGTCCTGGCGATGATCTCGTCGGGAGGCTCGACGCCGGCCGGGAAGCTGCTCGCCACGTTCAAGATCGACCGTGAACGGCTTCTGAAGGCCCTCACCGAGGTCCGGGGCAACCAGCGGGTCGTGTCCGCCAACCCCGAGCAGACGTATGAAGCCCTCGAGAAATACGGTCGCGACCTGGTGCGCGAGGCCGGCAGGAACAAGCTCGACCCCGTGATCGGCCGCGACGACGAGATCCGGCGTGTGATCCGCATCCTGTCGCGCAAGACGAAGAACAATCCGGTGCTCATCGGCGAACCGGGCGTCGGCAAGACCGCCATCGTCGAGGGCCTGGCCCAGCGCATCCTGCGCGGGGACGTGCCCGAGGGACTCCGGGACAAGACGGTGTTCGCCCTCGACATGGGCGCCCTGATCGCCGGGGCGAAGTTCCGGGGCGAGTTCGAGGAGAGGCTGAAAGCGGTTCTCGCCGAGATCAAGCAGAGCGAGGGCCGCGTCATCCTGTTCATCGACGAACTGCACACCATCGTCGGGGCCGGCAAGGCCGAAGGCTCGATGGATGCCGGCAACATGCTCAAGCCCCTTCTCGCGCGGGGCGAGCTCCACTGCATCGGCGCCACGACCCTCGACGAGTACCGGCAGCACGTCGAGAAGGATGCCGCCCTGGAACGGCGGTTCCAGCCGGTTCTGGTCGAACAGCCCGACGTGGCCGACACGATCTCGATCCTGCGCGGCCTGAAGGAGCGGTTCGAGGTCCACCACGGCGTCCGGATCGCCGACTCGGCGATCGTCGCGGCCGCCACCCTCTCGCACCGCTACATCACCGACCGGTTCCTGCCCGACAAGGCGATCGACCTGATCGACGAGGCCTGCGCAACTATTCGTACAGATATAGAATCGATGCCGACCGAGCTCGACACCGTGCTGCGACGGATCATGCAGCTCCAGATCGAGGAGGCGGCGTTGGCCAAGGAAAAAGACGAGGCAAGCGCCGCCCGGCTGGCCGACGTGCGGAAGGAGATCGCCGACCTGAAAAACCGCTCGGATGCGATGAAAGCCCAGTGGGAAAGCGAACGCGAGGCGATCCGGGGCGTGCAGGCGCTGCGCGCCGAGATCGAGACGATGCACCACGACATCCAGGCGGCCGAGCGGGCCTACAACCTCGAAAAGGCCGCCGAGCTGCGGCACGGGCGGCTCCCGGCCGCCCAGAAACGGCTGTCGGAACTCGAGGCCGAGCTGAAGCGCAAGCAGTCGACCGGCCGGCTCGTGCGCGAGGAAGTGAACGAGGAGGAGATCGCCGCGATCGTCAGCCGCTGGACGGGCATCCCGGTCACGCGTCTCGTCGAGGGCGAGCGGGAGAAGCTGCTCAAACTCGATTCGGTGCTTCACGAGCGGGTCATCGGCCAGGATGAGGCCGTCAGCCTCGTCGCCGACGCCGTGCTGCGTTCCCGTGCCGGTATCAAGGATCCGCGCCGGCCGATCGGCTCGTTCATTTTCCTCGGCCCGACGGGCGTCGGCAAGACGGAACTCGCCCGGGCCCTCGCCCAGGCGCTGTTCGACACCGAGGAGAACATCATCCGGATCGATATGAGTGAGTATATGGAAAAGCACTCCGTGTCCCGGCTGATCGGCGCGCCTCCCGGCTATGTCGGCTACGACGAGGGCGGCCAGCTGACCGAGGCTGTCCGGCGCAAGCCATACTCGGTCGTGCTGTTCGACGAGATCGAGAAGGCCCACCCCGATGTGTTCAATGTGCTGCTGCAGCTGCTCGACGACGGCCGGCTCACCGACTCCCAGGGCCGCACCGTCGACTTCAAGAACGTCGTCGTCATCATGACCAGCAACATCGGCTCCCAGGCTCTTCTGGAGGGCATCACCCCGTCGGGTGCCCTGGAAGCGGGCGTTCGCGAGACCGTGCTCGGCGAGCTGCGCCGCTCGTTCCGGCCCGAGTTCCTGAACCGCGTGGACGACATCGTGCTGTTCACCCCCCTCACCCGCGAACAGCTCGGTTCGATCATCGACCTCCAGTTCGGCGACCTGCGGAAACGGCTTGCCGAACGACGTCTCACCCTCACCGTCACGGATGCCGCGAAAGCCTGGCTGATCGAGCGAGGCTACGACCCCGTTTACGGTGCCCGGCCTCTCAAGCGGCTCGTGCAGAAGGAGATCGAGACCCGGCTCGCCCGGCGCCTGATCGCGAACGCGATTCCCGACGGCTCGGACCTGGTTCTCGACCTGCGCGGCGACGAGCCCGTGATCGACATCCAGAACGACTGAAAAGGCGCACCACATCGATGTTCCCGTAGGGGCGGGTCGAAGACCCGCCCCTACACCCACCCCCAAATACATTTTGCACACCATGTTCCAAAGGAAATCCGGGTATCCCCGATGAACGAATTTTTGCTATCGTATCGAGATGGGACGTGACGCGGGAATCGGTCGCGACCCCGGGAGACAGGGATCGGAGGAGGGAAACGCATGCGGGAACATCGACGCGGAGGTGTGGCCTGGATCGTCATCCGTTATTTTATCGTTCTTGGTATTTTATCAGCAGTCCTTCTCCTGATCGATCCGAACTATTTTCAGGCCGGCATCGGCGAGGGGTTGCTCGGTCTCGAACCCGGCCAGGCACCCGCCACCCCCTTCGCCTCGGAGCTCACGTTTGCCGCCGCCGCAGGCGACCCCTTCCGTATCGATTTCGGCGCGAGACACCAGGAGCTCCGGGATGTCCGCATCGAGGTCATGAACCCCGACAGCACCCCCGTAACGGATCAAACGGCCCATCTTCTCCGGCCACCCGATCCGTCGGCCCGGCCGACCTGGCATACCATCTACGTTCCAGCCACACGCAACGGCACGTACACCCTCCGCCTGAGCCAACAGGCGCCGGGGCAGGTCAAGATCTACATTTTCCAGGGCCCGCACTTCCTCCGCATGATGTTTCTGCCGTTGTTCGCAGCCATCCTGCTGTTCGTTCACGGCTACATTCGACGCCCCGCCCCTTCCGGGACAGCCTGAGGACAGATCCATAGCTTCGTCATATCTCTCCGGACACCCCGACGGATACGTGGTGAAACGGTACCCTTTACGCCCCCCCGGGTTCGCTCGTATAATTGAACAAATTATCATCTGAAGAGCCTGGGAGGTACCGTATGAAGCGTATCCCGTCAAACTGGGTCCGGGTATCCCTGTTCCTCATGCTGGTCTCGGCAACCGCCTTCGGCCAGACCGACACGCGGGCCGTCTACGACCAGTATATTTCCACCTACAAAACGTATCAGGACGCCGTCTCGAAGGGACTTTCCGAGACCGAGGTAAAGAAGGCCCTCGCAGCCTACACCCAGGCCAAGGGCGCCTACGAGGCGACGCTGAACCAGTCGACGGACGAGGCGCAGACGGTTTCGGATATCGATCAGGGAACGGCCGCGCCTTCCGAAGCGGGCGAGTCCGCGACTTCCTCGACGGGCTCGACCTCCGCGACGAAGGTCGCCCCCCAGCTTCCCACCGAGATCCGCAGCATGCTCCAGTCGCTCTGGAGCGACCAGAACCGGAAATCCCCCGACGCGGCGATTTCCCGTATCGAGCGGTATCTCCAGGCGAACCCGTCCTCGGGCCATGCGGCCCGGCTGAAGTATGAACTGGCCAAGGCCTATGAACAGCTCAAGGGTGACACGGCCAAGGCCACCGAGATTCTCCAGAAGCTCGCCTCCGACACCCGCAATCCGGCCTGGGCAAGCGAAGCGCAGGCCCGGCTCAAGTATTATGCCGCGAACAAGCAGCTCGACCAGTGGAAGACCACGCTTTCGACCAAGTATTCCGGCCTGTCCACCCAGTACGGCAAGTATCGCGACACCTCGTGGCTCGCCTTCCCGGTCAAGGTGTTCCGGTTCGGATCGTATTTCAAGAACGTCTGGTCGTTCACGAACACGCAGGACGACTACAAACAGTTCATGATCGCCTACGAGAACCTCGCGGCCCGCTTCCAGCCGGCGCCCGACATCACCTTCGACCAGTTCCGGCCGGCCTCGGGCGGAAGTGACGATGCCGCCGACGTCCGGCTGCTGTATCAGAACTCGGATGCCTGGTACACCCGCTGGAAGCTGGTCAATGAAGCCCGTTCCTCGATCGACATCCAGTATTTCATCGTCGACAAGGATATCTTCGGGCTCGCCCTGCAGGGCGCGCTGCTGCGCAAGGCCCGCGAAGGGCTCAAGATCCGGTTCATGATGGATGCCCGCGGCACGAAGGGCTTCACGCGCAAGCTGATGGGGCAGGATTTCGTCCAGGAGCTGGTCTCCTACCCCAACGTCGAGGTGAAGGTGTTCAACCCGGTCCACGAGAACCTCGTGACGTTCGTGCTCGACCCGCGCAAGCTGATGGCCAGCAACCACGACAAGATTCTTGTCGTCGACGGGGAGTATTCCGTCGTGGGCGGCCGCAACATCTCGAGCCACTATTTCGTCGATCCGGAAGACATGCCGACGGCGTATCGTGACTGCGACGTGGTCGTCCGCAGCGAAGCCATCGCGAAGCAGCTCGATCTGGCCTTCGACGAGGAGTTCGCCGAACGCAAGCAGACGAACATCACGAAGGATCTGTGGGGCAACATCGACGTGATGAGCCGGGAGCTGGAGCTCGCCTTCGGCGCCATGAACGCCCATATCGGCGGTGATGCCCTCGTCACGGCGCAGGATCTGGACAAGCGCCGGACCAAGGCGCTCACCGAGTATCAGACGGAGCTCGCCGAGTACAAGCATCTGAAGGGATTCAGCGGCTTCGAGTCCTTCGCCGGAGCGCACGAGGCGCCGGTCAAGATCATCGACAAGCACTCGCTCGCCGGCCCCCGCAACGACATCACCGACCAGCTGACCCGGTTCATGGACGGGGCCCGCTCCGAGATCGTGATCCAGAACCCCTACGTCGTCCTGACGGAACGGGCGAACGCGGCCCTCAAGCGCGCCAGCGCCCGCGGCGTGCGGGTCATCATCCACACCAACAGCCCCGCCTCGACCGACAGTCTCGCGACCCAGGCGATGTTCTACGCCGACTGGAAGCGCATTCTCAAGGAGATCCCGACCGCCCGCGTCTTCACGTTCGCCGCGCAGCGCAAGCTCCATGCGAAAACCTTCGTGTTCGACGGCAAGGTCGCGGTCGTGGGCACCTACAACATGGACTACCTGAGCGAGGAAGTGAACTCGGAAGTCGTCGCCGCGATCAAGTCCCGTGCGTTCGCTTCCGAGCTGCGTTCCGGCATCATGAGCGACATCGCGGTGTCGAAGGAATACCGGATCGAGCTGGATGAGAAGGGCAACGCGAAGGCGGTCTTCGGCCCGGACGATCTGCCCGGCAAGAAGATGTGGCTGATGAAGACTCTCTCGAAGCTCACCTTCCTGAAATCAATGATCTGATATATATCTAAAACAACATCAGGCCCCGGATGATTCCGGGGCCTGATGGCTTTTTCGGTGAGCCTGTTCGCGGAAGGCCTCAGGAAGCGCCGATATCCCGCCGGAAGTGAATGTTCTTGAGCATCAGCCGGTCGATGTCGCCGTAGACGGTGCGGCGGGCATCGGCGAGGGTTTCCCCGACCGCCGAAAGGGTGATGAGGCGGCCGCTGCGGAACACCCATTCCCCGGACGGGCCGAGCTCGTTCGAGGCGTGAAAGATCGTCGAGTCTTTCACGTCTTCCATCTTCCGGATTTCGGGCATGCTCTGTTCCTCGACGGGATACCCGGCGCGGGCAAGCACGACCGAGACGGCGCTGTGCTTCCCGAACGCGACCTCGGAGCCGGTCGAGTCGAGGCGGCCGAGGGCGCAGTCCATCAGCAGCGTGGCCAGGTTTCCCCGGAAGCGGGCGAGAATGCTCTGGGTCTCGGGGTCTCCGAGGCGGGCGTTGAATTCGAGCACTTTGGGGCCGGTCGCGGTCAGCATGAGCTGGAACGAGAGGAAGCCGCGATACAGCAGTTTGTCGGCCTGCATGCCGGCGACGGTGGGCAGGACGATGCGCTGGCGGATCCGCTCCTCGAGTTCGGGCGTCAGATCGGGCGAGGGGCTGACGGCACCCAGGCCGCCGGTCGTCGGACCGGTCTCGTTGTCGTTCGCCCGCTTGTAGTCGCGGCAGGAGCTGAAGGAAACCCATTGTTTGCCGTCGGTCAGGATGGTGTAGGAGCACTCGACGCCTTTCACCCGCTCCTGCAGAACGATGGGAGGCCCGTATGTCTTGAACAGGCGGTGGGCGGCGTCCCTGGCCTCGTCAACCGAGTCGACGACGGCGACACCGCTTCCGCGGGAGAAGCCGTCGCACTTGACGACACGCACCCAGGGGTTCTCGTCGAGGAACTTCTCGGCCTCACGCGGATTCGCGACCACCTGGGTCATCGGCGAAGGGATGTTGTGCTTGACCATGAACGCGGCGGCAAACGCCTTGCTGGTCTCGATCCGGCCGGCGTCGGCGGCGGGGCCGATGACGGGAATGCCGGCGCGCACCAGGGCATCGACGGTTCCCTCGGCGACGTAGCGTGACGAGCCGATCACGGCCAGCTCGACGTTGTCGCGGGCGAACTGGACCAGCTCGGCGTTCCCGCGGAACGGCTGGCAGGCCGCGAGATCCCGCATGCCGGCGTTCCCGGGGCAGGCGTAGATTTTCAGTACCGAGGGGGAATGGGAGAGAGAGTGCACCAGCGCATGTTCGCGCGCTCCTGAACCCAGAACGAGAATCTTCACTGTTCCGCCTCCACGAACCGGACCTGACGATCGATGGCGCAGAATGGTACTACACCCCCGGCCTCCCGTCAATCCGTCGGCGGTCGCCCGTGCCGCCGAAGAAAAACCCCCGCCGGGAACACCGGCGGGGGTTTTGGAGCTCGGATCTGGCGAACGCTTACTTGGCCTGGTTCTTCAGGGTATTATACTGGTCGGAATACACTTTGAGGTCTTCGTAGACCTTCTTGGCTTCGTCGTATTTGCCGGCTTCGACCAGGCGGTTGTAGTTGAGATAGGTCTCGTAATACTTCTTCTCGACGGTCTGGAGGTTGCCGCTGACGGGGGTTTCGGCGTTGCCGGTCGGGATCATGCCGTTGCCGGCCTGGCCGCCGGTGAAGATCCCCAGGCTCTGGCCGCTGCCGAAGGTGATGCCCGAGCCGGAACCGGAGTTCGAATTCGAGGAGGGGGTGAAGTTCCGGCCGCGGTTGAAGATACTGATCTTGTTGCCCTTGAAGATGCCCTGGACCCACTTGGCGACCTTGCTGCCCACGACGCCGCCGACGATGCCGCCGATGATCGGGCCAACGATCGGGATCGGCGCGAGAAGCGCCATGCCGATGGTCGAGCCGATCGAGGAGCCGATCAGATCGACGGGGTCGATCGATTTGATCGCCTTGCCCAGGTCGAACTGGCGATTCTTGATGTCACCGGCGAGCGAGGAACCGATCTGGCCGGCGGCCGAACCCATCATGACCGGGATGACGGCGCCCACGAGGCAGCCGACGGGGCCGGGCAGGAAGGAGCGGACGATCGAGGCGGTGAACTGGCCGCCCGCGGCGCCGATCGCGGAACCCACGACGCTGCCGGCAAACTCGAGCGATGCGACGGCCTTGGCGGCCTTTCCGAACGAGGGCTTCTCACCCTTGATCATCTGCAGGGCCAGGTTGGTGCCCACCGCAACGGTCGTGGTCACGGCCAGGTTGGTGAACGAGAAGCTGCTCTTGAGCGACTGCTTGGCATTCTGTTTGCCTTCGGCGACGCCCTTCTGGAGCTTGCCGGAGAAGGTGTCGGCATACTGCACGTCGGCCTGAGGCTCGATCGAACCCGTTTTTTCCTTGGCCGGGCCCTTCTCGTCCTTCTTCATGAGGCCGACCTTCTGGGCCAGGGCCACGATGCGGGCGCGGATGGCGTTGATGATCGTCTGCATCTTGGTCTTGATCGCATCGACGATCGTCTTCAGCTTGGCGACGATCGCGTCACCCTTGCCGTTCATGGGCATCTGGCCGGCCTGGACGCCGAGCTCGTTGAGGCCCACGCCGAGCTGCTGCTCGAACGACGGGTCGGCGGGAAGACCACGCTGGGCATACCAGTCGTTGACCTGGCCCTTGTAGGTGCTCATGCCGTCGTTGACCATCGACTTGGTGTTGCCGAGGATCGCCTTGATCCGCTCGCCGATGCTCATGGCTTCCATGTTGGACGGGGCGACCTTGTTGTAGAGCGGTGTCGCCGTGGTTTCGATCTGCTTGAGCGCCGCCTCGATCGTGCCCAGGTTGGTCTTGAGCATGCCGATCTCGGGCACATTGTTCGCGAGGGAAGAGAGGTCTACCTTGGTCCCGGCAGGGATCTGCTGGACCATCGTTCCCTGCTGCGCGTAGGCTCCGAACGTCGAAGCCACGAACATCAGGACGGTGAAGAGCGAGACGATACGGATCCTGGCTTTTGTGCGAAACATCATATGCAACCTCCATCCCTTCTGGAGCGGATTTTTCCGGGTCGGGCGGTACAACGTTGTATCAATTATAGGAATGAAACCGGAACCCGTCAATGCCCGGGCCGGTCACGTCGCGTGTCTTCGTGCGAGAAAGGACCGGATGCCGCGGATGACGGGCATCCCGCCCCACACCTGCCCCGAAAGCCGTCAGGAAACGGGATGCAGGCGTTTCGGAAGCAGGTTCAGAGCCTGTTCAAGGGTCGGAAGGGCGGCGCGGCCGCCGAGGGCACGGCACTTGAGAGCCGCGACGGCCGCGGCGAAGCCGAGACAGGTCGGCGTGGGCCACTGCTTCAGCAAGGCGTAGATCAATCCGCCGTGAAAGGCGTCGCCGCAGCCGGTCGTGTCGATGAGCGGGCTGACCTTCCAGGCGCGCTGCCGGAAGAGAACGCCGTTTGCGGCCGCCACGCAGCCCTCGTCGCCCAGCGTGATGCAGACCATGCGGCATCCGTAGGTGGTCAGCTCCTGGAGCGCCTCGACCGGGTCTTTCGTATTGAGAAAGCTGAACGCGAAGCCTTTTCCGACGACGAGGTAGTCGATCAGGGGCAGCAGCGGCTCGATCTCGGGCCGATACGTGCCTGAATCAAGCATGACGGGGATCTTCATGCGCCGCGCGAGTTTGGCAGCCTCGAACGAGGCCTGGATGTGAAGCCCGTCGAGGTGCAGGAACCGACTCTGCCGGATGACGTCCTTCTGCAGTTCGTCCACCTCGAGGGGGAACGCCGAGCCGCGATGCCAGAAGATCGTCCGCCGGCCGCTTCCCTGTTCGACGGCGATGAATGCGGTCTGGGAGGTCTTGTCCGGAGCCGTCACCAGGCCTTCGAGGTTCACCCGCTCGTCTTCCAAACCTTTGCGGATCAGCTCGCCATACTCGTCTCCCCCGATCTTTCCGAGAAAGGCGGTCGAGAGGCCGAGCCGGGAAGCCGCGACGAGAGCCGTCGCAACGGGGCCGCCGCCCTGGATCTCGAACGCGGACGTTTCGGCCTTCACGTCGACAGGCGGATAGGCCGACACCGTGGCCAGCAGATCGATGGAACACTGGCCCAGTCCGGCGACATCGAAGCGTTTCATGATGCCGACAGGATACCGCACTCCGTGCCCGGGCGCGAGATCCTGCGCGGCGTTGTTGCGCGACAGCCGGGATGGGTTTGCGTCAGATCCCCGGAGGTGGCATAATGAAAGAACAGATATGCAGTTCGAGACACTGGTATGAGCACCGGCAGCACGCGGTCCCCGGGAACGGCCGGATCCTCGCCCACCCAGGATCTGCGCAAGCTTCTCGCCGCCTGGGCCGATGAAGCGGGCGATCCGCTGCAGCGGCCGACCTGGGCGGATCTGCAACTGCTTCTTCTGCCGCTCAAGGGCGCCCCCTCCGCCTTCTGGGACACACTCCTCCCCTCGCTCCCCCCATCGCAGGCGCTGCTTGCAACGATGACGCTCGCCCGGTTCGATGCAACGGTGCGTGCCGCGTTTCTGAAACGTGCGTGCAGTGTTGCGCCGCTCATGCCGCCGAGCCAGGCTGCCGTGCTCCTGAAGCTGTTTCCCCATGATCTCGTTCTCGCCGGCTTCGGACCGGCCCTGCTTGCGCCGCCGCCTCTCGGCCCCCTGGCCGCCTACCTGCTCGCGCGGCTCGGAATAACGATCTCTCCCGGTGATCTCCCGGCTGTTCTGACCGCCACCCCACCCGCTTCGGCCCCTCTGGAAAATCTCGCCCGGCTCGTCCCCCCCGACCAACTCGCCGCGGTGATCGAGGATCTCACCGCGAGCCTCGCCTCCGCGTCCGGCGCGTCACGGCCGGCTCTCGAGATGTTCCTGAACATTCTTAGAAGCGAGCGACGCAGCGAGCTCGCGGAACCGGCGTGGGCCCGCCCGGCCCCGGACCAGGAACAGCCGCAGGCCCGCCCTCCCGCCAGTGGAGCACCGCCAACCCCCAGACCTGGATCGCCGCTGGCCCAGGCACAGGCCCGACTGTCCGGCATGGCCGTCGAAACTCCGGCTCCGGCAGCAACGAAGGTATCGGGCATCCTCCCCCAGGGCCTGCTCGACCTCGCCTCGGGAATCGACCGTCATGTCCTGATCGGCATCGGGGCCATCGTGATCAGCATACCGCTCGTCCTGCTCTCCACCACCGGCGTTTCCCCGGATGCCCCCGTTGCGACGCCGATGCCCAGGAAGGTCGATAAAGCCCCGAAATACTGGACGGATGCCGTTTCGAAGCGCCGCATCACCCACGAGTTTCTGGCCGCAGACAACGACTTCCAGATGGGCGAGATGTTTCTCGTCCGCCAGGAATACGGAGAAGCCCTGTCCCTGTTTCGCGATGCGCTGAGCCGGGATCCGGAGCATGTCGGCGCGCAGTTCCGTATCGGATGCTGCCTGTTTCTCTCCGGCGACCGCCAGGGAGCCGCCAAGGCGATGACCACGGCCCTCGAGATGCAACAGGATCTGCCCGAAGCCCACCTGTATCTGGCACGTATCGCCGCCGCGAACGACGAGTGGGAACCATGCCTGGCGCATTACCAGAAAGAGTTCGAGCTGACGGGCGAGATCCTGGTCGCCCTGGAGTATGCCGGGGTTCTCCGGAAGCTCGGCCGATTCCCCGAGGCCATCGCGCTGCTGAGCGGCCTTCCGCCGCGGTTTGCAGGCCATCTCGAGGTCGTGAACCTGCTCGCGCAGCTCAGAGACGATGCGAAGGAGCAGAGCCCATGAACCGGCGCGCCGTTTCCTTCGTTGAGATCGTCATTGCCCTCGGGATTCTCATCGTCTGCATGGTGCCCGTCCTGACGATGTTCGGCTCCGCAGGCCGGGCCGTATTGAAGAGCCAGAATCTCGGCTTCGCGATCGGCTTCGCGCACCGCATTTCCCAGCATCTGCTCGCGATGCCGTTCGAATCGGTCACCGAGGTCCCCCTGCCGGGCCAGCCCGTCGCGGACGGGCCGGACGACGAGTTCTTCAATCCCGTCTCGAATTTCGGCACCACCGGAGCGAACGCCCTGCGCATCACGAAGGCTCAAACCCCGGATCTCTGGGCCTTCCTGCGAAAATACGAGTTCCGGTATGCCCTGATCGTGAACAATGTGAACTTCGCCGCCGGCGATCGGATGAAATGCGTCGGCATCATCATCACCTGGAAGGAAGGCGGGAAAGACCTGCTGTACAAGCTTTACACCTATGTTCCAGACATCTGAACGACCGAAAGCGGGCGTGACGCTCGTCGAGCTGCTGATCGGCACGGCGATCCTTGCCGTCATCCTCGGCATCGTCTCACGCTGGTTCTTCATGCAGCGCGAGTATCAGCAGCGCCTGAGCCGCGTCAGCGAGATCCAGGAGGATTTCCGGCGGGCCTCCTGGAACATGATCCAGGAGCTCCAGATGGCGCGCGTGATCATCTGGCCGCGCATCAATGCCGACAAGTCGCTTCATTCCGACACGAAACTCGTTTTCAAGGATTTCAACGGCCAGATCATCTCGTATTATCACGAGTCGGCCACCCGGCAGATCCGGCGCTGCGTCATCCCCAACGGCCCGGGCGGCGTGGTCATCAATCCACGGCCGATCGGCGAGGGAATCGCCTCGGCATCGTTCACCGCTTCGAGTTTCGACAACCGTCTCATTTCCTTCCATCTCTCCTCGGGCGGGGTTCACGCCCTGGATGCGGTGTATCTGCTGAACGGAGACTGACATCATGACACGCAGACGCGGAATCGCGCTCTTTCTCGTTCTCGCCCTGGTGGCGGTTTTCGTTCCAGTGCTGCTGTATCTTTCCCAGACCGGCAGCTCGCAGGTCCGCCAGGCGATGAAGTTCCACGAAGTGCAGCAGTCGGAATCCGTCGCCCTTTCCGGGACGAACTCAGGGCTCTGCCGGCTGCGCGGCAATCTGACCGGCCTCCAGCAGCTCTCGAATCTGCTGCTGGGCGATACCAGCTATGATCTCACGCTCAAACCCACCGGCCAGGGCGTGGTTCTGCAGAACCTGTACCACCTGTTCTCCCGCTGTGCCCTGGGCCGCCACTCCTATATTCTCATGAGTGATGCCGAGCAGCTCCAGCCCGACCCGGATCCGCCGGTCATGGTGATCTCCCACGACACCTGGAACACCGTCGAACCCTACGACATCAATCTCGCCGCGGACGTCACCGCGATGGAGAACCTGCGCGGCCAGGACCTCCTGGGATTCGAGGCGACGAAGAACTACGAGCGCGGCAAGACCCCGGCCCAGTATGAAAGCGACCTCCTGGCCAAACAGAGCAGCCTCCCGCAAGAGCTGAAAGCCGACTGGAGCTCGATCGCAGGAGTCCTCAAGGAAGAAAAACTCCAGTTTTGATCCCCCTGGATTCGGGAAAATGGGGTACAATGTATATGAAGAGCACGGACAAGGGAGGAACCATATGATTCGATCCGTATCGAAAGCGTTCATTCTGGCGGTGATCTGCCTCCTCAACTGGTCGCTGCCGGCCGTTCTGGCCGAAGTGTCCGACACGGCATCCGATTTCCGGCCGAAAGAAGTCAGTGCAAACACCCTCACCAGCGTCGCCGCCGAGGGATTCGACATCAACAACAAGGATGCCGTCCCGGCAGGGGTGAAGGTTCGCTCCTCGCTCGAACTGGAAATGGCCATCCAGGAGTATCTGATGACCTTCGATGCGTACCGGGAAGCGCGCCAGTCGACGGATCCCGAGGCCCGGGCCAAGCTGCCCAAACTTCTGAAAGCTTACCGGGAAGCCTACGCCAAAGCCATCAAGATGATGCGAGACGACAAGCTCATCCACCCGATGATCCCCCAGAACCCGCTCAAGGTTTACAAGGAACAGTACAAAGCCAAGCACGGCGCGTATCCCCCTCTTGACAAGCGGGATTACAAAGAGCTGCGCAAGGCCATCAAGAAGGCCATCAAGGACGGCAAGAGCACCGACGAGATCCTGGTCATGATCCGGAATCGCGTCGCCAACCTCAGCCGCCCGGCCCCCGTTCCGACGCCGGTGCCGGGAGGGGGTGGAGGATCCGGCGACGGAAGTGACGACGGCGATGATGACGATGACCGCACAGGTCCCAAACCCATCCCCCAGCCCGGCCATCCCCCCTCGGGTGGCCATGATGGCCACGGTGGCCATGATGGCCACCACTGATCCCCAGTTGTTTATATCTTTATTTATATAGCAGACAACATTGACACCCGCCTCTGAGAAGAAACAACACAGCCGTTCCTGGAAGAGCCTCCCCACCGGAGGCTTTTTCGTCGCCACGCTCGCGGTGCTCCTGCTGTGCGGGCCGCTGTTCACCTCGCTCGACACCCGCCTCCGGGATGCCTGGAGCCGGTGGCGGCTCGCGGCCGCCGACCCTGCCGCGCATCCGTGGGCGGCACGCCTCGGCGGCTGGCTCTCCCCGCCCGCAACGCCCGGTCCCATCGTCCTGGTGCTGGCCGACGATCGGGCGATTCTCGGCATTCCCAATCTGTATCAGGGGAACCGCGCGGCCTATGCCGATGCGATCACCCTGATCGCGAGCGCCGGCGCGAGGGTGATCGCCCTCGACACGTTCTTCGGCACCCCTACCGGGAACGGCAACGGAGATGAGGACGAACAGCTCGTCGCGGCGGTGAAGCGTGCCGGCAATGTCGTGTTGAAAGCCTTCCGCCGGGGCGACGAGATGATGACCCCGCCTTACCCCGCGCTGGCCATGGCAGGTTCCGTCGCCCCCTCCTACTTCCGTCCGCTGGTCGACGAGTCGATCCGCCGCTCCTCGGCCGTCTTCCGTCCCCTGCGTGGAGAAGCGACTCCCGGATTTCACGCCGATATCGTCCGCCTCTGGCTGGGCCTGAAGCGCGAGGATCTGGCCTTCGAGCCGGGCCGGCTCGTCTTCCGGGGCGCCTCCGGCACCCGGACGATCCCGCTCGACGCCGGCGAGGATGTCCTGATCAACTACGATTTCGATCCCCAGGCCATCACGCGCGTCTCGATGTTCGACGTGCTCCAGGGCGCCGTCGCTCCGGCCGTGTTCAAGAACCGCATCGTGATCATCGGCGCTGCCCACTCGATGAGTGAAGAACGCCTGTTCACGCCGCTCGGCCGCCCCGAATTCCCCCCCTTCATCCACGCCGTCGTGGTCTCGAACTATCTCGGCGGCACGCCGCTGATTCCCAACACCCCCTGGCAGGGCCCGCTTCTGGCTGCGATCCTGCTGGCCATCGCCGCGTTCATGCTTGCCCCGCACCTGCAGCCGATGGCGTTCGGCCTGTTCAGCCTGCTGGGCACCTTCGGTCTGCTGGCCCTTTCCGCCCTCTCGCTGACGAAATCCGGGCGGGTCATCGACGTGACGGCGGCCATCGCGGCCATCGATCTGACCTTCGTCTTCGCGGTCGGCATGCGCTACTACATCGAACAATCGGACAAACTCCGCATCAAGAATGCCTTCCAGCACTACGTGACGGCCTCGGTCGTGAACGAGATCCTCAAAGATCCGGCAAAACTCAATCTCCACGGCGAGGAACGATGCCTCTCGCTCTTCTTCTCCGACATCGAAGGCTTCACGACCCTCTCGGAAGGCCTTTCCCCGCTCGTGGTCGTCAACCTGCTCAACGAGTATCTGACCGAGATGACCGACATCATCTTCAAATACGACGGGCTGCTCGACAAATACGAAGGGGACGCAATCATGGCCGTGTTCGGCGCCCCGGTCGACCAGGCCGACCATGCGATCCGCGCCTGTCGCTGCGCCCTCGACAGCCAGAAGGCGCTCGAGAAGATGCGCAAGCACTGGCGGAGCGAGGGCAAACCCGAGCTGTTCGTGCGTATCGGCATCAACACCGGGGTCGTCGTCGTCGGAAACATGGGCTCGCGGATGCGCTTCGACTACACCTGCATCGGCGACAACGTGAATCTCGCCGCCCGCCTCGAAACAGCCAACAAGATGTTCGGAACGGGCATCCTGATCAGCGGGAACACGGCCGACCTGGTTCAGAACGCGATTCTCTGCCGGTTCCTCGGCATGGTGCGCGTCATCGGCAGACAGCAGGCGGTGCCCGTCTACGAAGTGCTCGCGCGGCTCGACGACGGGGACGGCGATCACCTCGAAATCCAGCGCCACCGCAAGAAGGTCTACGAAGAGGCTCTGCAGGCGGCTCTCGACCGCAACTTCGCCTCAGCCGTCACCGCGCTGACCCAGTATCTGTCCTCGGATATCGAGGACCGGCCCGCCCGGCTGCTGCTCGAGCGGTGCCAGCAGTACACCGTCACGCCTCCCCCGCCCGAATGGGACGGCATCATGGCCCAGGATCAGAAATAGCATGGCGGGGGAGCCCCGGCTGGTGTATGATCGTGGCATGAAACGCTTGCTGCCGCTCGTTCTCACGCTCCTTTCGCTCGCCATCCTCCCGATCCGCCCTGCCGATGCGTGGCGGAAATGGGAGTTTGTCCAGCCGCACGAGCTCGAGATCACCATCCGCCCCGAAACCGCCGAAATCGTGGCGGGCGAGGTTGCCACCTTCACCATCCAGATCCGGAACCGGACCGACAAGACCGTCGACCTGCCGTTCGAGACCGGCCAGCGCTGGGATATGGTCGCGTTTCACGAAAACACGCAGATCTGGCGCTGGTCGAACCTGCTGCGCTGGGAAGAAGCCCCGCACACCGTTCCGATTCGCGCCGACCGGCCCGAGACGGCCGTGCTGAGCTGGCGCACGGTCGACAGGCACGGGATGCCGCTTCCCCAGGGCATCTACCGGGTCCAGGGAATGGTCATGTGCTCGCCGCGCGCCCTCGTCACCGATGAGACGGCCATCCGGCTGCTTCCCCCGATCGAACGGAAGCAGGATGCGGTGAAAGTGAAGATCGGCAGCTTCTTCGAGGTCCAGGTTCCGCATCTCATCGACAAGCAGACCGTCGCCTGGCGGATCGAGTACGAGTACAACGACAACCGCATCGATCCCGTCGAGCGGCGGTGCGACGACGTGAACGAGACGATCGTGTTCGTCGCCAAACGCGTCGGCCACGTCACGGTCCATCTGTATGCCCATCCCGAGTTCGCGCTCGTCGAGCGTTCGCTCGAGCGGCGCACCTTCCGCGTCGACGTCGTCGAGCACGACTGACACTCCCAGACACCGGAGGCCCCCATGAGCAGCCCTCACACCAGCAAGCGCACCATCGAAGAGTTGATGCTCGAGAAGCAGGTTCTCACGTCCGAGCAGCTCGACAAGGCGAAGAACATCCAGGCACAGACCCTCGAACGGCTCGAGGACATCATCATCCGGCTCGGCTTCATGTCGGAAAAGGACGTGCTGGAGCTGTGGGCGGAGTTTCTCGGCGTCTCGGTCGTCGATCTGACCAACATCAAGGTCGATGCCAAGATTCTTTCGCTGATCCCCGAGTATCAGGCGAAGCAGTACAAGGTCATCCCCTACAAGCGGAACAACAACCGCCTGACCGTCGTGATGGCCGACCCCTTCGACATCATGGCGCAGGACATGATCGCCTTCCTGACCCAGTGCAAGCTGGACGTGCTGATCGCCCCGAAAGCACAAATAGAGCTATCTATAAAACAGCTCTACTCGTGGGAGGGCTTCTCGGTGGCCGGCGAAGAGGCGCTTTCCGGCGGTGGAACCGGCGGAGAGACGGGCGTCGAGCTGGTGCGCCGCACCTCCGAGGAAGGCCCGGTCGTCCAGTTTCTCAACGCGATCTTCAAGCAGGCCATCCTCAAACGCGCCTCCGACATCCACGTCGAACCCCGTGAAGACATTCTGCTGGTGCGGTTCCGCGTCGACGGCATCCTGCACGACGCCATGACCGGCCCCAAGAGCCTGCTCGCGCCGCTGATCAGCCGCATCAAGATCCTCTCCCACCTCGACATCGCCGAGCGGCGCCTGCCGCAGGACGGCCGTCTGAAGGTGAAGATGGAGGGCCGTGAGATCGATTTCCGCGTGAGCACCGTTCCCAGTCTGATCGGCGAAAAGGCCGTGCTGCGCCTTCTGCAGCGCGAGGCCTCGTTCGATCTCGACAACATCGGCTTCCTGCCCGAGGATCTGGACAAGCTCAAGGCCGTCATGGACGAGCCCTACGGCATGATTCTCGTCACCGGCCCCACCGGCGCCGGCAAGACGACGACGCTGTTCGGCATGCTGAAGTATTTCAACAGCTCTGAAATCAACATCTTCACGATCGAGAACCCCATCGAGTACCGCATCGACGGCATCACGCAGGTCCAGACGAACGAGAAGATCAACCTCGACTTCGCGCAGGGACTGCGGGCCGCGCTCCGCCAGGATCCCGACGTCATCCTCGTCGGCGAGATCCGCGACCTGGAAACGGCGGAGATCGCGTTCCGGGCCTCGCTGACCGGCCACAAAGTGCTCTCGACGCTGCACACCAACAACGCCGCGGCATCGATCACCCGCCTCATCGACATGGGCGTGCCGGCCTACCTCGTGACGGCCGCCGTGCGCGCGGTCATCGCACAGAAGCTGCTGCACCGCATCTGCCCCCACTGCCGCATGGAGTACCGCCCCTCGCCCAAGACGATCCAGCGGCTCAAGCTGCCCCCCAACAAGGTGATGGGCGCGAAATTCTTCAAGGGAACGGGCTGCAAGCACTGCAACCAGAGCGGCGTCTACGGCCGCCAGGGCGTGTATGAGGTTCTCATGGTGACCCCGGCCATCCGCGACGTCATCGTCGACGGCGGCGGCCAGGAAACGGCCATCAAGCGCGTCGCGCGGCTCGGCGGCATGAAGACGCTGCGCGAGATCGCGATCATGCGCTCCATCGAAGGAGCCTGCACGCTCGAGGAAGTGCTGTATGTCACCCCGTCGGATGACGAGGCCCAGGGCCTCGGCGCCGCGGGCCTCGCCGCCGTTCTCGGCCGGGGCGTCGGAACCCCGCTCGTCGTGCCGGCGAACGTGACGCTGCCGGCCGGCGTCCAGGAAGTCGCTCCGGCAGCCGGCCAGGGCCAGCTCGACATGAACGATCCGATCGTTCGCTCGCTGATGGCGCGGATCGAAGAGGAGTTTCTCTTCTTCACCGACGAGGAGATCGCCACCAAGCTCCAGATGAGCCTGCTCCAGGTACAGGAAGCCCGGGGCTCGCTGGGCCTCACGCGCGACCGGGAGGGGTTCCGGAAGCGGTTCGGCCGGTATCCCGAAGAGCTCGATGAGAGCGACGCCGTCGGCCTCGTCGAGGACGTCCAGGAGCGCCAGGGGCGGCTGCCCGAGTTTCTGTTCGAGGACGCCGTGGGCGGAGCCCTGTTCGCGGGCGTCATGGCAAAACAGGCCCTGAAACTGCTGTCAGGCCGCGTAACTGATCCCGAGCTGATTCCCGCGGCATTCACCTCCGAGTTCTGCGCCGAGAGCGGCCTCGACCAGGCCGTCGTCTGGGCGGGCGGCAGCCGGTTCAAGCTGGTCGACACCGTGCTCCCGGACCGGTACAAGCCCTGGCAGTTCGGCGAGGCCGAGACATGGCTGGCGTCGGGCGAGCTGGCGGACCGCACCCGGGAGGCCCTCGAATGGCTCATCACCGTGAAACTGGGCTGCAGCCGCGGGGATCTCCCCCAGATGCTGACCGCCGAGGCCATGCGCGAGAGCGGTCTCGAAGCCCTGCTCCGGAAACACGGCAACTCCGTCTACAAGATGGTGCAAAGTATATATCCTGGAATATTCCAGCCATGGCAGTTCATCGACGAGGAGGCGGTGATCTGGTTCCGCGAAGACCGCTACGAGATCGCCCGGGCGGCAACCCGCTGGCTCATCGAAACACGGCTGGCGATTCCCGTCGAGGAAGTGCCGAAGCGCCTCTCGCTGCGCGACTTCCATCAGAACAACCTGTCGAAGCTTCTCGACCTGTTCAACCAGAACCTGTTCCACGTCGTCGACAACGCGTATCCGAACAAGTTCAAGCCGTGGGAATACGCCGAGCAGGGCGACCTGTGGCGCGCCGCCGACGGTCTCGAGAAGGCCCGGGAAGCGACCCTGTGGCTGATCGACGAAAAGCTCCAGTGGGAGAAAGCGAAGGCACCGACCCAGCTCACGCGCCGGCACTTCCTGAACAACGGCCTTGGCTGGATGGTCGGCACGCTGTTCAACCATTCGCCGTTCATGGCGCTCGAGAACTGCTTCGAGGAGCTGAAGAACAACGAGATCTTCCAGAAGGCACTGTTCGGCTATGCCCAGGAGGTGCGCGACATCACCACCCGCTGGCAGACCCTCGCCGAGAAGATAGCCCTGAACCACTTCGGGAAAGCGAAGTTCAAGGTGACGCTGCCGAACCTGAAGGTCGCCCCGATCGTGCCAGAAACCGAGAGTATCTACTACAACGCCGCGAACCAGATCGAGTATGTGCCCCAGATCGTCGTCGCCAAGCTCGGCGCCTACGATGATTTCAGCGACTTCTCGAACTGGGTCCCCTACTGCGACAGGCTTCTCTACTGGGTTCTGGCCGACGACCGCGCGCCGGGCTACGCCCCGCCCTCGCACCCGAAGGTCAAGCTCGTCTTCGTCGAGAGCCTGATCGGCGGCCTGCGCACGAAGGGGCTGCTGGACGTCGTCGAAAAGGTCAACTCCCTCAAGACGTCGTTCGACCGCCTCCTCGACCGCAAAGCCCCCGCCGGCATGTAACCCGCCGCCCGGGCGGCTCCAAATCGATCCTCATGCGTAGGGGCGGGTTTCAAACCCGCCCCTACATCGTACCGTATATTATTTTCTCCGTGTTCCGATGCCAGAAATGACGATATTCTCTGAATCACCACAAAGGCACAAAGACACAAAGCTCTGTCTGGCGTTCCTCGTGCCTCCGTGTCTTTGTGGTGAATGATTTTATCTCTGTGTCTCGGTGTCTCTGTAGTGTTCCCCGTTTCTCGTCACCCCTTGCGGGCGAGGCCGCGGCGGACGAGATCGTTCACGGCGAACGAGGCGACATCGTCGGCATACTTCCCCGGGCCGAAGCCGGCGTCGTACCCGAGCTCTTTGGCCAGCTCGTGCGTGACGCGCGGGCCGCCGCAGACCAGCACGACCTTGTCGCGCAGCCCCTCGGCCTCGAGCAGCTCGACCAGCTCGGTCAGGTTCTGCACGTGCACGTTTTTCTGGGTGACGGTCTGGGAGACGAGCAGCACATCGGCCTTCAGCTCGACCGCCTTCTTCACGAACTCCTCGTTCGGCACCTGGCTGCCGAGGTTGTAGGCCTCGATCATCTCGTACCGCTCGAGGCCGTAATGCCCGGCGTAGCCCTTCATGTTCATGATCGCGTCGATGCCGACCGTGTGGGCGTCGGTGCCCGTGCTGGCGCCGATGATGACCACCTTGCGGCCGATGCGGTCGCGGATGAACTCGTTCGTCTCGGGCATGCTCATCACCTGGTTGTCCACGGTGTGGACCTTGATCGCCGTGAAATCGACCGCGTGCTCGCAGGTGCCGTAGACGACGAAGAACGTGAACTGCGCATCGAGGCTCTTGTGGAAGACGACCTGCGGCTCGCGCAGCCCCATCTTCTCGGCGAGCTGGGCGGCGGCGGCGGCGGCGCGGTCGTCGTCGGCGAGCGGCAGGGTGAACGACACCTGCACCTTGCCGTCGTTCATCGTGTCGCCATAGGGTTTGACTCGGGTCAGATCGAGGGTCTTGTCGAAATCCTTCTTCGATGTCGAATACAGGCCGCTGCTCATGATTTCTTCCCTCCCAGCATCAGATCGATGAACGGGTTGACGTAGGCGGTGTCCTTCTCGACGACCCCTTCGAGGCCCTTGCCGCCGTTGACCGGCCGCTTCACGCCAGCGAACTTGCCCTTCTCGAGCGTCTTGAACAGGCCGTCGCGCTCGATCTCGCCGAGCAGCCGCGCGGCGTTTTCCAGGACCGTGTGCGCGCGCTGTTCGATGATGCCGCCCTTTTTGAACTCGATCTCGTCGCCGAGACCTTCCATTGTATTGAATATATATCGCGCATTTTCGAGAGCCAGATACCGGTCGGACATGAACGGCGTGTGGATGGCCTCGGTCAGCATGCCCAGCAGGCAGATGCGCTGGTTCGTCATCGTGGTGACCATGTTGAACAGGGCATCCTGCACGTGGCCCCGGAAGATGTTGCCCGTCATGAACTTGGTCGGCGGCATGTATTTGAGGGGCGCGCGCGGGAAGATCTCGCGGGCCATCTGCGCCTGCGCCAGCTCGTAGAGGAACCCCTTTTTCAGCTCGGGATCCATCTCGAACGCGTGGCCCAGCCCCATCTGCTCTTCGGGCAGCCCGGCCAGCACGGCGAACTGCTCGTTGATGAACTGCGAGGCCAGAACGGTGTGCGCCGCCTCGAACGCGTCGTCGGTGGTCAGGTAGTTGTCCTCGCCGGTGTTGATGATGACGCCGGCGAATCCGTTGATGATGCGGGAGAAATACTGGTCGACCATCGTGCGCTGCATGTTGATGTCGCGGAACAGGATGCCGTACAGCGCGTCGTTGAGCATGACGTCGAGCCGCTCGAGAGCGCCCATCGCGGCGATCTCGGGCATGCACAGGCCGGAACAGTAGTTGCAGAGCCGGATGTACCGGCCGAGTTTTTCGCCTTCCTCGTCGAGGGCGGCGCGCATCAGCCGGAAGTTCTCCTGCGTGGCGTAGGTGCCGCCGAACCCTTCGGTCGTGGCGCCGAACGGCACGTAGTCGAGCAGGCTCTGGCCGGTGGTGCGGATGACGGCGATGACGTCGGCCCCCTGTTTCGCCGCGGCGCGGGCCTGAACAATATCTTCATGAATATTTCCGGTGGCGACGATGACGTACAGGAGCGGCCCCGTCTTGTCGCCGACGGTGCCCAGCCGGTCCTCGCGCCGCGCCCGGTTCGAACGGATCCGCTCGACGGTCGTACGGGCAAGCTCCGTCACCTTCGCCCGGATCTCGAACAGATCGCCCATCGGCAGAGCGGCCAGGTCGAGTTCGCCCTTCGCCGTGCGCTCGGCGATCTGCTGAGGCGTCAGACCGGTTTTCAGGACGGCATTGCCGATCGCATTCGCGGCTCCCAGAGCCAGCTTCCCGGCTTTCTGGAGGTGGGCGACCACGACGTTCGGCAACGGCACCTCTTCGGCGTCGATGCCGTCAACGCCCAGGAGGCGCAGGACGGCACGCTCGACGGTCACCGTCGTGTGCCGGTCGATGAACTTCTGGGTGTCGAGGGCGATCTTGTGGGCAAGCTCGCGCGCCTCGTCAACCCGCTTCGGATCGAGATTCAATTTGCTTTGTGACATCCGATGCACCCTTTCCTTCCGTGTTCAGCCGCGAAGCTTTTCCCGAGCCAGTTCGAGGAGCTCCCCGTCGAGACCGAGCAGTTCGGCCACCCGCACCGCATCGCGCGGCGGCGGGTTGTACCACTCGACCCGCTCGAGACGGTAATTCATGTATTCCTGCAACTGGTCGAAACTCCGCTCCTTCTGGATATCGAGCCTGCTTCGAAGCTCCTCGAAGTCGGCCCGCTTCAAACCGATCACCTGAAAATGCCTCATTCCCTTCCCCACCACGTTGCCGTAATGGGTCGAGGCGAGACAGAAGCCATTATACCGCGAGACGTACTCGAGCAATGCCCTCATGAGCGCCTCGCCTTCCTCGGGGTTCGTCCCGCGCGCGAACTCGTCGAGTGCCGCCAGGCCCGTGCCATGCCGCATCAGGCCGAGCAGACGCTGGACTTCGGCCACCTCGGCACCGAACGTGCTCAGCCCCTGCTGAACCGACTGCAAATCGTCGGACAAATAGAACAGATACGCCAGCGGAGGCATCACGAGCCGCGCGGCGGGCACGAAAAATCCGCACATTGCCAGCGCTGCGTGAAGCGTCACCGTGGCCAGCACGACGCTCTTCCCGCCCATGTTCGCCCCGGTGATGACGTTCGCCCCCGATCCCAGCTCGATCGAGACCGGGACGAACGCCCTCCCCCGCCCGGCAAGCTCGGCGGCCACCATCGGGTTGACGGCGTCTTCCAAGAGATATTCTTTCGTATTGTCACGGAGTTCCGGCCGGACGGCGTTCAGTTCGAGAGCGAGGAGAACCTTCGCCAGCAGGAAGTCGAACGTTCCGACGGCGGCAACGCAGGCTTCGAGCGCCGGCAGGGAAGCGCGCAGCCGGGCCGTCAGGGTGCGGCGCACCTGCTCCTCGGCCTCCCGCTCCCGGACCACGAGCTCGCGGCGCCTCTCCACCCGTGTTTCCCGGCTATCCGGGCTTTCACCGGCCACTCCACTCAGCAGTTCCCGTTCGATGCGCTGCTTTTCCGCGCGGATGGCGGCCAGTTCCGGCGCATACGCATCGGCGAGGAAGAACGACCGTGTCACCGGCGGATCGGGATTCAGGGCTGTCACCACCGCCGACACGTCGGGAAGCTCCGTCCGCGCATCGGAAAGGACACAGGCAGCTGTCAGGGGCCGGAGATCGCCGGCATTGATGGCGAAGTTCTTCAGCTCGAACAGGTCGACCTCATCGAGGATGCGGCCTTCTTCCCCGAGCCGCCCGAGCGTCCCCCGGATCTCCTTGAACCGCTCCAGCACCAGCCGGGCATCTTCGATCCAGGTCCGGTTCGCGCAGCACCAGTCCAGCAGCCGCCCCACCGCATCCAGTTCCCGGTTCAGCGCCGCCAGCTCCGTCGCGGGAAACGGCGCAACCGCCTTCTTGCGTTCACGGCCGAACGGCGTGAGCGGCGCACAACGCCCCATCACCCAGGAAAACCCGATCCGCTCTTCCTGTTCCCGCCTAAATCCCGGCAGCATACCAGCCTCCGATCACATCCACGAGCGGCAGAGGAACGGCCGCAGACAGGGCTTTCATGACGACGGGGGCGGCATCCGGGCCGGCCAAGGCCGGGCCGGGATGCATCGCGACGCAGGCGACGGTGAGGGGGCGCGCGGCCCGCACGGCGATGCCGGCGGCGCGCAGCCGTTCCCGACGGCGGTCATCGACGAACAGGCGGGTGCCATCCTCGACGACGAGCATCAGTCCCGCCCAGCCGCTCTCGCGCGCCTCCGGCTTTTGCCCGAGGAGCCGGTCGACGAACTCGTTCGTCACCGCCCCGCGGATGCCGATCGCCACCGTCGAGGCACGGATCGCATCGACCGTCTCGCGTCCCATCTCGGCTGATGCAAAACCACGGGACTTCCCGGCGTCACGGTCGATGACGAGAAGCTTCGCCGGCCGCTCACCGCGTTCTGGAACGAGATACTGGCGGCAGACGTCCGCCGGAGCCGCAGCAAGGGTGAGTTGCCCAAGCACACGAGCCGCATCCGCGACGCAGTTTTCGACGGATCTGGCCGGATCGAGCCTGACCGTGAACACGGCGGCACCGCTGCCCGACGGCGCGGCGAGACTCAGGCGGCCCTGGGCACCGTCGACGAACACCCGGCGGGCGCCGTGCGTTTCCAGCAGCCGGCAGACGCGCATCAGATCCGCCACGACGGAGGGCCCGGCGAGCTCGATCCAGCCGCCGCTGCGCGCCTTCACGATCAGCACCTCGCCCAGCGGGGTGTGAACGCCCGTATCCGCAAGGATTTCCCTGGTGATGTCCCCGTGGGCCAGGCAGCCCGAGGCGGTCGCGAGAATGCTCCCCGGCGGCACGGTCAGCACGGCCCGGCTCCGCTCGGCGGCTCCGTTCAGCTCCGCCCCGTCGACGCCGACCGATGTCACCCCCACCGGCTCGCCGCCGGCATGGGCATCGAGAAACGCCTGCAACGCCGTCGTCTTGCCCGTCCCCTGGCCCGTCCCGACGAAAGCAAGAGTTGCATGATCCGATGACAACCCCCGGAGCTTCGCCCGAAGCTCCGCCGCCGACAGCCGTTCGATGCACCTCACCACGTTCCGGATCCCATCCATATTATATATAATTATATATTATATTCGCGTATCCCGTTCCTGTAGGGGCGGGTTTCAAACCCGCCCCCATGATGCATGGATATGCGTCGTTCCCGATCGTTCCATCCTCCGGTATCTGTGACATCTGCGTCATCTGCGGATTCATCCGTGTCCTACCGGGGGCAAAGGAGATGGCCGAAGAAGTTCGGGCGCACCCGAGGGTGCGCCCGAACCGGACGGTCAATGGTCGTTTCCGGCCTTGCGCTTCTTGCCGCGCAGCTTGCGCTGGGTGACCTCGGGTTCGAGGGCGATCTTGCGATGGGACAGCCCCGCGATGCCTTCGAGCTTCACTTCCCGCTCACCGCGGCACACGTCGCACCGGCAGCCGGGCTTGTAGTTGCTCGGCTCCTCGTAGCAGGAGATGACGCCTTCGAAGTTGCGCAGGATCACCTTGTTGTAGCCGTGCGAGATCGCGTAGTCGGGCATGACGGGGATCTTCCCGCCGCCGCCCGGCGCGTCGACGACGAAGGTCGGCACGCAGAAGCCCGAGGTGTGGCCCCGCAGCCCTTCGATGATGTCGATCCCGACCGCCACCGGCGTCCGGAAGTGGGAGAGGCCCACCGAAAGATCGCACTGGTAGATGTAATACGGCCGCACCCGGGCCTTGACGAGGCCATGCACCAGGCGCCGCATCACGTGCACGCAGTCGTTGATGCCGCGCAGCAGCACCGACTGGTTCCCGAGCGGAATGCCGGCATTCGCCAGCATCTCGCAGGCCCGCACCGACTCTTCACTCAGCTCGTCGGGATGGTTGAAGTGCGTGTTGAGCCATATCGGATGATATTTTTTCAGCATTTCGACCAGGGCGGGGGTGATGCGCTGGGGCATGACGACCGGCGTGCGCGAGCCCAGCCGCACGATCTCGACGTGGGGAATCGCCCGCAGCTTCTTGATGATGATCTCGAGCTTGTCTTCCGAATACAGCAGCGGATCGCCGCCCGACAGGAGCACGTCGCGGATCTGCGGCGTGTTCCGGATGTACTCGATGGCCGCATCGATCTGGGCCATCGGCAGGGGCAGGTCGGTCTGGCCCGCAAACCGGCGCCGCGTGCAGTGCCGACAGTACATCGCGCACTGGTCGGTGATCAGCAGCAGCGCGCGGTCGGGATACCGGTGCGTCAGGCCCGGCACCGGCGAATCCCCGTCCTCGTGCAGGGGGTCGACGAGATCGGATTCGGACTTGTACAACTCGTCGACCGTCGGGATCGCCTGCTTGCGGATCGGACACGCCGGATTATCGGGATCGATCTTCGAGAGATAATACGGCGTAATCGACATGCGGAGGGACTGCAGGCATTTCTGGATGCCCTCTTCCTCTGATTTGGTCAGAGTAATGTACTTTTTCAGCGACTCGACATCCGTCACCCGGTTCGCGAGCTGCCAGCGCCAGTCGTTCCACTGTTCGTCGGTGGCATCCTTGAACAGGATCTTTCTGCGATTGACTGCCATTCTCCGCTCCCCGTCAGGCCGTGTAGGATTCGCGGAACAGCTTCATCAGGGCCGGGCTCTCGCGCAGCAGCTGAAGAGTGATTTCGGCATGGTCCTTCGTGTACCCGTTTCCGATGATCATGTCGACGTCCTTGCCGACGCCTTCTGCGCCCAGCGCAGCCTTGGTGAAGCTCGTCGCCATCGAGAAGAAGTAGACGATGCCGCCGTCGCGCACGGGCAGAATGCAGGACATCTCGGAATTCGGCACGTTCAGGCAGTTGATCGTGATGTCATACTCGGCGCCGCCCGAGGCTTCCATCGCCTTGGTCAGCACGTCCATCGGATCCTGGGCGTTGGCCTTGATGACGTGGTGGCAGAAGCCGAGGTCTTTCAGGCGCTGGATGTTCTTCTCGCTCTGGCCGATGCCGACGACGAGGCCGGTCGGGCCGACGCGCTTGCGGGCTTCATACGCGCACAGGATGCCGGACTTGCCGGTTCCGCCGAGGATCAGGACCTTCTGGCCGGGGCGGACGAGCTTCGCGGTCTGGGCCGGGGCGCCGGCGACGTCGAGAGCCGCCATCGCGGCCGCTTCCGGTATATCGGTCGGTATCTTTGCATACAGGCCGGTCTCGAACAGGATCGCCTGGCCCTTGATGTCGACGCGGTCGATCTTCATGTGGACCTTGTTGATCGCGTCGATGCGCAGCGGCGTCTGGGAGAGCGACACCAGCGTCACGATCTTGTCGCCGGGCTTGAGGGCGATCTTCTTTTCCAGCTTCGGGCCGATCTTGGCGACCTTGCCGATCAGAACGCCGCCCGAGCCGGTGACCGGGTTCTTCATCTTGCCCTTCTGGCGCACGATCTCGCAGATGCTGGCTTTGAGCTTCTCCTCGTCGCCGCCCGCGGCTTCCTTCAGCTGATGAAAACTGGCCGAATCGATGTTCAGCGCTTCGACGTCGATCAAAATCTCGTTGTCGAAGATGTTCATGTCGTTGGAAACGACATCCGCAGCCTGCGGAAGCACGCCCTTGGGCTCGATGACGCGATGGGTTCCGTATTTGCAGCCGGTCTTCATTCTCTTCTCCTTGTCGTTCTACGTTGTAACTCAGATGGCCATGGGCTTGAGATGCTCGGAAACGAACAGGTCAGCCTCGGTCATGGACTTGATCTCTTCGACCGTGACGTCGGGGTGGTGTTCCCGCAGGACGAGACCGCCCGGGCGCACGTCGATGACGGCAAGTTCGGTGACGATCATATTGACCTCGTGGTGCGCGGTCAAGGGCAGCTTGCACTTCTTCAGGATCTTCGGCCGCCCCTTCTCGGTGTGCAGCGTCGCGACGATCACCAGGTTCGCGCCGGAGACGAGATCCATCGCGCCGCCCATTCCCGGCACCTTCTTGCCGGGGATGATCCAGTTCGCCAGGTTGCCCTCCTGGTCGACCTCGAGCGTGCCGAGAATCGTCGCATCGACGTGGCCGCCGCGGATCAGGGAAAACGAGGTCAGACTGTCGAAGAACGAGCCGCCGGGCAGGATCGAAACGTTCTGGCCGCCTGCGTTCTGGATCTGCAGGTTTTCCTTGCCGGGCTCGGGAGCCGGCCCCATGCCGGTCATGCCGTTCTCGGCCTGGAAGGTGACATGCACACCATCGGGAATATAATTCGCGACCAGCGTGGGAAGCCCGATGCCGAGGTTCACCAGCCAGCCGTCCTTCAGCTCTGCCGCGATGCGTTTCGCGATGATGGTTTTCGCCTGTTCGGGATTCGGAATCATTTCGAGCCTCCCTTCGCCACGACATGATCAACCAGCACGCCGGGGGTGATCGCATGCTCGGGAGCGAGCTTCCCGATCTCGACGACCTCGTCGGCCTCGCAGACGACCGTGGCTGCGGCCATCGCCATGACGGGGTTGAAGTTGCGGGTCGTGCCCTTGTAGAACACGTTTCCGGCCTTGTCGGCGATGCTGGCATACAGCAGCGTCACGTCGGCCTTGAGGGGAAGCTCCAGCAGATACTCGTGGCCATCCACGACGATCTTCTGCTTCTCCTCCTCGACGATCGTGCCCACGCCCACGTGCGTCAGGATACCGCCCAGGCCGGCGCCGCCCGCCCGGATCCGCTCGGCGAGGGTTCCCTGCGGCACGAGCTGGACTTCCATGACGCCGTCGTTCATCTGCTGGCCCGCCTCGGGGTTCAGGCCGATGTGCGAGGCGATCAGCTTCTTGATCTGGTTGTTTTTCAGCAGCTTGCCGACGCCCTTTCCGGGCAGGCCAGCATCGTTGCAGACGATCGTCAGGTCGCGCACGTTCATCTCGACCAGCAGGTCGACCAGCCCCTCGGGGGTGCCGCAGGTCATGAACCCGCCGACCATGATGGTCTGGCCGTCCTTGAACAGATGCTTCAGGTCTTCTCTTCGCGTGAGCTTGTTCATGCTTTTCCTCCGGTCAGGCCGAGAATCGCGCGCGCCTCGGCCGGGCTCGCGACCTCGCGGCCCAGTTCATGGGCGATGCGGGCGACTTTCGCCACGAGCTCGCCGTTGGACTTCGCCGGCATGCCTTTCGCCAGGTTCACGTTGTCCTCGAAGCCCACGCGCACGTGGCCGCCGAGAACGATCGCGACGGCGGCCGTCGTGAAGGCGTTGCAGCCGATGCCGCTCGCCGTGAAGGTGCTGCCGGCCGGGATGCTCTGGGCCATGTAGAGCAGGTCGCGGGGCTCGGCGGCAATGGCGCACGAGGTGCCGAGGACGAAGTTGAAGTGCATCGGGCCGGGAATGTGGCCCTTGCGGTTCAAGCGTATAGCGAGGTCTATCATTCCCTTGTCGAACACCTCGATCTCGGGCTTGATGCCGCTCGCCTTCATCCGGGCCGCGAACTCGATGATCGTGTTCTCGGTGTTGACGAAGATCTCGTCGCCGCCGAAGTTCACGGTGCCGCAGTCGAGCGTGGCCATCTCGGGCTTCAGCTGGAGCGGCTGCATCCGCTCCTCGTTCGACATGCCGACGGCCCCGCCCGTCGAGGGCTGGATGATGACGTCGGGGCAGGCCTCGCGGATCGCCTTGATGGCGGCCTCGAACCGTTTCGCCGACTGGGTCGGCTTGCCGTCGTCCTCGCGCACGTGCAGGTGGATGATCGAGGCCCCGGCATCACGCGCCGCCTTCGCCTCGCGGGCGATCTCGGCGATGGTGTAGGGAACGGCGGGATTGTGTTCCTTGGTCACTTCGGCGCCGCAGATAGCGGCGGTGATGATCAGTTTATCCATAGTTGCCACTATACCTCAGCGCGCTCAATACTTCGCCCGCACGTATGCGAGCGACTCGGCGATCATGTCGATCGTGTGCTTCAGATCGGCCTCGGTGTGGCGGTGGCAGATGTAGCCGTGGTGATACGGCTGCATGAACACGCCGCGCCGGATCAGCTGTGCGTAGAAATCGTGCCGCTTTTTCTTGTAAGCGCCGGTCTCGTCCTTGGCGAAGGTGATGAACTGCATCATCGGGATGCCGGAAACCTCGGCGCCGCAGTCGGCGTCGGCGACGACCTTCCGCATGTCGGCGATGAACTTCTCGCCCTTCTTCCACATCGTGTCGAGCACCTTGTCGCGCTGCATGATCTCGATCGTCTTGAGGGCCGCGACCATCGCCAGACTGTTCGGGAAGAACGTCGAGGAGACGAACGCCTCCTTCTCGAGCTTCTTCATGAACGGGGTCTTGCCGACGAGCGCGCCGATCTCGTAGCCGTTCGCGAGCGCCTTTCCGAAGCAGGAAAGGTCGGGCGTGACGCCGTAATGCTTCTGCGCGCCGCCGATCGAGACGCGGAAACCGGACCGGATCTCGTCGAAGATCAATACGCAGCCATATGTATCAGCCAATTTACGAACGCCTTCGAGGAAGCCGGGCTTCGGCTCCTGCAGGGGGAGGGCCAGCGGGTGGCCGAACGGGGTGACGATGATGCCGGCCGTGTCGCCGCCGTGCTGTTTCAGCAGGGCCTCGAGCTCGTCGAGACGGTTGTAATGGAACTCGTGGATATCCTCGTACAGCTTCGCGGGGATGCCGCCCTTCACCTCGACGCACCAGTCGTGCCAGCCATGGTAGCCGCACCGCAGGATCTTCGTGCGGCCGGTGTAACAGCGGGCGACGCGGGTCGCGAGGGTCGTGGCGTCGGAGCCGGTTTTGACGAACGAGGCCATCTCGCAGCTCGGGATCAGTTCGCGCAGCTTCTGGACGAGCTGGTTCTGGATCGGCTGGGTGAGCGAGAAACAGAAGCCGTGCTCCTGGATCTGCCGGATGACGGCGTCGTCGACTTCCTTCTCGCGGTAGCCGAGGATGATCGGGCCGTAGGCGCACAGATAGTCGATGTACTCGTTCCCGTCGACGTCGCGCACGCGGCAGCCCTG
>JAKQOH010000078.1 GCA_029565415.1 Candidatus Rifleibacteriota bacterium | reverse complement strand
CTTTGCCACTCAAATCACTTGGATTATATGGGAAGGCGTTGCAAAATTGGCTTTCACTCCTGGACCAGAAAATAGATGAAATATTTTTTGACCAACTTTGGGCAGAAGCGGATCTCGAACCTACAGAAAGTGATAGATGTTGGCAACGGCTGATTGTAGATATATCAAAAGATATTCTTAATGAGGCCATCGAATCGACGCCGATGCCCGGAGTTCGGCGATATCGGCTCATCAGTAAGGCCCAAGGCCTTTTTGCAGCGTGTTGCAGAAAACAATTCCCGGATCTCGATCAATCATCCCATCGATCGGAGGAGAAAGATGAGTGAACTGCTTTCGAAGGAAGATATGAGTGTCCTTCCGTCGGGCAAACAGGAAACCTCGACGAGAGACGTCCAAACGGTTGTGAATTCGATCGCGCGCACCTTTGAAGAGGCGATGAACGCCGGAGATCTGGCGTCTTTGCGGCGCGCCCGCATCGACGATCCGGTATGCGGACCTTTTTTCCGGGTGTCGGCGATGTTTCTCGAACCACATGGATTCGTTCCTGTGGACGGCCCGGCCAGGGAGTTTGCCGAGCGGTGCTGGACCAGCCTTCTATCTGCTATGGCTCATACGGTCGGGCTTCATCGACCGGGAAGTCCCGTCGGCTCGGCTCTCGCAGAAGCAGGGTATTCCGAACAGCGTTTCGTCAGGCTTTTGAGAGCTTCCGACAAGGCTTTGCATGATGAAATGATGACGGCATCACGCTATTTGGCCGTGAAAGCAATTCCGTTCGATTGGGCCGATCTCGTTCGGCTGATGCTTTCTGATTCGTTCGCGCATGCGGAAACCGTTCGCCGTCAGATCGCCCGTTCGTATTATCGCGTTGTGGAACAGTCGAACAATCAATAGATGAAGGAGACCAAACAATGAGTAACCGTTTCTTGCAGATTCATTTTCTGACGTCCTATCCCGCTGCCTTGCTCAATCGCGATGACGCAGGTTTCGCGAAACGAATTCCGTTCGGTGGCGCCACTCGAACGCGCATTTCATCGCAATGTCAGAAACGGCACTGGCGAACGTTTTCCGGAAACCGCTCCCTGAGCGGTCTTGAGGCGCCAGGGTCTATCCGTTCGCGGTATACGTTCGAAAAACTCGTCATGGAGCCGCTTCGCAAAGAAGGGGTGGAAGAGCAACTTGCGAACAGCACCGTTCAGGCGATCATGGCTTGCGTCCTCGGAAAAAGTGAAAAAGCCCAGACGGCTGAAAAAGGAAAGGGTGGCAAAGGAAAGAACAAGGAAGCCGCTTCCGAAGCGGCCAAACCTGCCGAGTCGCTCATGACGAACCAGCTCACTGTTCTGGGGCGCGCCGAAGTCGATTATCTGCTGAAGATTGCCAGGCAAGTCTGCCAAGGTGAGAAAGACCCCAAAAAGGCGGCGCAGGCTGTGAACGATTTGATCGGCAAAGAAGGGAAGAAGAATCTCGAGGCGATGCGGATGGCTGCCGGGCTCGATGCCGCCCTTTTCGGGAGAATGGTGACGAGTGATTTTCTTGCCAGAGGTGACGCTGCCGTTCATGTGGCTCATGCCTTCACCGTTCATACGGAAGAAACGGAGTCTGATTATTTCTCGGCCATCGACGACCTACAACGGGAGTTCGCAGGCGAAACACTCGGAAGCGCCCATATCAACTCCGTCGAACTGACGAGCGGCTTGTATTACGGTTACGTCGCGATCGATGTGCCGTTGCTGATTTCGAACCTCGAGGGGTGCAAGACAGCCGATTGGGAAAAAGCCGACAAGACCCTGGCTTCCAAAGTGATCGAAAACTTCGTCCATCTGATCGCGACGGTCTCCCCGGGCGCGAAGTTGGGCTCCACTGCGCCTCATGGGTATGCTTCCATGGTCATGATCGAAAAGGGCGATCAACAGCCGCGAAGTCTGGCGAACGCCTTTTTGAAGCCCGTTGCTGCACGTCCAGATCTTCTGGTTAATACGTATTCAGCGCTATCGAATCATCTGCATGAACTGGACGCGATGTACGGCAATGGTAACGAACGGAATCTCTCCGCCATCGGGCCGACGGAGCTTCTTGAGCAGAAAAAGGTTCTGAAGGCGCCGCTTCCCCTCGAGAAGCTCGCCAAGTGGGCGGCAGACTTCAACGGAGGGTCGATCTGATGATCGAGATCCTGTTGCTTCGTCTGGATGCTCCATTGATGAGTTTCGGAGCGCCGATCGTCGACAACCTCGGATTTTGCCAGGAGTTTCCATCATTGTCTCTGGTCACGGGCCTGCTGGGGAATGCCCTCGGGTACACGCATCAGCAGTTCGACCTCCTTTCCCGACTGCAGACGAGGATTCGGTATGCCGTCCGGCGGGATCGGCTTGGGCGACAAATCATGGATTATCAGACCGTCGATCTTGGCCAGGATCATCTGAATGGAACGGGCTGGACAACGAGGGGGGTGGTCGAAGAACGTGGAAAGGGAGAGGCGACGAGCGGTACTCACATTCGGTATCGTCATTACCGGGCGGATTCCGTGTATTCCTTGGCCGTGAGCCTCGAACCTGCTGACGAAGAGCCTTCTGTCGATACTCTGGAACGGGCGCTGATGCGGCCTGCGAGGCCTCTGTTCATCGGGAGAAAACCATGCCTTCCGTCATCTCCTCTCTTTCTGGGGCGCCGAACCGGGGAGTCGTTGTACGAGGCTCTGAAAGAGATGCCGCGACTTGCCCAGGAGCGTGCCGATCCGCAGATGGGGCCCATTCCCGCCTGGTGGCCAGTTTCTGAGGCGGGCGAGGGCGAATCGATGGAAATCGTCGTTACCGATGAACGGGACTGGCGGAATCAGATCCACGTCGGTCGGCGGCGAATGCGCCGCGGATCGGTGTGTCCAGCGGAGGTAGCCCATGAGTGAATCGACCGGACTCTATATGGTTCGTCTGGTTCTCAATGCCGCGAGACTGTATCGTCTCGCCATGGAACGACGGCTTCCTCTGCAGCATCTCGATCTCGGGTATCTCGTTCACTCCGCAACGAGGGAGTTGTTCGGAGAGCATGGCCCCCAACCGTTTGCCATCGTTTCCGAGAAGGGAGCCGATATCGAGGTGCTCGGCTATGCTCCTGCGGCGAAAGAAGAATTGAAACGTCATGCGGACACGTTCGCAAATCCCGCACTGCACGCGGTTTGCAGATGGGAATCGTTGTCTGACAAGCCGTTTCCCACGATGTGGAGACCTGATATGCGGATGGGATTCGTCAGCAGGGTGTGTCCGATACAGCGCATGGCGAAAGATGGCGTGAACTATAAAAAAGGCGCCGAGGTCGATGTGTTCCTGGCGAAATGCTGGGAGACCGGTGATAAATCAGTTCCGGTTGTGCGGGACGGCGTGTATCGCGAGTGGCTCGAAAAACAGTTCGAGAAGCAGGGAGCGCGTCTGATGGAGTTCCGTATGACGTCGTTCCAACGGGAACGGGTTTGCCGGCGAACGCAAGGACAGGAGAGGCGGGCTTCCTGCCCCGAGCGGCCCAGCGCGGTGGTGGAGGGGGAGCTGATCGTCACCGATCCGGAACGGTTAGGGCGATGGTGGCGCGGGGCGTCGACGCCCTGCCCGGCGTGCACGAGCTTAGCGTGATGACGGTTCCGGAAGTCGGCGACCGCAGCCCGGCCGGGTGGGCATGGAAGGTCGACACGATCGACATCGCAGGCGCG
>JAKQOH010000043.1 GCA_029565415.1 Candidatus Rifleibacteriota bacterium | reverse complement strand
GACAAAATATCGGGTGCATCGCGATGTGCCTGCGTTCACACATGACGATGTCTGTCCTGCGATTTCTTTGGTCCCCCTGAAATTCTCGTTCGTTCCTGACGTCACGGGCAAAATCTCACATCCTGTCCCGGGCGGCCGATTGTTGACGCGGCCAGAGCGGCCGTGCTAGAACAGGAGCGCATGCGTACACCCGAGTATATGCGAGAGGACGGCGCTTTCACCGAGTGCCGGCTGTGCCCGAACCACTGCCGCATCGCCGACGGCCGGCGCGGTCGATGCCTGGCCCGCGGCCGCGAGAAGGGCCGCGGTGTCCTCCATACCTACGGGCAGGTCACCTCGGGCCACGTCGACCCGGTCGAGAAGAAGCCGCTGTATCATTTCTTTCCGGGCAGGCCGATCTTCTCGATCGGCTCCTACGGCTGCAACCTCTCGTGCAGGTTCTGCCAGAACCACGAAATCTCGCAGGAAATCTGCCCCACCGAGTATATCGGCCCCGAACGGCTCGTCGAGCTGGCAGCGGAGATTCCCGGGAACATCGGCGTGGCCTACACCTACAACGAGCCCGGCATCTGGTACGAGTATATCGTCGACTCGGCGCCTCTCCTGCATCGAAAAGGCCTGAAGACGGTCATGGTCACGAACGGGTATCTCGAAGCCGAGCCGTGGCGCAGCCTGTGCGGTGTGACCGACGCGATGAACATCGACCTGAAGGGCTTCACAAACGAGTTCTATCGCGACATCACCAAAGCCTCGCTCGGGCCGGTTCTCGAGAACATCACCTCCGCCGTGCGCGCGGGCGTCCACGTCGAGCTCACGAACCTCGTCGTGCCTGGTCTCAACGATGATCCGGCGACGTTCGACAAGATGGTCGACTGGATTGCCGCTCTCTCGCCCGAGATCCCTCTCCACCTTTCCCGGTATTTCCCGCGGTTTCACGAGACCGCCCCGCCCACGTCGGCGGAAACGCTCGAGGATTTCGCGCGTCGGGCCGCTTCCCGGCTGAAATACGTGTATGTCGGCAACATCGATCTCGGGCATCACCAGGACACCCTCTGCCCGGCGTGCGGTCGGACGGTCATCCGCCGGGCCGGCTACCGGATCGAGATCGTCCAGCCCGGTTCCGCCTGCTCCTGCGGTGCGGTGCTTCCGATACGGGATGCCGATCATGCCTGAGATCCTCGACGACGTGCAGGAAAAGCCGGAAGTCGCGCCGCCCGGGTCGGCTGACCGTTCGTTCGATTGGGGCCCGCCCGCGATCGGCGTTTCAGAAAATATCAAGGAATATAGTATCTACCTGCTGATCGCCGTCCTGATCGCGGGGGTCGGATGGCTTCTGATCGACACTGGACCGGACATGCCCCGCGGCTCTGCATCGAAAAACACGGAGCAGGCCGACGAGATCGATGTTCCCGGCGAAGCCGACGAAGTTCCCGCGCCGGCATCAGAGCCAGCCGCACCGCAGGTTAAGGTCACGCCCGGCGAGGTCGTGCCGATCGTCGCGACACCCCGCTTCCACGTCCAGTTGGGAGCGTTCGGCGACGAGGAGACCGCCCGCGCGACCATCGAGGCGCTGAAAGAGCAGGGACATATCGCGACGTTCACGACGCCCGATGACCAGTATGAGATGTACCGGGTCCTGATGGGCCCGTTCGCGCAGGAGGCCGAAGCCGAGTCTCTCGCGCGCAGGCTCAACGAACTCGATTTTCCCTGCTTCGTGGTGGAATCCGCCAATATCCAGAGTCGAGAGGAGGAGTAGCCGTGAGCGCTCCGCAGAATTCCCGGGAAACGGCGAGTTCGCTGCTGTTCCTGTCACCGTTCCTGATCCTCTTCACGGTGTTCCTGATTTTTCCGATCCTGTATTCGCTCTACCTGAGCTTTTTCGACTCGTCGCAGGGCTTCGGCCTGACGAACCTTCGCTGGGTGGGATTTTCCAACTACGCCCAGATCCTCGGCATCCACTGGGATGGGGCGAACTGGAAGCTCAACGACCCAGCCTTCTGGTGGTCGCTCGCCGTGACGGCCATCTACGGCGGACTCAGCATCCCGCTGGGCATCGCCGCCGCGCTGTTCCTCGCCATTCTGTTGCATAACAAACTCTATGGAAAAGGCTTCTTCCGGAGCGCCTTCTTCCTGCCGAACATCCTCGATATGCTGGTCGTCGGCGTCATCTGGACGCTCATCTACGCGCCGAAATACGGGGCACTCGCCCAGGTCACCACGGCGTTCCTCGGCCCCGACCAGTTCTTCAACCAGTATGGCCTGCTCTCCAGCCCCTATACCGCCCTGCCGGCCGTCGTGTTCGCGATGGTGCTCAAGGGCGCCGGCTTCGGCATGGTGCTGTTCCTCGCCGCCC
>JAKQOH010000041.1 GCA_029565415.1 Candidatus Rifleibacteriota bacterium | reverse complement strand
CCTCCTCGATGATGATCCGGCCGCCGATGGCCTCTTCGAGCTCCTGGATCAGCATCAGCAGTTTTTCCCGGTGCTTCTCACGGAGTTCCGGCAGATTGACGCTCAGGCAGAGATCGTTGTAGGTGCCGTCGATGCTGATCTCGCGAAGGTCATACAAGCTCGTGAATCCCTGGAAAAACGACAGGATCTCTTTCGGTGGGATGAACACCGGTGCGGACGCTTCGTCGGCAATTTCGCTTCCATGGCAGTCGATATAGTTCGGACCGAGGTCCATGGAACATGTTCCGCCGTTGGCCGAGAACACCAGGTTCGATTTCGTCGCCTTGCCGCGATGGATCAGGCTTCCGAGAGATTCTGGCTTGAAAACGTCCGTAAGTCGCTTTTCGAATTCGAGAACCATACTCTTGGAGCGGGCCTCCCCGGAAACGCGACGGCACTCGAACAGAGCCCGCAGAAAGCAGTAGTTCAGCTTCAGCAGGAGGCTTTTTCCTGTGCTGTTCTCTCCGATGAGCACATTCAGGCCCCGTGAAAATGAAAAGGCGTTCTTCTTGAAAACGGTGAAGTTTTCGGCGGTCAACGCATCGATCATGATTCAGCTCACTTTTCAGAGGTCCAGCTTCTGCTGGGTGCCGGTGCGGCCGGCGGCGGAGGCGGCGGATTCGATGCCGGGCCAGGCGGTGATGAGCTCGTTGTAGAAGCGGGCGTCTTCGGCGCGGCCGCTGCGTTCGCAGAGGGTGTAGAGGCGGTAGGCGAGCTGGCGGATGGCTTCGTCGCGGCTGGGCATCGCGGCCAGGAGGCGGCCGGCGGCTTCTTCGCCGGCCTGCTGGTGGGCGCGGATCATCTGGTGCATCGCCTCCCAGACCGGGGTGCGGTTGTCGGTGACGGGGTTCCAGTCGGCGGGATACTCGGCCCATTTGAACAGGCGCACACTGCCGCGGCCGGCCTCGACAACCCCGGCGTCTTTGAGGCCGTCGACGCTGGTGCCCTTGGCGCGGGCGAGGACGTCGGCATCGCCGAACGGGCCGGCGTTCCAGCCGTGGGTCTCGAACCAGTGCAGGCAGAACTGGGTGTCGTGGTCGAAGTCGTCTTCGGCGAGGAAACGGTTGATGAGGGTGAGGGCCGTCTTCACCGTCATGGGCGAGCCGTCGGCTTCGAGAACGGCCTTGTATTTCGAGAAAATCGCCATGCCGGGCCCGATGATCGCCTGCGAAAGATCGACCGGCGCGACGGGGGAAACGCCCTTCACTCCCCGCGTCATCTCGTCGAGCGCCTCGGGAAGAACCGCATCGAGTTCCCGGATGAACTCGCGCCGGGAGATCGTCTCGGCATCCACCGGCCGCTTGCGGCAGACCAGGACGATGGAGGATGCCAATGCGTTGGTGTTCATTCCAATGATTCTGCTACTTTGCTCGCTTCGAATAGGCCAAGTCCCCGTGAGAGCAAATCCGCTTTTGATTACAGCTTCAAGAAATGTTTCCCAGCCTGTAGAACTTGTTCCTCCGACTTCGTTTGTTTCGGATTGTTTGAACGCATAGTAAATTGAAACGGGAAACCCAGGATGGGTCTGCAATACAAGATTATGAATCGCAGTCGTCATTCCGCCAAGAAAAAAGGTTTCAGCTTTTTCTTTGCTGCCATGCCGATATGGTGTTGCGACCAATTCTTCAGCCTTTGGAACAGCCATTGTTTCAAATAAACGTGGGTATATTGTCTTCAAAGAACGACGGAGCCAAACGTAAAAAAAATCTGCCAAATCTGCATAGCCGATATTGTCATAATATGGTGGGTCAGTTGAAACAACTTTATTTTTTACAGCATGACATACACAGGCATCTGCTTGTAACGTATTTCCTTCAACCGCACCGCGAGGCAGTTTTATGATACATTTGCTTATATAATCAGTAATAGTGACAAGACCACCAACAGTGTTCGCAAGTGGTGCTGCCTCTGGAAAATCCCATGTCATGGCAATAGCCTGTTTCCCAAAAAGATTCATTACTTTTTGATTTCCAGGCACCCAACGAGTAGCACTGTTCGAAAAATCTGAACATCTGTCAACGGCGAAGGCAAGATATGTAGCGATTGCATCAGCGTATGCTGACGCCCTTG
>JAKQOH010000032.1 GCA_029565415.1 Candidatus Rifleibacteriota bacterium | reverse complement strand
CCGGCGTCTCGTTGGTTCGGGGCTTCCCATCGGCGATCTGAATACGGTGCGGCGGCACCTGTCAGAGATCAAGGGCGGGAATCTGTTGAGACGGTGCATCGAGCGGGGTGTCGAGGTCGATCTGATCACCGTTTCGGATGTTCCCGGGGATCGACCGCAGGATATCGGCTCGGGGCCGTTCTCTCCGGATCCGACGAGGTTTGCCGATGCGCTGGAAATCGCCCGGCAGATCGACGGGTTCCCGAAAGAGGCGCTCGGAGTCCTGCACACGGGTGCGGATGGGATGCTGCCTGAAACCCTCAAGCCGAGCCAGGTTCCTGCGGGAGCCTGCCGCTGTCGATGCATTCTGAGTGCCCGCCAGGCCGTGGATGCCGTGATAAAGATGCTTGAAGATGCCGGCGAACAGGCGATCGCGCTTCCGTTCCCTCTGGCCGGAAACCGTCACCAATGGGTGGGCCGGTTCGAGGAGGAGATACGAATGGGGCGGCTCCAGGAGAACCTCTGGACTGCCGCCTGTGGCGAACTCGAAGTGCCCATGCCCGCCGGGGCTCGGGCGGGGCGCGGCGGCCGGGCCTCATCGCTCGTTCTCGATCTCGCGAACATCGCGCTACTTCTCGGGCGGGCGATCGATGTCGCCGTTCTCGCCACCGATGGCGCCGACGGGAACTCCGGTGCCGGCGGCGGCTTCCTGACGGCCGAAGAGCTTGGGCAATGTTCCCGGGAAGAGATCGAGGCCGCTCTCACCCGGTTTGATGCTGCGGGCTGGCTCGGGGCGCGGGGGCGGTTGTATCCGGGGGCGGCTACCGGGACGAACCTTGGAGATATTCTGCTGCTGCGGCTGCGATCCCTCGAGCCATGCCCGTAAGGAGGGCGATGCCGCGCACGAGAGGCAGGATGGGCACCCACGGAAGCAGAGCGCAGGAGCCTCTCAGGCTGAGGCGTGCGAGGGGCAGGCAGCTCGCGAGCCAGAGCATGGGCCAGGCCCACGAGGCCAGCCGACGGCCCGGACGAAAGGGCAGAAGCAGCGGCAAGAGCACAAGAAGCGCGAGCTGCAGTTTCATCGTGGCAGGAGTGTAGCTGTCGCGGCCGGCTTTGCCGGGGTGGCGACGGTAAACGCGCATACGCCAGAAGCCGCGACCGATCTTGAGTCGGAAGTAGTTCCAGGCGCCTTCACGGTGCCGGTGCCAGACGATGGCGTCGGGCGCGAACACGAATCTGCCGCCGAGCTCCTTGATGCGGAAGGACAGGTCGACATCCTCGTTGTCGGCACGCGGAAACTGGGTATCGAAGCCGCCGACGGAAACGAGATCCGCCCGCCGGAAGCCCCCCGAGTAGGTATCGACAAAATCGATGTCGGGGGCCGTCGAGAGCAGCTCGAACCGCTCTTCGAACTCGAGCTGGGCGAGGCGTGCCCAGAGATCCGTCTGGGCGGTCCGGTATACCCCCTTCACGCCCGACACTCCTGCCTTGTCGAAGGGGTTCGTCATAGCCTCGATCCAGCCCGGTTCGGGACGGCAGTCGGCATCGGTGAACAGGACGATCTCGCCCCGGGCCGCGTCGATACCCGCATTCCGGGCCCGGGCCGGGCCTCCGTTCACCTCGAGGCGGATCCAGGTCAGGGCCAGCCGTGTCCGGAACGCCTGCTCGACGGGCCGGAGATCCTCGGCGGAGCCGTCGTCGACGACGATTACCTCCCAGGAATGACCGGTGCGTTGCGCGACGAGGGCCTCGAGACATTCCCCGAGAAAGGCCGGCCGGTTGAAAGCCGGAACGACCACGGAGACGCGAGGCGAATCATTCATAACGTATGATATTATATGTCGAAGAAGAGATGCTGAAGGAAGGTGCGGGCCGAACGGATCACGCGGTGGCGCTCCTCGGCGTCGAACAGGATGCGCACCGCCAGATCCCGCAGATACGAGCGCCGGAGGTAGAAGCGTCGGCGCGCATGGTTGCAGAACCGCACGAGCTGTCCGCTCGTGAGTTCGGCCGAACGCACGACGCACTGGTGCAGGCCTTCGGGGGAAAGCCAGTCCCGCCACCGCTCGACGGTCAGCATGCCGTTCGCTTTTGCCCAATCGTAGGCTTCGGTGCCGGGGTACACCATCAGCGGATAGAACTGGGCCGTGTCGAGCGGCAGCCGCAGGGCAAATTGAAGGGTCTGCTGGAGGGTCACGCGGGTCTCGCCGGGCAGCCCGACCATGAAACAGCCGTGCACTTTGATGCCGGCCGCCTTCGCGTCGGCGGCGAACCGCTCGGCCCGGTCGAGCTTCGTTCCTTTACGGATGCGGTTCAGGAGCTCCTGGCTGCCGGACTCGAAGCCGACGCAGACGCCGCGCAGACCGGCCGCTTTCATGGCCCGGAGGGTGTCGAGATCGACATCGGCGCGGGCGTTCACCGTCCAGCTCAGGGGCAGGTCGAGCCCGCGAAGGGCCGTGCAAAACCCGGCAACGCGGTTCCGGTCAGCCGTGAAGGTGTCATCCTCGATGAACACGCCGCGCACATGGGGCATCTGCTCGGCGATCCAGCGGAACTCCGCGACGAGCGAGTCGACCGAGCGCTTCCGGTACTCGTGGCCCGTGAGGGTCTGGGGAAAGACGCAGAAGGTGCATCGATACGGGCAGCCGCGTCCCGACAGAATCGAGACCATCGGGTGATGGGCGTTGGGATTGAAATACCGGTTGATCGGCAGGAACCGGTGATACACCTCGCTGACGAACGGGCGTGCGTCGAGGTCGGTGAAATACCGGGAACGTGGCGCGGCCGGCTTCCCGAGGAGATGGACCCCCTCGCCCCCCGTAAGCGTCTGGCATTCGGCAAGGGCGGTGAGAACCTGTTCGAGCGGGATTTCATACTCCCCGATCAGCGCGCCGTCGAGCGTCGGCTGCATGGCGAGGGACTCGTCGGGAAGCGCCGAGACGTGAGTGCCGCAGACGAAAACGCAGGACGGCTTGCAGGCCTCTTTCGTGCGGGCGGCGAACGAGAGGTCGTTCTCGATGCTCGGGGTCGAGGCTTCGACGAGAACCAGGTGCGGAGCGAACGTGCGGAGCCGTTCGAGGGTCTCGTCGGCCGTCAGGTCGAGGGCGACGGCATCGATCAGGGAAACCTCGTGGCCGAGCCGCATCGCGTGGGCGGCGGCGTAGGCGAGCCACATCGGGTAGTACAGCGTGCCGCTGCGCGTGACGGCGGGCGAGCGCTGACCGCGGGAGAAATCCGGCAGAAACGGCGGATTGACGAGGGCGACCCGGAGAGGCCGGCGCAGGCAGGGAATCGATCTCGTGGTTTTCGTGGTCGAACCGGTCATCGGCCGCCTCCGTCATTCGTTGTATATGATATTCTATTGATGCGGCGCAGCCAGGCGCCGATGTCTTCCTTGATGAGCCAGTATTCGCAGTTCTTGCAGATTGCAGTCTCGCCGTAAGCCCCGCGAAGGTGTTTCAAACGAAGCTCTCGGAGGGCTTTCCCGTTCCAGATCGCTTTGAAACCGCCCTCGCCCACCCTGCCAATCGTGCCCCGGCAGTCGTAATCGATGCAGCAGGGCGAAACCTGGCCGTCGGAGTTCACGATGCCGGTGTACCACAGGAGGGAACAGGGATACCGGCCGTCGCTGGCGTAGCAACGCTCGTCACCGACGGCGCCGAGCCATGTGTGATACGGCGTGATGTCGATCATGTCAGCTTTCCCCGACCAGCGCTGACGGAATGCTTCGATCTCGGCCTCGTGGCCGCGCCGTGCGACCATGCGGGTCTTGATGAGTGGGCGGGTCAGGTGGTGTTCGCGTTTGAGCGCGATCGCCCGCTCGACGTTCGCGACGACGCGTTCGTAGGCATTCGCGCCCTTGAGCTTCTCGTAGCCGGCCGGATCGACGGCATCGATACTGACGATCAGATCGTCGAGACCGGCTGCCGCGAGATCGGCGAACATGTCGTCGGTGAGGAGCGTGCCGTTCGTGATGATGCCGATCGACTTCGCAGCCCGCGCGTCACTCAGCATCTCGACCATCTTCGCGATCTTCGGGTGCAGGAGCGGCTCGCCGTCTTTCTGGAGGAACACCTTCAGGATCGGCCCTTCCCGGCGAAGCTCCTCGACGAGCGAGGCGAACAGCTTCTCGTCGATATCCGTCACGGGCCGGCCGCTGATCGAGCGGGGACACATGGAACAGGCGAGGTTGCACCGGTTGGTCGGCTCGATGTTGAGGATCAGGGGAAACCGGACCGGCAGTCTCCATTTGAGATACAGCGTCCGCAGCCACATCCACCGCTTGAACCGATCTAGATCCATCCTGTCCAATATCTCACGAACGGAAGAGTAACAGGTCATCCGATCCTCCCCCAGCCTTCGTCCCGATGCCTGTCATATTGGAAAGCCCTGACGGTAAAAACGGGTAGAATCACCCCGTGAAACGTCTTCAGCACAGAGAGCACAAGGGGCACAGAGAACTCACGGAGTATCTGAGAATTCTCCGTGTTGCCTTTGTGTCCTTCGTGTCCTCTGTGCTGATGGTTCTTCTTCATCTTTGGGACATGAAATTCAATTGTATTTTCAACGGATTATTTCTGGGGGGTGTCATAATTCACCGCTTGTTGTTCCTTGCCGCCTCGATGTGGCCGCGGCCGAAACCCCCGGTGAGGGCGTCGAACAGGGCCTTGAACAGCGAGATCCAGGCCCAGGGCGAACCGGCGCGGGCAAAGATGCGGATCATCTTCCAGAGATGGAAGGCGTAGAACTTCGGAAGATCCGACAGGCGGCCGTGTTTCCACCAGAAGAGTAATTTATTGCGGGATGTATAATAGATCATCATCGGGCTGTGCTGTCCGACGACCTGGGAAACCTTGTGATAGAGACGAGCCGCCGGCACGAGCCACACCTCGTGGCCTGCGAGCTGCATACGGTGGCACCAGTCGACTTCGTCGTGATAGATGAAGAACCGCTCATCGAACATGCCGGTCGTTTCGATCACCGGGCGGCGCACCATCAGGGCACAGCCGTGAATGTAACCGACGCGGCGCGGCGTGTTCCCGCATCGCCAGGGCCGGTCCCGCAGGATCGGGGGGAACCACATCAGATCGGGATAGATGCGGCCGCCGGCAGCCCAGACGGTCTCGCGCGGGTTGTCGTAGAAGATCAGCGGCCCGCAGGCGCCGGCAGCCGGCGTGGCGTCCATGAAGGCGGTCAGACGGTTCACGCAGTCGGGCTCGAGATCGATGTCGTTGTTGACGAACAGCACATACGCGATCCCGGGATCCTTCAGGAGCAGCTCGGCACCCCGGTTGTTCGCCGCGCAGAACCCCTCGTTCGCTGGCAGGCCGAGAACCTCGACCTCGGGAAACGCCTCCCGAACAGCTTCGCACGTGCCGTCGACACTTCCGTTGTCGACGAGGACGATGCGCGGCTTCGGCCCCTCGAGCTTGCGCAGGGCCGTAAGCCCTTCGAACGTCATCTGCTTCTGGTTCCAGGTCAGCATGACGATCCCGACGCGCGGGCTGACGCGGGTTGCGGTCTGTTCCGATGTCTGTCGACTCATTCCGCAAAGGTTATACCCCGTCCCGCGTCGCGGAGCAAGCAGCCTCCCCCCGAAACACGAGGATGAAATCCCCATGCCTGATCGGAGATACGATCCGCAGATTTCGCAGATGAAACAGATGTCCTGCGACAGAATTCCCACGAGAAAATTTGTCATCTTGTTGGGGGGGGGGTGACGCGTTGGATACAGATTTGACGACGAAGTGGGAAGAATTCTGGAGGAGACGACCGGGTTATGACAGGGCGATGCGGGTGTGATATACTCCGTGCTCAAACAGGTCGCTGCAAGAAGATACGATACCAGCGATACTCCATTATCAAGGGGAGACGACGGACGATGTTCGGACATCCTGCCGGGTTATTCCTTCTGTTCACGGTGGAAATGTGGGAGCGGTTCAGCTACTACGGCATGCGCGCCATTTTCACGCTGTTCATGATCAAGGCGCTGATGCTCGACAAGGCGCTTGCCTCCGACATCTACGGCAGTTACACCGGCCTTGTCTACCTGACGCCCCTTCTGGGCGGCTATCTCTCCGACCGGTATCTCGGAAACCGGCGCTCGATCCTGATGGGCGGCCTGATGATGGCGGCCGGCCAGTTCCTGCTGTTCGGCAGCGCCGTGCTGTATCAGACGCCGGAATCGGCGAAATGGCTGTTCTACGCGGGCCTGGGTATCCTGATCCTCGGCAACGGTTTCTTCAAACCGAACATCTCGACGATGGTCGGCCAGTTGTATCCGGCCGGCGACAAGCGCGTCGACTCGGCCTTCACGATCTTCTACATGGGCATCAACCTCGGCGCCTTCTTCTCGCCGCTCATCTGCGGCGGCCTCGGTGACACCGGCAACCCGGCCGACTTCAAATACGGCTTCCTCGCCGCCGGTATCGGCATGGTCGTGGGCGTGCTCGTCATGCTGTTCTTCCAGAATAAATACCTCGTCACCCCGGAAGGTGAGGCGATCGGCATGCCCAAGCCGAAGAAGACGGCCGAAGAGAAGGCCGCCGACGGCGCCGGCTTCACCACCGGCCAGATGGTGTTCTGGGGCGTGGTGCTCGTCGGCCTGTTCATCGTCCTCAACTTCGTGCTCAAGACCGGCGTGGTCGGCGCCCTGATCTACGCCGCCATGATCGTCGTCCCCGGCATGATCCTCTCGGATACGACGTTGACCCCGGTCGAAAAACAGCGCATCTGGGTCATCTTCATCCTCGTCTTCTTCGTCATCTTCTTCTGGTCCGCGTTCGAGCAGGCCGGCGCCTCGTTGACCTACTTCGCCGAAGAGCAGACGGATCGTACGATCATGGGCTGGACGATGCCCGCAAGCTACTTCCAGTCGCTCAACCCCGTCGCGATCATCCTGTTCGCGAACCTGTTCACGATGCTGTGGCTGGCCCTCGGCCGCCGCAACATGGAGCCGTCCTCGCCGCTCAAGATGGCGATCGGCCTGCTGCTGCTCTCGATCTCCTACTTCCTGATCGCGTTCGGCGTGAAGGGGGTGGATGCGAACACGAAGATCAGCATGTACTGGCTCGTGAGCCTGTATCTGATCCAGACATTCGGCGAACTATGTCTTTCGCCGATCGGCCTCTCGATGGTCTCGAAACTGGCACCGGTCAAGTTCGCCTCGCTGCTGATGGGCACCTGGTTCCTCTCCAGCGCCGCCGCGAACAAGTTCGCCGGCATGCTGAGCGGCCTGTATCCCCCCGGCATCGGCGAGTTCAAGATGGCCGCCGAGAAGGGCATCATGAACCTCCCCGACATTCTGGCCGGAAAGGCCGTCGCGACGGCCGAGCAGCTCAAGACCCTCGCCGAGATCGGCGTTCCCGCGGTCTACCCGTCGCTGCTCGGGTATCCCATCACGAACCTGTATGAGTTCTTCATGATCTTCGCCATCTCCTCCGGAGCCTCCGCGGTCATCCTGTTCTTCCTCTACCGCAAGCTGTCGCAGATGATGCACGGTGTAAACTGATCGATATAGAATAATCCGTTTCTGTGGATCGCCCCGGGCCCGTTCCCGGGGCGATCCTGTTCCCGGACGGCTCTTCGTGGTATCATCCGGGGCGAATCACAGGAGGGCCGTCATGAACATCCTCATCGCGAATCCGCCCTGGCGTCAGGGCCCGTTGTATGGACTGCGCTCGGGAGCGCGGTTCCCCTACATGACCGACGAACTGACGCGGGACGGCGTTCCTGCCTGGATCCCCTTCCCTTTCAGCATCGCCCAGGCGGCGGCCCTGCTCGAAAAACACGGGTTCAAGGTCGAACTCTGGGACGCGGTCGCCGAGGGAATGGGGTTCGACGAGTTCTACCGGCGCGTCGAGGCGTTCAAGCCCGATCTCTACATCCAGGAAACGGTCGCGCCGAGCTATCCGAACGACCGCGCCATCTTCGAGAAGCTGCGCGGCCTGCTTCCCGGCGCCTACCTGGCCACGGCCGGACTGATGGTCACGGGCTGGGGTCCCCGGATGCTCGAGGAAAACCCGGCCATCGACGGCGGCCTCACCTACGAGTGGGAGGAAACGGCCCTCGAGCTTGCCCGGAGGCTGCGTGACCGCGCATCCCTCGCCGGCACGAAGGGGCTGTATCATCGGGTCGATGGTGTCGTCGTCGCCGAGCCGCGCCGGCCCGAACCGGATCTGAACGCCCTGCCCTGGCCCGCCCGCGAAAAAATGCCGATGCTGCGGTACAACGACGATTTCGCCTTCCTGCCGGTGCCGAACCTGCAGATGGTGACCGAGCGCGGCTGTCCCTACAAGTGTTCGTTCTGCGTCTGGATCAAGGCGCGGTACGGCGGGTACGGCGTGCGGTTCCGCGACCCGGCCGACGTGGCCGAGGAGATGGCGTGGTGCCTGAAGAAATGGCCCTTCAAGGCCGTCTATTTCGATGACGACACGTTCAACCTGAAAAAATCCCATGTGCTGCAGTTGTGCGAGGAGATCAAAAAGCGCGGCATCACGACCCCCTGGGCCGCGATGTGCCGCGCCGACTGTTTCGACCGGGAAACCCTCGCCGCTTGCCGGGAAGCCGGCCTGTTCGCCGTCAAATACGGGATCGAGTCCGCCGATCAGGGAATCATCGACGGAATTCACAAGGGGCTCGACCTCGCGAAAGCCGAGGAAGTGATCGCCTTGACCCGGGAACTGGGCATCAAGGTGCATCTGACCCTCGTGCTCGGCCTGCCCGGCGAAACCGAGCAGACGATCCGCAAGACCTGGCGGTTCGTCAAACGCGTGAAGGCCGATTATCTCCAGTTTTCGCTGGCGACCCCCTACCCCGGCACCGAGCTGTATGAGCAGGCCGCGAAGCACGGCTGGATCGAGGCGGTCGAGTGGAGCCAGTTCAACGCCGACTCCCAGGCATCGATGCGCACCGACGCCCTGACACGGGAGCAGCTCGAATCCTGGGTGCGCACGTTGAATTTACGCCGCATCGGGCTTCAGTTGATCAACAATCCCATCGAATGCCTGAAGATGTACGGCCGCAAGATGCTGAACAGCCCGAAAAAAATCGTCAATATCGCCCGTTCGGTGTTCAATATAAAATAGTATTATATGTGACGGCCGACCAGGGAATGCGTTGTCGACGCATCCGATGCGAAGGTGACGGACGCGAACAGGTTGGCGGCGGCGCAGGAGTGGTTGGGAATGATCTGCAGCCGGTCGCCGATCCGGGGCCGGGGGCTTTCCGGCGACAGGGGCACGATGCCGTGCTCCTCAGACAGACGTGCCGGAACCCAGTCCGGCATCGGCGTGCCGTCTTCCGTCAGCACGAACCCATACCCCTTCAGCAGCTCGATGCCATGGGCCCCCTTGTCGAGGCCGAGGGCCTTGCTGCCGGCATCGACGACGAACCGGTCGGCATAGACGGCGATGACCGTCGTGAGTACCGTGAAGGCACAGTCACCGAGCGTCGCCACGCCGAGACCGACCTGGATCGCATCGTGATAGACGTAGTTTCCGGGACGTGCCTCGGTGACACCGGGCATGATCCCGGAGATGCGCCAGGTAGGGGTCGAGCCGATGCTGACCTGCGGACACGGGATGCCGGCTTCCCGGATGATCCGCGCGGCTTCGACGACGGCTGCCCCTTCCGCCAGAGCCGTTTCCCGGATCTTTTCGGTGTTGGTGGCCGCGTAAACGTGGCCTGCGTGGGTGAACACCCCGTCGAAAACGAGGCCCTTCGCGGCCGAGACGGCGGCTGCAAGGGCAACGACGGCCGGGCCGGGCGGAAGGCCGCACCTGTGATGACCGCAATCGATCTCGATCCGCACGCGCAAAGGCGCCACCAGATCGAGAGCCGCAAGCAGGGCGATATGCTCCGGGGCATCGATGCCGACCGTGATCCGTGCCAGGCTGCAAAGCCTTTTCAGCAGATCGAGCCGGCCGGCCCCGACGATCGGATAGGCGATGAAGATATCATGGAAACCGGCCTCGATGAAGGCGGCCGACTCGTCGACGGTTGCGCAGGTGATGCCCGCGGCACCGGCCTCGAGCTGCATCCGGGCGATGGTCGGGCACTTGTGCGTTTTGATGTGCGGCCGAAGCGCGATCCCATGTGCCGCGGCGAACGAGGCGGCGGAACGAACGTTGCGCCCGAGGACGGCCTCGTCCACGAGCGCAACGGGTGTGACCTGTCCGAATTCTCTCGAATCACCGTGAAGGCGCACAGATTCTCCAATGGAAAAACACAGGAATTTGAGACTAAAAGACGAGAAGAACGCTCATCACAGAGGACACAAAGAACACAGAGGCTTCACGGAGAAAATACCGATCTGTCATGAGTTCTTTGTGTTCGCCGTGATGATGGATCGCAAACCCGTCACAACGGCAGAACGGCCTCAGGCAAGGGCCTGGATGTCCTGCACGATCTGGCGGATCTCCTTCTCTTCCGGGGTGCGGGCGAGGTAGGCGAGGTTGCCCATCACCTGCGCGAGAACCGGGGACACCTCGGTGTACATGACGAGCTTGTCGGCATACCGGTCGATGATCTGCTCGTGGCTGTATCGGTAGTTCTTCCCGTATTTGCGGGCGATGTGCGCGCAGTGATACTTGCGCTCGACATCGGCCGTGAACCGGCCCTGGACAACGACGTTCGCCCACTGCTGGTACACGTCGATGTCCGAGGTGAAGTTCATCATGTCCGTCGTGAAGCCGCCGGGTGGCCGGCAGTTCAGTTCGAGCGGGATGAACTCGCCGTCCGTCTTGCGGCGGAAGAACTCGAAATGGAAGAACTTCTCGCGGATGTCGAACGCCTTCACGCTCCGGAAACCGTAGTCGCGAAGCTTCTCAGGAATATTGCGCAGCGAATAATACCAGAGGTCATCGTTCAGGGCGACGGCCTCGTAGCAACCGACGTCGGAATAGTGTGAAGTATAATAAACGATCTCGTTGTCGCGGTTCGTGATCCCGTCGAAGGTGAACAGTTCACCGTCGATGAACTCTTCCATGAAATAGTCGCAGTCAGGCTTCGAGCGGATGAACTCCTCGAGATCCCGATCGTTCGAGATCTTGTAGGTCGAGGCGGCCCCGACTCCGATGTCGGGCTTCGCGAAGAAGGGATACCCGACGGTTTTGGCGAACTTCCGGGCATGGGCGGCATCGTTGTACACCTCGCCGCGGACGACGGGGATGCCGGCCTTGCGGAACACGTCTTTCATCAGGGACTTGCGCTTGATCGTCTGGGTCGCCTGGCGTTTCGGGCCGAAGATGTTGAAATCCTCACGCAGGGCGCCTTCGAGCAGCAGCCAGTGCTCGTTGTGCGACTCGATCCGGTCCATCAGGCCGTGATGATGAATGAAATAGCCCATGGCGCGAACGACCTGATCGTAATCGTTCATCGATTCGACGCGGTAATACTCGGACATGGCTTCCTTCAGCTCGGGGCGCAGTTCCTCCCAGGAGGCCTCGCCGATGCCGAGCACCCGTGCCCCGGCGCGGGCCAGTCCGACGGGAAACTGATAGAAGTTGGGCGGAAAGTGGGGTGACAGAAATACAAAGTTCATGTGCATCCTTTCTGCGACGCGGCAGAGCCACCGCCGGGTGTTTTTTGGTATTTTACCCTCTACGGCGAGACCTGACAACCGAAATCCCGAGAATTCGCGGGCGGATCACGATCCGCCCCTACGTTTCATGTGCTGACAACCGAAATTCCCCGCATTTCGGGGTGATCAGCGTTCTGCTTCGATCCGGCCGGGGAGACAGGGGGCCGGGCGGTGGGGCCGGCCGGGAATATCGGTGCTCCGGAGTTCCGAAAGGAGATCCCGCTGGCGCATGACCAGCCGGGCAAGTCGGCCGGTGTGATCCGTTCCGACCCAGATCGCGAGCACCAAGAGGCCGACGAGCACGAGGAGTGTGGCCCCTCCCCGGCGATCACGAACCGATAGCGGTTTCATCGGCCGCACCTCCAGAACATGGGAAATCGGGCATCCGTGGTGTGTGCCGTGCCCCAGACCGTTTTTGCATCGACGGCCTGGAAGGGACCGAACGTCATGCCGCCGAGGAGTTCGAGGCGGAACACGGCATCCCCTTTTTGCACGGCCAGCACATTGCCGTTCGCTTCCCGACGGATCGAGCTGCACGGGCCGCCGAGGAGGGTGATCTCGTTTCCATCTTTGACGACGAGGCCGCTCGACTCGGCAAACGCTTTCCTCAGAATCGCAAACGCGGACGTGAGCTGTTCCTGGCGCTGGATTTCGTCGCCGTTGGAGGAGAGATCATACAGGAGGCTCCGCAGGGGCGTGAAGAACGAAACGGTAGCCACGCCGAGAACCGCGATGACGATCATGAGCTCGATCAGGGTGAATCCGGTGCGACGCTTCACGGCAGGATCACCTCCCGGATATAGGCGTGTGCCCCGGCATGCATGCGCTCGGGAGTTTCCATCCGGAGCTGGAGGACGCGCTGGCCGGCGGTTTCCGGCAGCGGATCGAGGAGTTTCCAGGTGATGCGGTGGGGCAGCTTGATGTCGGCGATATACCCCGCCAGGCGGTCGGAATTGAAGGTATACTCACGCATAATATCGGAAAGTATTCTATTTCTGAGCCCTTCGAGCGCATACAGGGCGAGGGTGTTCTCGCGCGCGAGAACGAGCGCCCTCCGTTCGGCAGAAATCAGCCGGAAGCCGCCGACGAACAGCATCGAGCACAGCGTGATGGTGAGCAGCATATCGACGAGCGTGACGCCGCGGTTCATCCGTTCATCCCCCGGACCAGCGTGAAATACGGATCGAAAAAGGAGAGCGTCAGCAGCAGCACGATCGCGCCCACGAAAAACAGCCCCGCAATGAGGCCGACCGTCTCGACCCGTGCGATCAGGCGGCCGGCGGCAGCCACGTTCGTCTCGGATGCCAGCTCGAGGGCTCCGGCCGCCTCATCGGCATCGGCCTTCCCCTTGAAGCACGCGGTCACGGGCAGCAGGATGTCGTCCCCGGCAACGGTGCAGGAAAGATCCTCGCCGCGTTCGAGGGCTTCTGCGCGGCCGATCAGCCGCGTCGCAAGCGGGCCGGGCATGCCGAGGCCGGCGGCGAGACGGACCGCGTCGGTGATGCGGCAGCCGGCGCGAAGGAACAAGGCGATGAGATACTGAAATCGTCCGTTCTGCTCGACGAGCGCCATCGTGGGCAGCGCAAGCAGCTTTCCGATCACCGTTTCCGGAATGTCGGCAGGGGGGATGAAGAACCAGACCCGCGTGGCTGCGATCGTCAGGCCGGCGATGAGCAAGGGCAGCGGCAGGGAGAACGGGAACATCGCCGGATTGTAGAGGGAGAGCAGCTTCACCACCAGCGGCATCTCGAGGTGCTGGGCATCGAACATGATCTGCATCGAGGGGAACACGTGCAGATTCAGGAGAGCGATGTTTCCGAGCGCCAGCCAGAGCATCAGCAGCGGGTAGCAGAGCGCCGTGCGAACCTGCTCGGCGAGCCGCTCGAACAGGACGAGATACCGGGCATAGGCCATCAGAACCGATTCGAAGCCGAATCCGCCGGGGACGGCCAGAAGGGCGGCCATGGTCGGATCGATACCTTCGAGACTGCGGATCGCATCGGCCAGGGAATGGCCGCGCGCCATCTTCTCGGAGAGCTCGGTTGCCCAGACGCGCGGAGCTCCTTCCGGGGCCCGGCGGGCGAGATCTCCGAGGGCTTTGGGAACGTTGAGATTCGTCGCGTGGGCGGCCTGCATCAGTCGGACGAACGCCAGAAGATCCTCGGCCGGGGCGGCGAGCCTGGGTGTCGGAGAGGCGGATGTGTTCATGTCAGATGAACTCCAGGATCTGGATCATCGGCAGAAACACCGAGATGAGGATGCAGCCGACGACCAGGGCGAGAAGGACCGAAAAGAAGGCGGTGAGAATTGTCTGCAGACGGTTGATGCGGCCGACGGCGCGGGCCTCGACGAGATCGGCAGCAAGGGCGAAACTTTCTGTCGTCCCCTTCCCTTCCACCGCCAGCCGGACGAGCCAGGCCGTCTGGCTGTCGATTCCGTGGCGCATCAGCACCGTATCGACGGGAGCCCCGGATCCGAGGGCGTCGGCGAAGCCGGTTGCAAGCGTCGTGGCGCTGGGCAGGACGAGGGGATACGCGATGGTCTGGAGAAGCGGGATGATCCGGTCCGGGGTCACCCCCGAAAGAATCCGGAGCACTTCGGCGAACTCGATGTTTCCTATGCCGAGAAGGGTGTTGATGATGCGCTGGAAGCGGGGCTGTCGGACGAGGAAGGCGACGCCACCAAGAAGGCCGACGCACGCCGGACCGACGATGAACCACCAGGAGGTGAACAGGTCCGATATCATCATGACCAGTTGCGTCAATGGAGGCAGTTGTATATTCATGCCCATATATATCTCTTTGAATTGGGGGAGAACGAACATGACCTGGGCGATGAAGACCAGGCCGACGATGCACGATTGGATGACCGGGTAGGTCAGGATCGCTTCGACCGACAGGAATCCTGTCACGTCCTTCGAATACTTGAGCTGGAGGATGTTGCCTTTTTCGAAGTCGGAAAGGTCGGTGGCAAGGATGATCTTCACGAACACGGGAAGGGCATTGCAGGCCGGGTGGCGGAGGCACTCGATCAGGCTCGCCCCGGAAGATACTCCCGCATGGATCGCGGCCATCGCATGTCGGAAGGCGGGCCAGGGCATCGTCTGGCGGGCGATGTCGAGGACTTTTTGCATCGGCAGTCCGGAGGAGAGGTTGATCGCGAACAGGCCGAGGGATTCGCCCTGGAGACGTCTGGCCATGGCAGGGTTGAAATAGGAGAAAAGGGCGATCCGGATATCATCCGAGGTGGTTCTCATGCCGTTGTCCCCGTCGCGGAGCTGCGCAGCGAAGCGGTCGGCTGCATGCCCTTTTCGAGCCGCACGGTGAGGATGCCGCGCAGGGCCGTCGTGACCAGGTGGGGTTCGAGGCCGAGACGGCCGAGCCGCTCGATCGCACCGTCGGCATCGGCGGCATGGAAGGTTGCAAGAACGAGATGACCCGCCTGGCCGGCCTGAAGGGCTTCGCGCAACGAGGCGGCGTCGCGGATTTCACCCAGGGCCATGACGTCGGGATCCTGGCGGAGCAGATGCTTGAACGCCGTGTCGAGGCTCGTGCCGGCATCCGGCGTGAGGGAGGACTGGCAGATGCCGGGAACGCGCCCCTCGACCGGATCTTCGAGCGTCGCCACGCGCTTTGCCCCTCTCGGCCCGGGAGCGGCGAGCTCGGCCAGGGTGGCATACAGGGCTGTCGTCTTCCCGCTTCCGATCGGGCCGACGATCAGAGAAAGGCCCGGCCCGCGGCGGAGCAGTTCGCGCCACTCCTCGATGACCGCTGCCGGCCAGCCGAGAGACGGAAGATCCGGGAAGGCGATCGGGCGGATGAGGCGCAGGGCCACACGCTCCCCGTCGAGGGCCGGGAAAATCGAGAGTCGCGCCTCGCCGGCGCCGTCTGCAAGGCTCCAGGCGCCTTCCTGAGCGATGCCGGAACGGTGGGAGTGGCAGCCGGCGAGATACTTGAGTCGGGCGGAAAGCCCCTCGTGACCGGATTTCCGGTATGACCCGGCTTCGACGAGCTCGCGGGCGGCGCGCACCGTCACGCGGATCCGGTCGGAAAGCGGCTCGAGATGAACATCTGAAACGCCGGTGCGGGTTGCCGTCGCGAGAAGGACATCCGCCGCCGCGACGTAGGGCTGGCCGCGGAACCCGAGGCAGGTATCGAGCAGCCTGCCGATCTCCTTAGAGGCGAGAGTGCCGGCGAGAAGATCTCCCATCTGCCGGCTTTCTTCGACCAGCCGTTCGATGAGTGAGGCGACGCGCTCTGCTTCGTCGCGGCTTCCCAGGCGAAGAGAAATGACGCGTTGGCAAGGCGGGGGCGCGACGTCGAGCCGGATGGTTCTGCCGTCTGCCTCAACAGCACGAAAGGCGTCATAGGGGATGCGTTCCGGTGGTTGTGCATCGGGGAGCTCGAGATGGCCGGGCTGGAGAATGAACCGGCATGCCCCAAGCAGCCCGGGAATCAGCCCCGGGGCAAAGGCAAACGGGAGCAGGCCGAACCCATCGTCGGTACGGCTTTCAGCAGAAACAGCGCTCTCCGATTCCATCGGTTCAGGCTAGCATACCCGGATCGGACCGGCAACAACCGATGCATTCACGTGCTCTGCTCCCGATACTGGATGAGGGAGGGTTCCACGGCCCCATACACCGGCAGTTCGAACTCGGCCGAAAAATCGATACCGGCTGTTTCCGCCTCGATTGCGAGCTTCCAGCGGATCTGGGGGTAATCCTGGAGGAATCTGGGCGGAAGATGCCCGGGGATCTCGATTTTCACGGGAATCGCCGAGCGTCCCGACGGTTCCTGGGCAAGATCTGCCCGTACGACGAGAGGCTTTTCATATCGGATTTCCTCGGTGTAGGTCGTTTTGGTGTTCGAACCGCTCGTCCGCACCTTTCGGACGATCGCGATGCACCGAACCGTGGCCTTGCAGCCATCCTCGGGGCGCAGCGGACGACGGGTGATCACCACGCCGTCGAATGTGCCGCCGGGGACGAGGGGAATCTGGGACAGGACCAGCAGCGAATCGCCGTATTTGAGATGCCTGAGGGTGATATAGACCGCGCGGATGAGCAACGCCGCGGCAAGCAGCAGAAAGATGCCCAACATTCCCTTGACGATCAGCGGAAGACCGGGTTCGGCGATGAAAGCGAACACGAACACGCTTTCGAAAATGCCGAAGGCGACGGCGATAACCCAGGCGATCACGACCTCGAAAATGCCGCTGCTGCGCACCTGGAACCCTTCCCACGGCCCGTCACCGATCCAGGGTCGGGAGGGATCGGCCGGTCCGGTGCGTTGCAGGAGGCTCCAGAGGCCGACCGCAACGAACAGGAGACCGGATACGAAGAAAAACCCACCCAAAGCGGGAAATATCAGCAGGCCGGGGGTCAGTTCCCGTGTCGCCAGGGCGTTTGAAGGCGATGCCGGATCGACGAGGACCTGGATTGGTGTCCCGGCCTGCCGGCTCTTGTCGAGCCGCTCATAGAGAGGAAGCCAGGAGTTCCGGTCACTGGTCGAGGTGTCCGAAAGAGTGATGCGCGAACTGTGATAGGTCTGGCTGGCCCAGTCATACCGATACGCGCCTTTCACGTGGAAAAGGGACGTCTCCTCCCCCTGCTCCTCGGCCAGTTCGACGTGCTCGACGATCGCCGGGACATGTTGCCACGAAGCGCTTTGCAGGTAGTCGAATACGGGAAAGGCCCCGATGATCAGGAATGGCAGCCCCACGAGCGCGAAGACGCCGCCGAGAATCAGGAAAACGATACCGGACCCCCGGGCCGTTGCCGCCACGAGATCTTTTCCGCTCATGACCTTCTCCTCTCGAATAATCCCGCTTCTGACGAACGGTCTGGGCGCATTATACACCACGAAACCGGATTCGATATCCCTCCACCACGATTTCAGACGCTGCGACGTGGGACGGATTTACTGGTGATCTATGGACATCCAGGCGGTTGGGGCATATATTTGTACTAGAGAGAGGGAGAAGGATATGGATGCCTTATCCAACATTTTGCTGCGTCGTTATCAGCAACGGGCCTATCTGATGACGGGATTTGCGCTTCCGGCGCCGCTTTCCAGCACGCAGGCGACGGGAGGAGCCGGCCTGACTGGAGTCCAGGCCCTGACCGGTGCACAACCCCTCACCAGCCTTACCCGGGCTCAGCAACCGGAACAGACGGGGTTCGGCCTGTCGACGGGCGGTGCCCTGTCGGCCATTTCGGCGATGGGCCGGCAGATGAACGAGTTTTCCCGCACTCTGGGCACCAACGATGAGGCTCGCGCCGGTCTTCGCGCCTTCGCGCTCGAGATCGGCCGCGATACGACGGCGACGGGGCCTCTCACGGCCCTGAACGACCTCCGCTCGATGCAAATCCAGGATCCCAAGAACTTCGCCTCGGCCTTCGAGGTTGCCGGCCAGTATGCCGGGGTTGGCGGCTCGGCTTCGGCGTTCCTTCGCACGGTCGCTGCCGAGAAAGATACAGGACTCCGCTCTTCGATGATCGGAGCGATCGATTCCTCCCTCGGCATGCAGGGTACGAATGCCGAAAGACGCCAACTCGCAGGCGGCGTTCTGTCGACGATTTCCAACATCCGCGAAAACACCGCCAAAACAGAAGAGACCGGTGCCATCAAGAAGTTCCTGTCGAAACTCCAGACCTACGATACCCTCGGACAACGTTCCGAGTTCATCCAGATTTTCAATCGCAAGGATCAAAGCATCTTCCAGGCGTGATCGCCGCGAGAACAACGAACCCCGCGAAGAATCGCTCTCCGCGGGGTTCGCCGTTTATCTGGCCGTTTGCTGCCGTTACTGGCGGCGGTCTTTGACGATATCGACGATCTGAAGAACCGTCGCGGCGGACTTCGCCATCGCATCGACAGCGACCCATTCTTCCCGACTGTGGGCATTTTCGCAGCCGCAGAACACGTTCGGGCAGGGCAGTCCCTTGAACGTCAGGCGCGCCCCATCCGTGCCGCCCCGGATCGGCCGGTACACGACCTCGATCCCGAGTTTCTTCATCGCCTCCCGCGCGATATCCGTCACGTGGGGCTGGTCGACGAGAGCGACATTCATGTTGCGGTAGCTGTCCTTCAGCTCGACATCGACCCGCACCTTCGGAAACGCCTTGCGCACCGCTTCGGCCATTTCCTGCACCCGTTTCTTGCGGGCTTCGAGCGAGGCAAGATCGAAATCGCGAATCAGCACCTTCACGACCGAAATCTCCTCGCTGCCGGTCACATCGTAGGGATGGAGATAGCCTTCGCGGCCCGAAGTGATCTCTGGCCGGGGCTCGGCGATGAACATCGAAAGGAACAGGGCGAGCGCATACTGGGAGTTCACCATCACGTCCTTCGCAAAGCCGGGGTGGACATTCTTCCCGTGGAAGGTGACGACGGCCGAGGCGGCGTTGAACGTCTCGTCGCTCAGCTCGCCTTCCTGCTCACCGTCGATGGTGTAGGCGAACGCGGCGCCAAAGCCGGGGACGTCGAACCCGTCGGCTCCGCGGCCGACTTCCTCGTCGGGCGTGAAACAGATTTTCACCGCTCCGTGGGGAATCTCGGGATGCTTCATCAGATACTCGGCGGCGGCCATGATGGCGGCAACGCCGGCCTTGTCATCCGCCCCGAGAAGGGTCGTCCCGTCGGACGTGACGATATCGCGTCCGATATATTTCGCGAGCCGGGTGTTGTGCGCAGCCGAGATCACGACGTCCGGGTTGCCGGGCAGCTTCAGGTCGCCGCCCGGGTAGTTGCGGTGGACGACGGGCTTGACGAGGGCACCGGGTACGGCCGGGGAGGTGTCGACATGGGCGATGAACCCGACGGCCGGAATCGCTGCGGCATCCGCCCCCTTGATGTTCGCGGGGATCGTCGCATACACGTAACACTGGGCGTCCAGTTTCACATCCTGAAGACCCAACTGCCGGAGTTCGCCCTCGAGCAGCTTCGCCAGTTCCCACTGTTCGGGGGTGCTCGGCAGCTTTTCGACGTTCTCCATCGACTGGGTGCCGATCGCCGCATAGCGGCAGAACCGATCGAGGACTGAGCTTTTCAGGGTTTCAAACATCTCGTTGTTCACGTGATATCTCCTTGATGTCCGTCACTTCGAGGCCGACGTGAGCTCGTCGAACCGCTTCGAAATCAGGTCGCAGACGCCTTTCAGCAGGTTCGGGTCTTCCAGGCTGATGCCCAGAAAATCCTTCAGAAGAGCCGTTGCAGGCCGATCGAAGCCGTTCGAGACCATCGCCACATACTTCGGGGCGAACCCGGCCGGGTCGGCTTTATACATCGAATAATATTTGAGCGCGAGCATATGGGCCACGACGTAGTTCACGTAGTATCCCGGAACGGACCAGTAATGGTGCTTGCGCATCCAGTGGTATTCGAGCTCGGGGTGCTTCGCGAAAAAGACGTCATACTGCTTGCCGACATCGGTGCAGGCCTTGTTGAAGCCGTTCTCGTCGACGATCTCGCCGGTCGCGATCCGGTCGTAGGAGACCATCTCGAACTTCGCGCGACGCGCGAGTTCCCACAGATACATCATCTCGTTGACCATGTCCCACCGGATCCCGGCGATGACGGCGGGGTCCTTGAGGGTGGAGACGAGGTGGTCGCGCAGCATCCACTCGTTGAACATGGCGAACGACTCGGTCATGAACGAGGGGCCCTCTCCGAACATCAGCGAGCCGCGCTTGTTCTTGACGAGCTGGTAATGAATGGCGTGGCCGGCTTCGTGGGCCAGCGTCGAGACGTCATTGAGGAAGCCCTGGAAGTTGTCCATGAAATACCCGAAGTTGCCGACGCAGAAGGCGCCCTGGTCGCGGTTCGGCCCGCCGACGACATCGAGGCGGCCGTTCTTCGGGTCGAGCAGCTTCTTCAGCTCGGTGGCATACTCGGTGCCGAGCTTTTCGAGGGCCGTATTCAGATGGGCGCAGCCCTGGTCGATCGTCAGCCGGGCCGGCTTCGCCGCCGCGGGGGTGAGCTCCGTATCCCAGATACCGATCTCGCCGCCGCCGAGTTCCCGCTCGAGGCTCGTGATCCGCCAGTTCTGGTATTTATGATAAAGAGGCAGATATTTTTCGAGCTGGGTATACATGGCATCGATCTCGGGCCGGCTCATGTACATCCCGAACAGGGCCTGATGGTAATACGTCGGGAAGCCGCGCATGCCGGAAACGGCGTTCAGGGTCTTCATCTCTCGGCGCAGCGCGAACGCGAGCATGTCCGCGTGCCGGCGGAAGAAGTCATAATACAGCCGGAAGGCGCGTTCCCGGGCCTTGCGGTCGGGCGAGCGCATCAGACCCTCGAAGTCGATGTGCACGTTCATCTTCTTGCCTTCCGAGACGACCTGGGGGAAGGGGAACCGGTCGAACACGCGCTGGAACAAATCAGACTGCCAGCTCGTCAGGTCGGGGGTCAGCACGGAGAGGACGCTTTCCTTCTCTTCGGAAAGCAGATGCGGGGCGAACCGCGCGATGTCCGTGAGGAAATAGCCATACAGATCCAGGCCCTTCTCGGCGGCGCGGAACTCCTTCAGCTTCTGCTCGGTGAGCGCCTTCAGCTCGACTTTCAGGAAGCTGGTGCGGGCGGAGATCTCGGCATCCAGTTTTTCCTGGGCCTCGTAGACCGCCCGGTCGTTCGTGTTGATCGCGCGCTTGAAGCTCGCGTACGCATACAGCCGGTCCTGGATGTCCTGGAGGGCGCGTTTCGCCTCCATCGTCTGGAGCAGGGTCTTCGCATCGGCGAGGACCTTGCCCTTGAAGCTTTCGAGCTTCGTGGCTGCGGCGCGGGCTTTCTCCATCTCGGCTTTCCAGGCGGCTTCGTCGGCGAAATACTGCTTCAGGTCGAACCGGTAGCTGGTCCGGGCGGTGCCCGGAAGCGGGTTGAACGACGGCTCGGCCGCGAACACGGCAAGCGGGGCCGCGAGCAGGGCAAGGGTGATCCAGAAGCGCATTGTTCTTCTCCTTGATGTATATCTTGTTATATTATACTTACCCGCCAATGATACCGGCGGCGGTCAGCAGCGCGACGACGATGCCCATGATCGACTCGCCGGCGATCACGCCCGAGGCGACCGGGATGATGTACTTGTCGGCGAAGCTCTGGGAACGGCGCTCGATGATCATGGCCAGGACGGCGCCGATGAACATCGACAGCGAGTTGTAGAAGGGAATGACCATCGCGAGACCGATCCCCGTCGCCGACGGGATGTAGGGCCGAAGCTTCTTGGGCGCGTATTCCCCGAGAAGCACGAGGCCGACGCCGACGAGACAGCCGAGCAAAATCCCCCAGCGGGCCGTCTCGTGAAGGGCTCCGAGGCCGCTTCCCAGAAGCTTGGCCACGGCCGCCCAGACCTGGGCCGACGGGGCCGGCCAGCGGTCCGTTCCGAGCACCGAGGCGTCGGGAACGAGCAGGTAGAAGGCCGGCACCACGACGAGGGTGCCCGCGAAGATGCCCATGAACTGGGCGATGAACTGGCGGCGGGGGTTGGCGCCGAGCAGATACCCGCTCTTGAGATCGGTGAGCAGGTCGGCCGAAGAGCCCGCGGCGCCGGCCGTGACGCTGGCCGTCATCAGGTTCGTCACCAGGTTCGACGGGGCGAGCACGCCGAACACGAGCTGGGTGATCTTGCCCATCGCGCCGACCGGGGTGATATCGGATTCACCCGTCGCGCGGCAGGCGACGATCGCGAGGAAGAACGTGCACATGACGGCGACGAAGCCCATGAAGAACGTCGTCTGGAAGAAGTAGTGCAGCACCATCATGCAGCCGAGGCCCGAAACGAGGATGCCGGTCACGAACCACGACGAGGGCACTTCGATCGCGGCCAGCGGGTCATCCCCCGAGCTCTTCTTCGCCGAGAAGATATCGAGCAGCCCGCTGAAGGCGCGAATGACGGTGCGCCATTGGAGGGCGAACGCGAGAAGGCCCGAAGCGACCATGATCGAGGCGCCGGCCCAGGTGCTCCAGCTCACGATGCTGCGGTAGCCGAGCTTGATCGCCGCCCCGCCGCCGTCGGACGAGGTCAGGATCGGCAGCAGCGTCTGGTTCAGGACGCCCCTGAACCCGAGTTTGTCGAGCTGCATCACCCCGTGAAGCTGCTGGAACGGCTCCCAGAAAAAGCCGATGCCGGTATTGAGCGCATCCCCGATGACGGGCAGCGCCGCGACGATCTGCCACCCCTTCCCGAGAAGCGCGGGCATCAGAACCGGCAGGCTCGTATTGATCGTGTCGATCGCCCCGGCGTTCACCATGGCGGGCGCGAGGAACCCGTAGTTGATGAGGGCGCCGAGAAGCAGCGACCATGCGATCTTGAAGCCCATGATCGAGCCGGCGGCGATCATGATCGCGCTCATCTCGAACCCGATCGTCCATTTCAGGAACGGCAGCCCGAGGATCTTGCCGGGAATGTGCGCATGCGCCGGAATCGCGAGCGCGGCAGGCAGCGCGGCATCACGCAGCCAGGCGATGATCGCGCCGAGCGTGGCCGCGATTCCCAGGGAGCGGGCCTTGTCCACCGCATCCTGGCCGGCGGCGTGAAGGCTCTTGAGCGTCTCGGCGGCGGCGATGCCGCTGGGGAACTTGAGCTGCTCGATGTTGATCATCTGCCGTTTCATCGGGATCGCCATGAAAACGCCCAGCGCGGCGAGGAAGAAGGTCCACAGCGCGAGCACCGTCCAGGGCATGTGGTGACCCGTGACGAGCAGATACGCGGCGATCGCCGAGACCATCGTGCCGCCCGTCGAGTAGCCGGCCGAGCTGGCCGTCGACTGCATGCAGTTGTTTTCGAGAATCGTCATGTCGGTCGGGAACCATTTCGGGAACACGGCCATCAGCGACTTGTAGATCGCGAAGCTGAGGATGCAGGCCGTGATCGCCACGCCCAGCCCCCACCCCGTCTTGAGACCGACGTACAGATTCGAGAGCGACATGAAGCCGCCGAGCAGCGAGCCCATCAGAACGGCCCGGATCGTCAGCTGCGGCATGTGATCGCCCTGATACACGTTTTTGTACCAGTTCATCTCGATTTCTTCGGGGGTCAGTTTTTTCTCGTGAGTGGTATCCATGAATGACGGTTCCCTTCCTCCCTGAGCCAACGCCTGGGGCTTGTTGCCTCGTGGATTTCGTGTGCCTCGAAAACGGGCCACGCTTGTCCGAGCGAGTATACCACGCCCCGTCGTGCACACATTCAAAAATTTCCGTCTCGGAATACGATCCGCAGATATTGCAGATGACGCAGATGGGAAGGTGATTGCGTGGTTGGCTTGTGTCGAACGTGGGTTCTTGGTATAGTGGCGGCATGGTCAGGCTCGATCGTCTCAACCGGGAGTGCTCCGGCCGTCCCGTTTCCCATGCGGCGCCTGCGCAGGTCGCCTGCCGCGTTCTCGGGAACGAGGCGTCCCCGTGCCGCCTCGATCCCTTCTGCCGCCCCGCCGCGAAGCGTGGTGTCTGGTTCTTCTACACGGCCCTCGCCGGAACCGCCGCTGCCGCATTCGTCATTCTCTGGTGGGTTTTTCGCCTCACCCGTCTGTCGCGGCTTCTCGATCTGGTGGCCGGCCTCATCCTGCCTCCCGCAAAATGGGTCGCCGCGTCGCTCTGGCGCCTGAAAACCGCCTGGGACGAAGTCTTCCCCTGACCCGGATGGCCTGCCAGCCCCGCCTCTTCATTCATGCCGACGGCCGCGATGGCCCCGACTATGCTCCTTCCGCCTTCGACTCCTTCGCCGTCGATGCCGGCCGCGTCGTCGCCCGGGGGTTTGGCCTCGAACGTTCTCCGGAATACGCGGGCCTCGAGCGGGTCGATCTGCACGGCTCCGTGGTGCTGCCCGCCTTCGCCGACGCGCACGTGCATTTCATGCAGACGGGGCTGACCCTCGTCGGCTGCTGCTTCGACCGGTGCCGATCCCTGGCGGACGTGTTCGAGACCCTCGACGCCTTCGCCAAAACCCACGCCTACGACTGGATTCTCGGCTGGAATCTCGACGAGACGCAGCTCCGGGAACGCCGCCTGCCCACCATTGACGAGCTCGACGCGATCGTCGGGCCGCGCAGGCTCTGGCTCTCGCGCATCGACCTGCATTCGGCGATTCCGAGCACCGCGACGGTGCGCTGGGCTGCCCAGCAAAACCCGGACTGGAAGCCGGAGAACGGCCGATTCATCAAGGATGCCTACAATGGACTGGCATCCCTCGCGATGGCCGATCTTCCGCGCGAGATGAAGCTGCTGGCTCTCGAAAAAGCCCGTCGGTTCTGCCTCGACGCCGGTGTCACCCGGGTGCACGCCCTCGAGGGCGGCTGGAGCGCCACGAACGACGATGTGACGATGATCGCCGGGTTCCTCGCCCGGCCCGGGTTCGGCGGCACGCTCTACCATCAGTCGGATGACCCCTCTCTCGCACGCGCGAGCGGTTGGCCCCGCCTCGGCGGCTGTCTGTTCATCGACGGCTCGTTCGGCTCGCGCACGGCGGCGCTTTCCGAACCCTACGCTGACGAGGCCGGCTCGAGAGGCGTCATCTACCGCGACACCGCCAATATCGAACGGCTGATCCGCCTCTGTTCCGAACACCGGATGCAACTCGCCATGCATGCCATCGGCGATCGCGCGATCGCCTCGCTTGCCGATGCCCATCTGCGACACCGGGATCTGTTCACCGCCCCGGTTGCCCACCGCATCGAGCATTTCGAACTGCCCACCCCCGACGCGATCCGCCGGGCAAAAGAGGCAAACCTCCTGATCTCGATGCAGCCCGCCTTTGAAGTGTTCTGGGGAGGCGATTCCGGCATGTATGCCCTCCGTCTCGGAAGCCGCGCAGCCCGCACGAATCCTTTCCGGTCCGTGCTGCGGGCCGGCCTGCGCATTGCCGGAGGTTCGGACAGCCCCGTCACGCCGGTAGATCCGTTCCTGGGCATTCACGGCTTCGTCAATCACCCCACCCCATCCGAGCGCCTCTCCCTGAACGAAGCTCTCCACGCCTTCATCGTCGAGCCGCACCGGTACGCCGAATCCGCCCCGGAACGCGGCTTCCTCGCTCCCGGCTTCCACGCCGACTTCGTCTGCCTCCCCCTCGATCCCTTTGCCGTCGCACCCGGCACCCTGAAAAATATCCGGGTCGAACGCACCTTCGTCGCTGGCGAAGAGGCGAATTACGCATCACGAGAGGAAAAACCATGATCCGTCACTCCCTGCTCGCGGCTCTCGTCCTCGTTCTTCTCGGTTTAGCTCCGGTCCTGGCGCAGAATGCGCTCGTCCACGACTCCTCCCCTGCCCTGAACGAAGTCCTGGCGATCGCCAACGACTTTTTCGACAAGCTCGAGAAGTCCGACACGCAGACGGCGATGAAGCGGCTGTTCGAGATCTTCCCGCTCAAGGTCGAGGCACAGGATGCCTTCATCTCGGATGTGACCAACCTGAAAACGAAGCTGGGAACGCCGGCCGGCCATGAATTCGTCGGCCACCGGCCCGTCGCCCGCACCGACCGGTACTTCGTCACCCATTTCCTGACGTTCCATCCCCGCATGCCCGTCGCATGGGAGCTCACCTTCTACCGGGCAGCCTCCGACGGCCCCTGGCAGCTCAACTATATCCGTTTCGACGCCGACGACATTCCCGAGTTCCTCCAGTTCACCAAGCTCCAGTTCGAGGCCCTGCGCAGCCGCGCCACCGGGGTTCCGACTACGCCGCAGATCGCTCCCGATGATCACCTCAGCCCTCCCCCTGCCCCCGTGGAGCCCCCCGCCGCCGACCAGCCGCCGCTTGCCCAGCCGAGCCCCGACGCGCAGATTCCCCTCACCTCCCCCGAGGTCCAGGTGCCGGCCGCATCCGAGCCGGTCAAGCCGCCCGTCGATGCGAGCCATGTTCCCGCCGATGCTTCGGAGACCGTCACACCCTGAACGTTATCCGTATAAAGAGATATATATCAAGGAGTTCTCCATGACCACCAAGATGAAACCGGCGCAGCGGATTCTCGAACTGCCCCCGTATGTGTTCAAACGCATCGACGACAAGAAGCGGGAACTGGCCGCGGCGGGCACGAAACTGCTCAACTTCGGCATCGGTGATCCCGACCTCCCGACCCCCGACTTCGTCGTCGAGGCGATGAACCGCGCGATGCGCGACAACGCCAACCAGAAATACCCCGCCTATGAGGGCGACATCCGGTTCCGCGAGGCCGTCGCCCGCTACATGCACGACCGGTTCGGCGTCCAGGCCGACCCGCGCACCGAGGTGATGGCCCTGATCGGCTCGAAGGAAGGCCTGGCGCATTTCGCCTGGGCGTTCATCGACGAGAACGACGTGGCGCTCGTGCCCGACCCGGCCTATCCCGTCTACAAGACCACGACCGAGTTCGCCGGCGGGGAAGCGCATATCCTGCCGCTTCTCGCGAAAAACGGGTTTCTGCCCGATCTGAGCCGCGTCCCGGATGCGATTGCGCGTCGGGCGAAGACGCTGTATATCAATTATCCCAACAACCCGACCGGCGCCGTCGCCTCGGAGAGCGACCTCGCCGCCATCGTCGAGTGGGCCCGCAAGCACGAAGTCATCATCGTCTCGGATGCCGCCTACGCCGAGCTCACCTACGATCCGCGCGACCGGCGCAGCATTCTCTCGATTCCGGGCGCGAAGGATGTCGCGATCGAGTTCCACTCGTTCAGCAAGATCTTCAACATGACCGGCTGGCGCATCGGCTTCGCCGTCGGCAATCCCGCCCTGATCGCCGGTCTGCTCAAGCTGAAGACCAACGTCGATTCCGGCGTGTTCGATGCCATCCAGCTCGCCTGTGTCTCCGGCCTCGCCCGGGTCGATGCTCATCTCGAGCGGCTCCAGGAGACCTACCGCAAACGGCGCGACACGATGGTGACGATTCTCGACGAGTGCGGCATCCGCTACCAGCAGCCCCGCGGCGCCTTCTACGTCTGGGCCCACTGCCCCGACGGCATCACGTCGGAGGGCTTCACGATGAAGCTGATGGAGGAAACCGGCATCGTCACCACTCCGGGGACCGGCTTCGGCCCCCACGGCGAGGGATATGTCCGGTTCGCCCTCACGCAATCCGTCGAGACCATCGAGGCCATCCGGCCCCGGCTCGAAAAGTTCCGCAAATCCATGACCGCCTGAACGATATCGTCCGACAAACGAAAACATCGCCCCCGCCCGGATCAACGGACGGGGGCGATGTTCATTTCTGCCGTTCTTACTCTTGTTTTCGGAGCGACTCGAGGTTTGGGCCGGAACCCTTGTAGGCAAACACGTATTTCAGATCGGGATTCGCCTGGTAGTGGGTGATCAGGTTCAAGGCAGCCTGCTTGTAGATGGTTGCCTCGGCCAGCATGGCTCCACCCGCGGCGCCGGTGCCGAAAGAACGGCTGGCGATCGATTCCTTGGGGTCAGAAATCCAGTTGAGCATCTCCAGGTCGAACGCTTTTTTCCCCAGGCTCCGGTAATCGGCAAGGTAGGCGTCGACTCTCGTTCCGTCTTCCGGGTGGGTGAAGGATTTCTTCACGAGCCCGCTCACATTCTCCAACTCGGCTTTCCAGGCATCGAGATATTGTTCGTTCACGAAATTGATGACCGGGGTCGCATCGGCCTGGGCGAAGCTTTTGGCGAACGCCCGATCGATGGGATTCTCCCGGAACAGATCGATGTTCTGAGGTTCTGTTTCTGATTGGCCCGCTGATTCCTTGGAGGAGCCCTTTTCCTGCGTCTCCCTGGAAAATCCAGGAGCGGAGAAGGCCAACAAACAGACCAGGAGCATGAGTGTACCCGTTTTTTTCATGAGATTGCCCTTTCTTCTCGAGGCTAATGACGCGTCCCGGCAGGCTGCGGCAGCCGGTCATGGGGCGCATGGATGACGAAGCTCCGCTGGAGCTCTCCCCTTTCGTCTTTCGCAGGAGTATTCCTGTAAAGTTCAGAATATAACAAACGAGAACCGTATTTCCAACAAGATATTTACAGGATTTCCGGTTGCGCAAACATTCAAACCAGATTATATATAATTCCGCCCTGCGGACTCGGTACCCTTCGCTTCCCGATGCGAGAATCCAAGGCGAAACAATATACCGCCATGCATAGAAGAATCTGCTCCCGGAGAACTTATATGGAACGACTTCTCATGATTCTGCTCTTCCTGTTTCCTATCGCGACCTTTGCTACTGACAATGCATCTTCCCTGCCCCTGGCGACCGGAACGACGTGGATCTACGAGGCCAGGCTCACGAGAGATGTGGACGGCAAGGAGCAAAACAGGACGCTCACCTGGACCACCACGATCACGACCATGCTGGTCGGAGATCAACTGGTCGTTGCGAAAGGAACCGGTTTTCCCTCCGACCTTCCCTTTCTCGAGAATGACGCAAAGCCTTCCCCCTTCCTCTTGGTGAAGGTCGGACTCTGGAGAATATATATCATTCAGAATACCGAAAAGATCGAGGAGGTCTGGAATAAAGCCGTTGCCGGGGAGAGCTTGAGCGACTCCATTACCGAGGGGGATCTGTTGCTGGAATTCCCATTGATCGAAGGAAGAACCTATGGGGAAACGACGCAGCTCCTTTCCGGAACCCCGAAATTCCTCTATGAGGTCCAGGGGCCGGCCTCGGCCAGTTCGAAGGACATCGCGATCAACTTTTCGACCAATGCCGATCTGACCACATGGAAGTATACCGACGGCATTGGTTTCACCGGCTACTCCTATCGGCACCATGGCTCCACCAGCAACGTCGATTGCGAGTTGAAAGAATTTCGACCCGGAACCTGAGAACCCCGCAAAACGAAAACGCCGACATGGTCAAAAAGGAGGCCACCCGAAAAGGGGTTTACCCCCGGATACTCACCGTTTGAAATTGATTGCCCGGTTGGGACGGATTGTCATCGAAAAGATCGTGGTTTCAGGGCATCCTGAACCGAACAATGTGATGGAGGATTACATCATGGAATTCAAGAACGTAGCGAAGATACTCCTGGCTCTCCTGCTTGTTTCTCTTTCTCCGGCCATTGCCGAAACGGCCAGTGGGCCCGCGACCGCAAATGCGTCGGGAACGGCATCCCCCGCCGTAGCTCTGAACGATGCGGCCGGCTTTCCCCTGCAACTGAAGGGTACCGAGGTTCTGATCGATACCGATGCCAAGCGTGAAGATCTCGAGAGCAGGCTCACCAAGCTGCTCGGTGAACCCACGCAGATGGAGGAAAAGACCCGGTTGCAATACGATTTCCAGATCGATCTGGAGACGGCCCCGATCACCTTGGTGTTTGACTGGGACACCCAGGGAAAGCTCGCCGAGATCATTCTTGATGGAGAAAGCCCGGTAACGCTCGATCTGAAAGCCTGGCTGGAAAAAAATGTCGGAAACGGCAAGGCTGACAAGAACGATGAGGAAGTCATAAAAAGCATGGTGTGGGAAGCTCGCGGCTGGCAGTTCACCCATCGTGCAGGCGGCGAGAACGAAGATACCGTCTATTCGTTCAACATCGTGCCCCTGAAATCGAACTAGTCGGAGAATTCTTCGATGTCTCGAACCACCTGCCTGAGTGTTCTGTTTCTCCTGCTTTTTCTGACTTCGACCACGATCGGTGAAGCTGTTTCCGCAAAAACATGGACGGATTCCCGGTTTTTGGGGGTTTCCAAGGAAGCTGCCTGGAAAGCGCTGGGCACCCCGGATTCCCCCGGAGAACTCGACGGCTGGAAGATTTCTGATTCCCCGGATTTTCTCCTTGCGGGGATGCTCGAGTATACGGACAACAAGGTTTCGTCCGTGTACGCAGTTTGTCAGCCACAAATCACCTACCAGAAGGTCAAGGAGCTCCAGGTCACTTCGCCAGATATCACCGTCGTTTTTGACAATGACAAAGGGGTTTTGTGCCGGTACAACACCCCTCAACCCGGCGGACCCATCTACATCGCCGTTTCCCCCACCGAAGACCCCAATACGGGGCCGATGATCTGCGAGTCCAACAAAAATCCCTTTGACGTTGCCACGTCCGATGCGTCCAAGCCGTCCGAAAAAGCCGCAACTCCGGGGAAACTCGACAGGGATGAGTTGAAGAGCGTCATGATGCCCGATATTTTCGACTGGCAAACACTCGATCATGACGGCAAAATTGCGCTTCTGAAGCGAATCAAAAAGGTGTGGCGGGCATACGGGGATGAAACGGATGCCAACGCAATCGATGCGGAGGCATTGCTGGAAAAGCTGCAGTTCTACAGTCAGGCCATCATCTTCGACGTCGCCTGCAGGGCGGCCGGCATCAATGCTGAACCCTACGAAGCCATGGTGAACGAGGAGGCGAAATGAAACCGCATCGCCCCTTCCCCGGATGGTGTGCGTTGGGCGTTGCTTGTGCCTTCGGGCTTTGCCTCCAGCCGTCGCTCGCCGAGCCTGAACCCATTGCTTCGAAAACCGGGAGAATCACCGCTCCAAAAGGCCTGATCATCCGGGATGCACCAGGCAGAGATGGAAATAAGCTGGCCACTCTTCCGGTTGGTGAGACGGTGGAAATTCTGTCGCTGAATGGTCCGGAAGAAACCATCGAAACCGTGAAAAACCATTGGTTTCACGTCAAAAGGGGGACCGTTGACGGGTGGGCGTTCGGCGGCTTCATTGAAACGCGCGACAGCCCCCCTCCGGAGACAGCAACGGCAAAGGTTTCCCGGGAAGAGTGCCTGGGGAAGGATCCCGAGAGCATCGGCAAACGAATGAACCTGAGCATCAAGGAAAGCCGCACCGTTGACCCTGACGCACGATACGGGATCGATTGTTATGGAACCGACAATCAGATAACGACCGTGTTCTTCGGGAAAGTTGTCGACCACAAAGCGGACGGGAGCGAGATCCTGAAAATTCTGGATGTTCTCTTTCTTCCTGCCATCACGGAAAACCAGTTTTTTTCCCATTGCGCCAACCTCGATGAAAAGCGCGATGATGAACTCATGGGAATCGGGCTTGATGACAAGCAGGAAGGCTTTTTCAAAAAGAGCGTCAAGGTCTGGCGCGCCAATGTGAAAAAGGAAAAATTTGAGGACGCTCCGACGGACGGTGTCCTGTTATCCGTTCCCAATGATGAAGACCAATTCTGATGAAAATCACCCCTTGCCGATGAGATCGAGATCGGCAAGGGGTGAATGACACCTGAATCTGAAATCAACCTGAAGTTCGACCTGGAACGCTGACGAAATCAGGACTCGGCTTTCTTCCAGTGGTCGACGTCGTTGACGGTGCGCGACAGCAGATCGTCGGCGCGCTTTTCCGAAGCCGCTTCGACGGTGACGTTCACGAAGGGCTTGTCGGGATCGGGCAGGATCAGCACCCACTCGCCGTCGTCGAGCAGCACTTTGACACCGTCGATCAGTTGCGTCTGGCGGTTCTTGGCGTATTCCATCGCCTGGCGCATCACCTTGCCCTTCGCTTCCCAGGGGCACGGGATGTTCTTCGTGCGGGTATGGAACTTCGGCAGTTCGTCGACGACCTTCGACAGCGGCATGCCGGCCCCGGCGAGGATCTCGAGCAGCTTCGCCGTCGAGATCATACCGTCGAAGACAGGCTGGAAGGCCGGGAAGATCGTGCCCCCTTCGCCGTTGCCGCAGAACGAGACGTTATCCGAGACGGCCGCTGTCATCAGCGCGCGCACGTTCGTCTTCGTGCGGATCACCGTGCCGCCGCTCTGTGAAGCGAGCGCATCGATCGCGTTGGTCGAGGAGACGGGAACGGCGATCCGGGCGTTCGGGGTGCGGCCGAAGATCAGCTTGACCCAGGTCACGAGCGCCGTTTCCCCGAGCATCGGGCGGCCCTTGTCGTCGATGATCGTGATGTGCTCTGCCTCGGAATCGAGAAGCAGGCCCACATCGGCATTCAGCGACCGCACGATCGACGAGACGTTCTCGGTCGCCGCACGCACGTTGGTGCTCGCCTTGTGCACCTTTTCCTCGTCCTGGAACGCGTTGAGGGCGATCACTTCACAGCCCAGCTTGCCGAGGAACGACGAGAAGATCCCGCTGGCACCGCTGAACGCGAAGTCGACCACGACTTTCAGGGCGCGCTTCCTGATTACTTCGGCGTCGACGTTGTTCAACAGCTCGTTGCTGTAGAACTCCGAGACGCGGGGCGGGAACACGATATCCCCGACGTCGTTCATCGAGACGCGCCGGAAATCCTCGCGGTTGAACAGCCGCTCGATCGACTTCTGGCTCGACGGGGCGAGCTCGCGGCCCTCCGCGTCAAAAATGCGGATTTCGATCTGGTTGGGGTCGCTGGCCGACAACCCGACATGGAGCCCGCCCGCCCGCCGGAACGCCGACGGCTTGAACCGCGCCACGGGGCTCGGCATCACGCGCAGATCGGCCACGTTCACGCCAGACGAGGTGATGCCGCAGATCAGCGCACGGTTGATGATGCGGCAGATCTTGTGGCTGTTGCGGGAACAGTTGACGCTCGCGCCCTTGGGCAGCGTGCTGCCGAACGCCGCGCCGACCTTCGAGGCCAGTTCGGGGGTGATTTCGAGATTGCCCAGGCCCGAGATGCCGTAGTTGGAGAACAGGCTCTTGGTCCACTTGTCGCTCCAGACGATGCTGCTGAACACCGTCGAGCCGTCCTCGACCACCTTGCGGGGCCAGATCTTGACGTTGCTGCGCACCGTCGAATGCTCGCCGATGCGGCACTCCTCGCTGATGACGACGCCGCTTTCGAGCGTCGCGCCGTCGCGCACCTGCGTGTTGGAGCCGATGATGTTCTCGGTGATATGCGCCTTGTTGCCGACGTAGACCTGCTCCCAGATGACGGAGTCGAAAATGCGTGCTCCGCCCTTCACGGTGCAGCCGTCGCCGATGATGCAGTTCTCGAGTTCGACGCCGTCCTCGATCGTGCAGTTGGCCCCGATGATGACGCCGCCCTTGAGGTTGACGCGTTTGCCCATCTTCGTGTTCGCCCCGACCCACACGTCGCGGCCGATCACGTTCAGCCGTTCGCCGGGGATCTGCACGTGGACGTTGCCGTTCAGCACGTCGCGGTGTGCCAGCCGGTACTCGTTGATGTCGCCGATGTCTTTCCAGTAGCCCTCGGCGATGTAGCCGTACAGGGGCAGCTTCTCCTTCAGCATCAGCGGGAACAGATTCTTGCTGAAATCGAACTCGGTTTTGGCGGGAATATGCTCGAAGATCTCGGGCTCGAGAATATAGATGCCGGTATTGATCGTGTCCGAAAACACCTCGCCCCAGCTCGGCTTCTCGAGGAACCGCTCGATCTTGCCGTCATTCGCCGTGATCACGACGCCGTATTCGAGGGGGTTCGCGACCCGTGTCAGCACGATCGTCGCCATCGATTTCCGCTCTTCGTGGAACCGGATCGCCGCCGACAGATCGAAATCCGTCAGAACGTCGCCCGAGATGATGATGAACCGCTTCCCCTTGAGGTGATCTTCCGAGTTCTTGATGCTGCCGGCTGTGCCGAAATCGGCGGTGGCCATCACGTAATCCATCTTGATGCCGAAATCCGATCCGTCGCCGAAATGCTTGGTGATCACCTCGGGCTGGAAATACAGAACCGAGACGATCTGCTTCAGATCATACTTCTTCAGCAGGTTGACGATGTGCTCCATCATCGGCATGTTCGCCAGAGGAACCATCGGCTTGGGAATATTACAGGTAATCGGTCGCAGGCGCGTTCCAAACCCACCGGCCATGATCACGGCATTCATCGGTCGTCTTCTCCCTTTCCATCCATTCCTGATCGTTGTCGTATCTCTCTGTGGTTTGTCCGAAACATCATTCTAGGCCGTCCGGGGACTGTCCGTCAATGATCTCGTGACGGGATCGTCGAACCCCATCGCTCCCCGCGCGGGCCGGGACCAGGGGAATCCGGCTCAGGGTCTGGAAGGGGGCAAGACCGGCCTTTCGTGCCAGCGCGAGGGATGCCGTGTTCTCGCCGCTCACGACATAGATCATCGTCAAGCCCTGGCCGCGCAGCCGACGCAGCATTTCGCGCAGAATCGCCGTCCCCAGCCCCCGGCCTCTCCGATGCGGGGCGGTCTCGATATACACCTCGGCCGTGCCGGGCGTCAGATGGATGCATTTGACCAGGGCGACGATCGAAGCCGACTCCCTGAAATAGAGTGCCATATAATTCCCGGGCCCGGATGTCGCGGGAGCCCCGTCCGCCGTTTCCCATCGCTGAACCAGCTCGAGATCTGGAAGCGGCGGTGCGTGCCGGCAGGCCGTTTCTGGGCTGGCGTCGCGTCCCGTATCGCGGAACCAGATCAGGTTCTCGGCGATCGACAACCCATGCGCCGAGCACGCCGCGGCGGCGGCGGAAACCGGCACGAGAAGCTGAAGTGCCGGGTCCCTCGGGAGAAGCGGGAGATCCGGGAGATAGGCGTCCGGCGTCCCGAAGGGATGGGCCAGATGCCATTCGCCCGCAGTCGCATCTGCCCAGGTGACCACCCAGCCGTGCCCTCGCTCCGGCCCGTCTGCCGGGTGGCATTCGACGCGCTTGCGGCCCGTCAGGAGAAGATGCAGTTCCTCGTTGAACGAGGCTTCGTGCTGCCGCAGGAAGGTGAGAAGAGCGCCGGAAGGATCAGCGTTTGCGGTCATCGCCGCGCCCGGCTGGGGGTTTCCTGGTCGCATCCGACTGGATCGCGCGCCGGCCGGTGCTTCGGTCGAGCGCCCCACGTGTCACGGCGACCGGCCGGCCTTCGGGATCGATCCCCGTCGCGTACATCGCGGTGCCGATCGTCGCGGGGGTCGGGGTGAACTCCTGGATCTGCTCGTGGGCGAGCCGGTGGAGCCGGACGAACTCGGCGATCGATCGATCTTTGCCGGCAGACCCCGGGAAGGCGGTCATGAAATAGGGCACAAGATACAACCGAAGACCAGCCTGGGATGACGCATCGGAAAATCGCCGGACGAAACCGGCAAAATCCGCGTCGGCTCCTTTCCGCATCAGGCGCAGGACGTCGCGATCGACATGCTCGGGGGCGACCTTCAGCTGGCCCGAGATGTGGTGTCGGATGATCTCCTGGAATGCCGGCCAGTCGTCGTTCCGGATCAGGTCATACCGGAGCCCCGATCCGAGGAATACGTGCTTGATGCCGGGGAGCTCGCGGGCCCTTTTCAGCAGATCGGCGAGGGCCTGGAGACCACCGGTGATCTGAGGACAACGCTTCGGATGGGTGCACAGCCCCGTGTCGCATCCTCCGCGACGGCAGTCCCAGCCGTACATGTTGACTGACGGGCCGCCGACATCGGGAACCGTGCCCCGGAACATCGGGTGGTCGGGAAACGAACGGATCTCCTCGAGAATGGCCTCGGGGGAACGTGACCGGATTGACCGGCCCTGGTGGGCTGCGAGGGCGCAGAAGGCACACGCCCCGAGGCAGCCGCGATGCGAGACGACCGAGAACTGGACCGGTTCGAGCCCGGGAACGGGCTCCTCATACAGCGGGTGGGTCAGCCGGTTGAACCGGAGATGATCGAGCAGTCCCGGCTCCGCCAGCCAGTCGGCTTTCGACGGCGGAAAACAGAGGATATCCCCTTTCGGGTGTGGCTGGACAAGGATCGGCGCGGCGGGCCGGACGGCCGTGTCGAGATGCACCGACAATTCCATGAACCGACGCGGTTCGCGACGGCACTCGTCCGGTGTGGGAAGCTCCACGACGTTGCCGGTGACGCGCTCGCGCCAGGTGCCATGCGGAACGCGGATGCAGGTCTGGGGAATCGTCGGCCAGGCGCCCTTTTCGCGGCTGCGCTCCGACCGGTACCAGTCGAGAACGCCGGCCAGCACCGACTCGGCCATGCCGTACACCAGCAGCGAGGCAGGCGCGTCCATCAGGATCGGGTCCCGGATCCGGTCTTCCCAGAAATCGTAATGGGCGAACCGGCGAAGCGACGCCTCGATCCCGCCCAGGACGATGGGAATGCCGGGAAACGCCTCGCGAAGCCGCTGGGTGTAGATCTGCACGGCGCGCTTCGGCCGGAGCCCGGTGTGACCGCCGGGCGAGAGGCGGTCTTCGCGCCGGGGCATCTTCATCGAGGTGTAGTTCGACACCATGCTGTCCATCGCCCCCGCCGTCACCCCGAAGAACAGGTTCGGTCGGCCGAAGACCCGGAAGTCGTCGAGGGAGCGCCAGTCGGGCTGGGCGATGACGGCAACGCTCGCGCCGAGCGCTTCGAGCCGTCGCGCCACGGCCGCTGCCGGGAACGAGGGATGATCGACATACGCATCCCCGCTGATCAGAACGACGTCGTAGGACCCCTGACACCCCTGGAGATCGGTTTTCCCGAGGGCGTGAAGCGGCGGAAACCGGAACCAGCTCATGGCGTCACGCTCCCGTCAGGTGCCGGAACCCGCACGAACAGGGCCGAATACCGAGCCTTGTCGACGAGATACAGCGGCGCAACGAGATACTGGCCGTTCGCGATCAACACCGAGGAGGAACCGCCGTCAAAAAAGATAGCATCCGTTATCGAATCAAAGGCGGTCGGGTCCCGCAGGAGCGATGAAACGCGTTCGAGATTGCTTCCCGTTTCTGCAATGAGCAGATACAAACGGTTCTGTCGATCCATCGCAACGATCGTATGGCGTGAGTCCTGGTCAGCTTTCCGGAACCGGAACTTCTGACGGCCGTAGGCCTCCATGTGCACGTCCCGGCCGTCCCGGACGATCCAGCCGCCGCCGCCGAGAAGGTGCTCGAGCCGCTCGCCTTCCTGGATGGGACGGTTGAACCGACTCGTGGTGAAGAATTCGGGCTGGCAGAGGGTGTCGCCGTGCACCGCGGTCTCGCCGAGAACCCAGCGCGAGCCTCCGGTTCCCGAAAGGAGCGCGAGGAAACAACGGCTGAACGAGGCCGGCATCTGCCGGATGCCGCGCGGCCGCTTCCGCCCGATCACGAGCTGACCGAGGACCCCCTGGGTTCCGAAAAAAGTGCCATTGATCGCCGCGACGAGCCCCCGATCGGCAACGGCTGCCTCGCGATACCGGTCGAGAAGGCCGGGCGCCCCGTTCCAGGCATGCGGGAAAACCTCGGCCATGCCCGGCTCGATGACGATGCCCGAGATGCCCGACCGGTGCACGGCGTGAATGCCGGCCGGAAGCGAACCGACATCCTGGCTGCTGACGGCCTGGGAGATCTCGCCGAACAGGCCGCGCACCGACCGTTTCCACTCCTGCGCGAGAAGGGGCCGGCAGGGAGAGACGAGCAGGAGAACGACGATACAGAAGATGTGCGTGACGCGTGCGGCGGTGATCTTCATGGTGCTTTCAGAGAGGATACGTCAAAAACACGCTCAGCAGGTAGAGGGTTCCGATGAGAAGCCCCATGCCGACGATGGCGCCGATGGCATTCTGCACGCGGCTTCCCTGATGGCTTCGGAAATCCTGGATGCCGGTGTAGACGCCGAACGAAACGATCGGAAGCAGCAGGAAACAAGCCGTCCGCAGAGTCGTCACCCCGACGGCGAGATCCAGAACCGCGTTGTGGGATGCCATCGTTTCGATGCGGACGAGCAGAACCGCTCCGATTGCCAGCATCACGGCGACGGCGGATGAAATGAGGGATCTGACTGGCATCTGCGCGGGTTACTGCACGAGCCCGCTCAGGGTCGTGATGTCGAACGCCACATACGAGTGGCTTGTTCCGCCGTCATGCGGCCAGGCAATCCCCGTCCGGAACGTCAGGGGAATGCGCCGCAGAAGCAGCCAGCGCGACCGCAACTCGAAGCCGTGATCATACAGATACCGGAACGGGCGCCCCTGGGTGCGCACATCGCCCATCTCCCAGAATGCTTCGCCGACGATGATCTCCTTCTGGACCCAGGCGCGAAGCCAGGGGAACGATAGCGGAAGTGTTCGCCCCAGATGCACCGAGGCGGCACGCAGCGAGTCGCCATACCGCACCGAGCCAGCATACCCGCGCAGGAAATCGCTCCCGCCGAGGTTCAGATCGTCGGGCCGCCGGATCTCGTTTTCCTTGTCGTCTTCGGCGAACCAGCCACGCAGCGACGCAACCCATCCCGAACGGCCGAGCGGCACGAACTCGTTCCACCGCACGCCGAACGAGTCGTAAATGAGCTCTCCGGCGGCCATCGAGGTGCCCCGGCGCCAGGATGCCGTGACTTCGCGGCCCTTGCGCGGGAATATCTGCCAGAACGGCTCGGTCCGGATGGCGCGGTGATACACGGTGCCGTACAGGGAGTGATCGCGGCCGACGCTCGGAACTTCGCCCTTGTCGGGATACTCGGCGATGCCGCGGTGCGTCAGGTTGACGCCGGCCGTGATGGAGGTCGAAAGGCTGAACGGGTACCCGAAGCTGAAATCCTGAGACCGGACGCGCTCGTAATACGAGTTCGACAGATAACTCTTCCGGATGACGCGATCCTCCACGGCCGTGTTCACCCGGAACAGCCCGAACCGGTGCTGATATCCGCCCGTGTAGCCCCATTTCCGGCTCTTGAACCCATAGGTCGGGGAAAACTCGATCCGGTCACGATCGAGCCGGTCAGAGCGGTAGCTGTAGATCCCGAACACGGCTCCCTGGTCATCGCGACTGATTTTCGGCAGCCAGAACGAGCTGCGATACTCGGGAGTATAGGGGACGCTTTTGATCGTCCCCGTATCGGACGGGATGCAGACAGCCCCGCTGGCGGTGAACGCGGGATTGTCGAACAACGAAGGGGTGGTCGTTGCAGGACGTGCCAGCGGCGAGGCTAGATCCGCGAGCACGGGGCGGAAGCCGCCATCCTGGAGCGTCACGACGAGTGGGTGTCCATCGCTTGCGAGCGTGTAATCCCAGACGCCGCCGGGAACCTGCGTGAGCCGCACGGCTGCCGAAGCCCCGCCCGCGATGCGGTGGAGCTGGAGGGTCCGGTTCTCGATCTCGGCGCAGAACAGGATGTCACTCCCCGCGACGGTGGGATACCGGATCATCCCGTCCGCCGCATGAAGAATGCGGCCACCGGAAAGTCCCGGCTCGGAGGAAATCGTTGCGCCGGGCTCCGGGAGGGGGAGGCTCACCAGTTGCCGGCGGATACCATCCTGGACGACATACAACAGCTCGCCCCTGCGCGCGTCGACCGCCACATCGAGAGGCCGCAGATACGGCGGAAAGGCGAACTCGGTCCGGGGAACGGGTTCTTCGCCGAGGGAAACCGATTTGACGAACGTCAGACCACGCGTGACGTTCAGATACCAGAGCCGGCCGCCCTCGATGCTCAGCGGCCGGAAGCTGCCGGCTTCGCGCACGAAGGGCCGGGGCTTCCCTTGCGGCGGGACACACCACAACTCGAGCCGCCGCTGGCGCGCCGTGTTGACGTAATACTTACCGATATATATCATGCCGGATTCACGGTCGACGAGCAGTGACGGATGAACGTTCCGGAGGATGGTGCGGGCGTTTCCGCGCGCCCCTTTCGCACCCGGGGGAAGACGCCACAGATCGTAGGTTTCCTCGCGGCGGTTGGCCGAACTGACCCAGACCCAGCTCCCGTCGGCGGGTGAGTGGCGCAGCCCCTGGTAGAACCGGCCGCCGCCGAAATCCCCTGCCGAAACCCCGGCCTTGCGGTCGCGACAGTCGGTGCGACGGCACTCGGCCTGGACGAAGGACGAAAACTCGCGGAAGGCGTCCTTCAGCGTGAGGCCGAATTCCTGTCGGAACAACTCGTCGAACCGGATGGGCTTCTGGGCGATTCGCTTCAGGAGACGATACCCGGCATCCGGCCGGGAACGGCTGTGCAGGAACTGCATCATCGCGTGGGCCTGGAAGGTCATCTCTTCGCGCACAAGGTCGTCCCGGCTGTTGATCAGCGAGAGATCGTCCATCGAGTAGAGACGGTTGCTGCGGGCCATGTCATACAGCCGGCTGACATGCAGGGCGTCGAGCGGAAACGCGTTGTACAGCGCCAGTCCCTCGAGGAACCAGGGCGGCATCGACAGGATGCCGAGCCGGCGCTTCAGGGCGATCTTTGCCGGGCCGAGGGCACGGAGAAGGAGGATGTTCGACAGCCGCAGGGCGAACCGGTCCTCGAACGAGTAGCCCCGCGTGCTCAGGGCGCCGATCTCCTCGGTCAGCGAGATCGTGACGGTGTCGAACTTGGGGTCCGAAAAGCTGCCTTCGCGGTCGTCGTGATCGATGAGGATGACCGACACCTCGAACCGCGACTGGTCGGCGTATCGCGCCATCACCCGGTCGCGCACGCGGCGCAGGGTGGCCATGATGCGGGGCATGACGGCGGTGCAGGGTTCGGGGAAGTAGACCCGCAGGCCGTCCTCGACGCAGACGCGGAACGAGCCGCTCATGCGGTAGACGTCGTCGAGCTCGATGGCTGCCGCGGCCGAAGGGAGCAGCAGAAGGACAACGACGGCCAGGAAAAGACCCGGACGGACCAGCACGCTTCTTCCCGATGAACCCATGAAGGTTGTTTCCTCTGACGAGATGCTCTCGATATCAGCCCGCGGCCTGTTTCTGCCGCCAGGCTCCGTTCTTTCCGTTGTTTCTGCGGCCTTCGCTGATCCCGTGGAACTCGGCCGAGACGCTGTGTTTCCCGCAGATTTCCTCCCAGCCCTTGATCAGCGCGGGGGTGAGGGCGACACGGAACGGCGCGCGGGGCTGGATCGTCACGCAGTCGCGTTCCGGGGTCATCACGCGTAGCTTGAAGGGCAGCACGCCGGGACTTCCGCGAAGCAGCTTCAGCAGCCGATCGTAGGTCGCCCGGTTCGCCGCCTGGGCCGGAATCGTGAAGACGAGGGAAGCGCCCCCTTCGCGGTTGAGGTCGGCCAGGGTCAGCACCTGCTCGGCGTTGACCTTGATCTCCTCGCCTTTGAGCTCGCTGCGCACGACCATGAACAGCGGTTCTTCGAGCACGAGCTGTTTCGACACCTCGGCATAGAGCTTGGGGAACAGCGTCACGTCGAGCGTCGCGTTGTCGGCTTCCATCGAAAGGAAGGCCATGATGTCGCCCTTCTGCGTCGTGATGCGCTTGACCCCGTTCAGCATCGCCGCGATCCGGTACACCCCGCCATCGGCGGCCGTCTCGAACTGGTCGATCCGCCTGGTCGAAAACAGACGGCCGATCGGCGCGACTTCCGAGAACGGATCGCCCGACAGATAAAAGCCCAGCGCCTCCTTCTCGGCGGCAAGCCGCTCCCGCTCCCCCATCTCGGGAATGTCGGGCGGCGGCGCCTCGGCCTCGAGAACGTCGCTCGCTTCGGTTCCGAGCAGGTCGAAGAACGTCGCCTGACCGGTCGATTTGTCCTTCTGAACCTTCTGGCCGCTCTTGAGCGCGTCTCCGACCATGGCGAGCAACTGGCTGCGCCGCAGGCCATACGTATCCATCGCTCCGGCCTTGATCAGCGACTCGAGGACGCGGCTGTTGAGCAGCTTCGTGTCGACCCGCCGGGTCAGATCGCTCAGACTCTTGAACGGACCGCCGCTCGTGCGCGCCTCGACCAGCCCCTCGACCGCCCCCGTTCCGACGCCCTTGATCGCCGACAGGCCGTACCGGATCCCCTCGGGTTCGACGGTGTACAGAACGCTGCTGCGGTTGATGTCGGGCGGCAGGATCCCGATCTCCATCTCCTCGCATTCGTCTATATATTCTGCTATTTTATCCGTGTCGTTGAGTTCGGACGAGAGAACCGCCGCCATGAACTCGGTCGGATAATGCGCCTTCAGATATGCCGTGTTATAGGTGACGACCGCGTAGGCGGCCGAGTGCGACTTGTTGAACCCGTATTCGCCGAAACTCGCCATCTGGTCGAACACCGACTGCGCAAGCGCCTGGTCGATCCCCTTCTTGACGGCACCCTCGACGAACAGTTTGCCGAGCCGTTCCATTTCTTCCGTTATTTTTTTGGCCATCGCCTTGCGGAGCTGGTCGGCTTGCCCCATGGTGAAGCCGCCCATCACGCTCGCCGTGAGCATGCACTGCTCCTGGTACAGGAAGACGCCATACGTGTCTTTCAGAATCGGCTCGAGGTCCGGGTGCGGATACGCGATCTTCTTGCGGCCGTGCTTGCACTCGACGAAGTCATCCACCATGCCTGAACCGAGCGGGCCGGGCCGGTACATCGCCAGAAGCGCGATGATATCCTCGAACACGCTCGGTTTGAGCTTCAGGATCAGATTGCGCATCCCGTCGGATTCGAGCTGGAACACGCCCTTCGTGAACCCCCGGCACAGCAGGTCATACGTTGCCTGGTCGTCGAAGGTCCGGACCGTCAGGTCGACGTCGATGCCCCGCGCAGCCTTGATGTAATCGAGCGCCCGCTGGATGACGGAAAGCGTCTTCAGGCCGAGGAAGTCCATCTTCAGCAGCCCGATCTTCTCGATCGCGTTTTTCTCATACTGCGTCACGATTTCGTTCGACTTGTCCTTGAACATCGGAACGATGTCGTCGAGCGGATCGCGCGAGATCACGACGCCTGCCGCGTGGATCCCGGTGTGGCTCACCACCCCGTCGACCGTCTTCGCGACCTTCAGCAGCCGCTTCTCGGCTTCGGAACCGTTCTCGAGCGCTTCCTTCAGCTCGGGAACCTCGTTCAGAACCTTGTTCAGGTGCGTGCCGGGCTTTTCGGGAACCATCTTCGCGATCCGGTCCACCTCGGGAAGCGGCATCTCGAACACCCGCCCCACCCCGCGGATCGCCTGCTTCGCGAGCATCTGGTTGAACGTGATGATCTGGGAGACCTTTTCCCGGCCATACTTCTCGACGACGAAATCGATGACCTTCTGCCGGCCTTCGTCGGAAAAATCGATGTCGATATCGGGCATGCTGATACGGTCGGGGTTCAGAAACCGTTCGAACAGCAGCGCATACCTGATCGGGTCCAGATCCGTGATCCACAGCAGATACGCCACGATCGAGCCCGCCGCCGAACCGCGCCCCGGTCCGACCGGAACGCCCATCTTCCGCGCCTGGTCGATGAAATCCCAGACGATCAGGAAGTAGTCGCAGAACCCCATCCGCCGGATGACGCTCAACTCGTAATCGAGCCGCTTTTCCGCCACTTCCCGCTCCGACTCGGGGTACCGTCGCGGAATCGCCGCGCGGCACAGCTCCTCGAGATAGCTTTCCGAGGTCTTCCCTTCCGGGATCGGGAAATGCGGCAGGATCGACTTCCCAAGAGCGAGTTGTACATTGCACCGCTCGGCGACGCGCAGCGTGTTCGTGATCGCGTCGGGAAACTCGCGGAACAGTTCGCTCATCGCCTGGGGCGACTTCAGGTAGAACTCGTGCGTGCCGAACCGGAACCGCGACGGATCGGTCATCTTCGTCTGGGTCTGGAGGCAGAGAAGCACGTCGTGAGCTTCCCAGTCGTCAGCTCCGACGTAATGGCTGTCGTTCGTCGCCACGATCGGCACTTCGCAGCCGCGCGCGACCGAGACGATCTTCGGCAGCACGTCGATCTGCTCCGAAAGCCCGTGGTTCTGGATCTCGAGATAGAAGTTGTCGCGGCCGAACACGTCCTGATACCGCCGGACGGCCTTGCGCGCACCTTCCTCGTCGCCATGGTTCAGCTTCCACGGCACCTCGCCCTGAAGACAGGCGCCGAGGGCGATGATCCCGTCGTGATACTTCTCGAGGAGGTCCCAGTCGATGCGGGGCTTGTAGTAAAAACCTTCGGTGTACCCCAGCGACGAGAGTTTGACGATGTTCTTGTACCCCGTCTGGTTCTTCGCAAGAAGCACCAGGTGATGCAGCGGGGAGCGGTTGCGGTCTTTATCCTTCTCGAACCGGCTGCCTGGCGTCAGGTAGGCCTCGAAGCCCAGAATCGGCTTCACGCCTTTCTTCAGAGCCGCCAGGTAGAAATCGATCGCCGCGAACATGTTGCCGTGATCCGTGATCGCGATCGCGGGCATGCGGAACCGCCGGGCGGCATCGATGATCGATTTGACCGATGCTGCCCCGTCCAGGATGCTGTAATGGCTGTGGACGTGAAGGTGAACGAAATTCGTATGGTACATGGTCGTCGAACTCACAGTATACCAGACGGCCCATGGTCAAACCAGTTTCGTGAAATCCACGCAAGAAAAAGGCGGAGAACCTTGTTCAGGCTCTCCGCCGGTTTGTTCCGGGAATCGGGGAAGGATCAGAAATCCTTGATCTTCTCGACGAACTCGGGATGATCGACGAAGGGGTTGCGGTTGTGCTGGATGCCTTCGATCTTGCCGTTGCGTTCGAGTTCGACGGCATCGACCGGATCGGACTTGTGCCATTCACGCAGCACCGACTCGACCTGGTTCGGAATCTCTTTTCCATACCGCACCGAGAAGTAGAACTGGGCGCGGGCGATATTGCCACGGCTGGCCGGCCGGACTTCGAAGGTGTCCCCGTCGCACTTGCTGCCGCCCTCGGCCCAGTTGGGATTGCTGACCGGTCCGAACGGAAGGCTGCCGCGGGTGCCGTTCGCTTTGCTGTCGGTGGGGAACAGGTGATGCAGATCGGCTTTGGCAACGCCGGTCGCGCCGAGACTCTGCGGCCAACTGTGTTCGATGTTCATGTCGGTGTTGTTGGGCATCTGGGTAAGGTGTTCGGTGCGACCAGTGTATACGCACTCGACATACCCTTCACGGTTGTCGAGGGTGAGGAACACGATACGGCGCGATGCCGAATACTCGAGGGGAAGATTGTCGGAAATGCGCTTGTTCAACTCGCTGACCAGAGCTTTGTCGCTCAACGTGCCAAGCCCAGCGAACGGATCTTCCCCGCGGCGGTACCGGCGGCGCTTCGATGCCTGCTTTTCGGCACGTTCGAGAAGCGGCACGACCTCTTCCTGGCGTTCGTCGGCGGATTTCGTCTGACGATACAGGTAATCCACCCGTTCGCGGATCTTGACGGTCTGGGGAAGCATATCGGGATGCGCCTGCTCGACCGACTCCAGCAAACGCAGCGTTTCGGTATGAACGCGCGCCTGCGTGTCGGCCGGGGAAACGGCGGCGGGTGTGGCTGCGTAACACGAGGTGGCTAGAACGGCTGCCAGAGCGGTTGTAAGGCACCATGAACGCTTTTGCATTGTGTATCCCCCGTTGATGATGTCCCACCATTATACTCGCCGAACGAAGGGTTGTGCAGGGGGTACCATAAAAAATCCTCCGTCTGATAAAGCACGTTTCGTTCGATCATCGCTATTCCGATGCCGGTTCAACGGTTCGGTTCGTTGTGTTACCATCGGGGTATAACCCGGTTGAGAGGAGATCTTCGCATGCTCGAAGAATTCGGTCGGGATCTGACGGCGCTCGCCGCAATGGGAGCTCTCGAGCCCCTGATCGGCCGTGCCGCAGAGATCCGACGCATGTGCGACGCCCTGACCCTCGAGGGAAAGAGCAATCCCGTCCTGATCGGTCCGCCCGGCGTCGGCAAGACCTGCATCGTCGAGGGGTTCGCTCAGGAGATCGTGGCGGGCAGGGTTCCCGACAAACTGAAAGGGAAGCGCCTGTTCCAGCTCGATTTCGCCTCAATCGCCAGCGGCACGATCTACCGCGGCATGCTCGAAGAGCGCGTCCAGAAAGTCATCGAGGAGCTCCAGTCCTCGAAGGACACGATCCTCTTCATCGATGAGCTGCATCTGCTCACCCGCACCAACTCGACAGGCGGCTTTGACTTCGCCAACTACCTCAAGCCGTTCCTCGCGCGCGGCGATTTCCAGGTGATCGGCGCCACGACCGAACAGGAGTTCAAACGCTGGATCGAGGAAAACGATCCGGCCCTCGCCCGCCGGTTCATCCGCATCGCGATCGGGGAGCCGCCAGAAGCAGAACTGAAGACACTTCTCACCCGCCTCGGGAAAAAAATCGGCTCACGGTACCGCGTTGTCGTCCCCGACCGGACGATCGACACCATCATCAAACTCTCGGATCAGTACATCCGCGACCGCTTCTTTCCCGACAAGGCGATCGATCTCATGAAGGAAGCGATCGCCGAAAAGCGATTCAGCGAGGGGAAAGACCGGCTGCGCCGCGATCTCACCGCGCTCGACGGCGTCCTCGCCCGCGAAATCGCCTCCATCGGAAAAGGCGAAATCGATCGCCTCGAACAGGCTCTCGACGAGTGGGACGGCGAAAAAACCGCGTTTTTCGATACCGCCCTGACCTCGGAAGACGTCTCGAACGTGCTCTCGCGGCGTACGGGCGCCGTGGTCGGCGACCGCCAGCTCGACGAGGTCGCCCGGCGCATCGGGGCCCTCACCCGGGCTTTCGAGACGAAGATCATCGGCCAGAAACGTACGAAGGATGCGATTCTCTCTGCCTTCAAGATGTTGGGAGCCGGCATCAGAAAGCCCGGCAAACCGATCGGCAGCTTCCTGTTTCTCGGCCCCTCCGGAACCGGCAAGACAGAGACAGCGAAGACGATCGCGGCCGAGTTCTTCGGTGACGAGCGCCGCCTGATCCGGTTCGACATGTCCGAGTTCTACGACGACCACACGATGGCGCGTCTCGTGGGCTCGCCCCCGGGCTATGTCGGCAGCGACGAGGACGGCCTGCTCGTGAAGCTGATGAACAAGAACCCCTTCTCCGTCGTCCTGTTCGACGAGATCGAAAAAGCCGATCCAAAGCTGTTCGACATCTTTCTGCAGATGCTCGACGAGGGCTACGTGAAGGATATGAAGGGAAACACGGCCAGCTTTCGGGAAGCTCTGGTCATCATCACCAGCAACGTCGGCACCCAGTATTACGCCGGCCTCGAACAGCACGATTTCGAGAAGAAGTTCGAGACGATCCAGGCGAAGGTGCTCGAGGAGCTGAAGCGGAAGGTTCGGCCCGAAATCATCAACCGCATCGAAAGCATCATTCCCTTCACCCCGTTCACGAAGGATGAATTGAAGCGCATCTTCGAAAAACTCGCGGCCGAAAGCGCCGCCCGTATCCTGGAACAGAAGCAGATCACGTACACGGTTTCGGATGCTGCCGCCGCCCTGGCCGTCGGGAAGGGGTTCGACCCCCAGTTCGGGGCCCGCCCGATGCGCCGCATCGTCATGAAGTTCGAGGAACTCATTGCCGAAGCCGTGCTCGATCGCACGGTGTCGGCCCATGACCGGGTCAAGGTGGAGGTTGAGGAGGATGCATTCGTCCTCAAGAAATGCTATGACAGAGAATAAAGCGTCAGAACGGTTTCTCGAGCTCGTTCCCCCTCTCAAGGCGATCGCGGGCCGTATGCTGCTCGATATCGGCGATCACCAGTTGCTGCTCAACCGCATCGGGAGAAGTCCGCACGTGCTCGTCGTCGGCGAGTTCAATGCGGGAAAATCCTCGCTGATCAACTCGATGCTCGGCGAAGATCTGCTTCCAACCGGTGTCACACCGACCACGAGCCTCGTCACGATCCTCGAGCCCGGCCCGTTCAACGTCCATGTCAAGCCGATGGGTACGAAGGACCCGATCCGGATCGAGCCGGGCAAGTCGCATACGCCAGGCTATGGAATACCCGGCGGCTCCTTCGACTGGGAGTCCTTCGCCAAGCTCCTGACGGATCCCGAGAACATCGACCGGATCGAGCTCGTCCGGATGTCCCACCCGGCCATGCCGGCCGGCCTGACGGTCATCGACACCCCCGGCATCAACGACATCGCGAAATCCCGCGCCGAGATCGTGTATGGGCTCATACCGACAGCGGACGTGGTGATCTTCGTCATCTCGGCCCTCAAACCCTTCTCGGAATCCGAACGTCTCTTCCTCGAGGAGCGGCTGCTCGCGAACGATCTCAAGAAGCTCGTTTTCGTCGTGAACCGTATCGACGAGGTCGAAGCGGAGGAGAGGGACGCCCTCGTCGCCGAGATCCGGCGCTCTCTCGTCGCCGCGTTGAATACATCTTACGATAAAATCAACGCCCGGCTCGGGCAGACCCTCTATGTGCCCGTTCTGGACGTCGAGGTGTTTCCCGTCTGCGCGAGGGAGAAGGCCCCCGTCGACGGCCCGGCCCGCTCCCGCAGCATCGGATTCGATCCCGGCCGGAAGCCTGCCGGCAGTTTCTGCGACGCGAACCGGCGCCTCTGGCACCGAATCCAGGAGATCTGCGGAAAGCGGCGCGAGGTCGAGATCGAGGCGATGCTTCACCATTACCTCCGGCGCGGCATCCTGCGTATCGAGCATGCCCTGGAAGAACGACTCGAGGCGGACACCATCGGAAAATCCGCCGTCTCGGCTCGCCTGAAGGAAAATGCCGGTCTGCTCGAAAAGCTGCGCACGACACTCCGACAAGCCGAAGGGAAAATTTCCGCCGCCGAAAACGACCTCAAGCAGACCTTTCATGACCAGATCGGCAGGGCGATCGGCGACCTGACCGCCCTCAACCGCCTCCAGCGCGACCCCCTCGTCGTCAACACGCGGCTGAAAGAACTCTATGAATATATAACGACGCGCATGAAATGCACGCTCGACCAGTTGTATGCCGAACTCGGCCAGTCGTTCGATGCCGTTCTCGACGACAAGCGGTTCGTCGAGCAGCGCAGCCTCAGTATCCAGTATGACCTGAGCGATGTACCGGGCAAGATCGTCTCGTCCCTCAGCTTCGCCTATCTGGCCGCAATCTTTTTCGGGGTCTCGGTCGGCATGTTCGCCGGTGCCGCCTACTTTGCTTCCCAGGTCATCGCCAACAAGCGCTCGGTGAAAGAGTTCTTCCAGCATGCGACCGTCAGCGAGGAGACGCTTCTCGAGATGAAAAACGATCTCGTCGACAAGGTCGGCCTCGAAGTCGAGTATGCCGTCGACTTCATCCGCCAGTCCCTCATCCAGCGGGTCGACATGGTGCAGACCGAGATCCGGTCCCAGGTCCGCACCCTCACCTCGGAACGCTCCTTCGACATCAACGCCGTGCGCGCAGAGCTCGAGCCCCTCCGCAAAAAAATCAACGCCTTCATGGCCGCCGGCACCTGATGTGGCATCCCCCGGCGCATCGCGATGCGCCACTACACCCATCGGGGTTCGGCCATCGTCGACGTACCCTAACCCGGTCGATCTGCCCTGAATTCATCGTTTCCTCTTCATGACGTAGGGGCGGATCGTGATCCGCCCACGTTGCAACGCTTCCTTCCTCATTCTGGCGACCCGTTCCCTATTCACCGTGTCATGGGTGATTTGCGTTTTTTGGTACCGTCCGTATAATTCGAAATGTGGTGCTCGCTCACCACGGTTTTTTGCTTCATTTTCGTCGGAGGTGTGTGGCGTGAAGAGGAACATGTTCCGGTCCCGGCCCGAATCCAGGAACCGTCTCGAACTTCTGCTCGCGGCAGGCATGTTCGCGGCATCGGTGTTCTGCACCCCCGCCTTCGCCGCCCCCTCCCCGAACGATGTCCAGGCGGCGCACGACAGATACATCGCGATATATAAAGAATACTCCGATGCCGTGCGCCAGCGGCTCGCCTCCGACAAGGTCGAAAAACTCGCCGCCGAGCTTCGCTCGGCCCAGGCGGAATACGAGCGCGCCGTCCGGGGCGGTTCGATCGCCGACGCGGCCGTGATGCCTTCCGGCTCTGATACCATTGCCAACGACGCCGAACTCCCGGGATCCGGGGAGCCCGCATCCGACCAGGACGGCGACACTGCCGCCGCCTCGAAACGTCGCCTGTCTTCCGAACGCCAGGCCTTTGAAAACCTGCTCGTGAAGCTGTACGGTCCCGAACGTAAAGCGAATCCGACAGGTCTGCTCACCCAGCTCCGGTCCTTCATCAAAGGGGTGTTCGAAAGCCGCCTGAAGGTCGAGGCGACCTGGGAGTTGGCTGAACTGCTCATGGAAAGCACCGGATCGGCCGAAGAGGCGAAGAAGCCCCTGGCCGAACTGGCCGCGACGACCCGCGATCCCGAGGTCCGTCGCCAGGCTGCTGCACGCGTGAAACAGTATGATCTCGAACACAAGATCGGCACCCAGCGGAAAGCTTTCGACGCGAAACGTCTCGCCTCGATTTCGGCCTGGACAGCCAGTTCCAAAACCTCGTGGCTCGCCTTTCCCGTCAAGGCGGCTCGCTGGACCAAGTGGCTCGTGACCGACGGGGGCCGCCGGATCGAAGCCCGCCGGCTCCGCCTCCTGCTCGATGAGTATGAAGCCGTCGTCGCCGACACCTATGAAAAAGGGACGATCGACGAGAGAACCGCCTCGTGTCTGATTCCCGCCAACACCGTCACCCTCCTCGTGAACGGCCGCTCGAGTTTCGCGAAGCGGTTCGAGCTGGTCGAAACCGCGAAATCCACGATCTGCATCCAGACCCTGCTCTGGAACGACGACGAAATCGGCAACAAGATGGCCGATCTCCTCATCGGGCGCGTGAAAGAAGGCGTCGATGTGCGCGTCATCGTCGACGACGCGTTCGCCTTCTCCCGTCGCAAGGGCATCATCCGCCGCATGCAGAACGGCGGGGTTCGGGTGCTGATCAACAATCCGCTCCTGCGGCACGCGCTGAAAGCCAACTTCCGCTCCCACCAGAAAATGCTGATCGTCGATGAGGGCGTCGCCATCGTCGGCGGCATGAACATGGCCACCGAGTATGCCAAGGGCGAAATCGAGGAGTTCGGCTGGCGCGACACCGACGTGATGGTCACCGGGCCGGTCGTCGATGAGATCGGCGAACTGTTCGAGAACAACTGGGAGCGCCTTGTCATCGACGAACGCGCCGAGACGGGGGCCCCGAAAACCGCGGAGGTAAAGGACAAGGACGAAAAACTGCCGATCCTTCCCGACCGCTCGAAGCTGATTCCCGGACCGCTGCCGATCTACTTCGAGGAGCCCCCGACCTACGAGAACGTGCGCGTCCGGTTCCTGAAGACATTCCCGGCACGCTCCGACGACGACGACATTCTCGATCTGTTCATCGAGTATATGAACCGCTCGTCCGGGGAAGTCATTTTCGAGAGCGCCTACTTCATCCCGACACCGACCCTGAAGAACGCGATCGTGTCGGCCTGCCGGCGCGGCGTCAAGGTGAAGATCCTTACCAACTCCGTCGAGAGCAACAACCATCCCCAGGCCGGCATCGCCGGTCGGGCGAACTACGAAGACGTGATGAAGGCAGGCGCCGAGATCTACGAATGGCGCGGCGCACAGACGCTCCATTCGAAGGTGAGCTGGTTCGACGGTATGGCCGCGACGGTCGGCGCCTACAACGTCAACTCCCGCAGCCACGCCTGCGACTCGGAAGACGTCCTGTCGATCGAGGATCGCCGCGTCGCTCGGGCCTTCGAGACCGTTCTTCGCCGGGATCTGGCCCGTGCCCGCAAGGTGACGACCGCCGACCTCGATGCCTGGCGCGACACGTTCAAGGAGCGTGCCGTGATGGACATCTACAATCTTTTCAAATGGATCTTCTGAGGATCCCCCTGCCCCATGCAATGCCCTGAATGCGGCCAGACGCTGCCCGAAATCGCGGCGCGGTGTCCGAACTGCCAGGCCCCGGTCGCAGGGGGCTTCGGCGGGACCATGCCACCCCGCGCATCGCAGCGAGATCTCCGTACCGATGCCACGATCCGGCTGAACGAAGCTGCCGTCCGTGTCGACCGGTATCTGCGCAGGCAGGGGGCGCCCTGGAGCCGCTTCACCGAAACCCTCGAACGGTATGTTGCCTCCCCGGAACTCTGGCTTTCAGTGCTGATTCCCGGAACCGGGTATCTCTATCTGGGAAGATGGCTCATCGGTCTGGTGGCCGCTGCCGCGACCATCGCCTTCCTGGTCGGATTCTCCACGCTTCACGACGAGGGAGTTGCCGACGGGATCAACCGTCACATGCTGGTGTTCGGCATCTTCCTCGGCCTCATGCACATGCATGTCTGGACCCTGGGAGGTCGGCTTCGCCCCGGTTCTGGAGGAACGATGCACCGGAATGCGGCGACCTTTCTCATACTCGTCACCATCACGGCTCAGTTTTCTCTCATCTCTCACATTTCCAACCGGTATTTGAACGTGTTTCCCAACCAGGTCACGATCTACGGCCAGGGGTTCTGGATCCCGCTCCTCGCCCCCGGGGACCGGATCGTCATCCGGGAAACCCCCATCGGCGGCTTCCGGAACGGGGATCTCGTCCAGTTCAGCACGACGATCTGCGAGCGCGTCCTGGGAATGCCCGGCGACACCCTTCGGATAGAGTCCGGCAGGATCACTCGCAATGGGGAGCCGCTCGTGGCAACGCATACGCGACCCCTGGTCTCGTTGGGCGCGCCGTATGTTCCAGACTGGGCCATGCGGGAAGGGATCACCGACCGTCAGGAAATCACGGTGCCCGAAGGCAGCCTCGCGTATCTCTGGTGGGGGCGCCAGCTCCGCACCGCGCTCGCGACGGAGACGCGCGGCCTGATCATCGGCATCGCGGCCCCGGAGCCACGTCGATGCCGGTTCGAGAACGGCGTTCCCGTCCCTACCCCCCCTCGCGGATTTCTCCGGTATCTCTGGGGCTGGTGAGTATACGGCCCGGACGGGCGCGTTGACAGTTCGCCTCCCCGAGAGTATATTGGAAAAAATAGAGCAGTATCCCGAGAGGATCCATGTCCGCTATTATTACATATTTATTGATGTATATAATGCGATATTCGAAAGCGCTGTTGCTTTCGTCGATCGCCCTGATGTTGTTGCCTGTCGCATCCCGGCTTTGCGCCGAGCCGCGGCTCGTGCGGATAGGCATCTATCAGAACGAACCGAAGGTGTTTTCCACCGAAGCGGGGGCGCCGGCGGGCATTTTCGTCGATCTGATCCAGGAGATAGCCAGGCGTGAGTCCTTGAGCCTCGAGTTCGTTCCGGGCAGTTGGGTCGAGGGGCTCCGGCGTCTTGCCAGCGGTGAGATCGACCTGATGCCGGATGTCGCGATCAGTCCCGACCGCGAGAAATTGTATATGTTTCATCGCGAGCCGGTCATGTCGTCGTGGGGCCAGGTCTATGCCCGGCCGGGCGCCGGCATCAAATCGATCCTCGATCTCAAATCGCGTCGTCTCTCGGTGCTCGAGGACTCGATCCAGCAGCAGGCGTTCGAACAGCTCGCGATCGGCTTCGATCTGAAGCCGACGATCGTTCCCATGCCCAATTACGAGAAGGTGTTCGAGGCCGTTGCCCGTGGTGAGACGGATGCGGCGATCTCCAACAGCCTGTATGGCAAAACACACTTTCGCTCCTACGGCCTCGAAGACACGGCGGTGCTGTTCCAGCCCTCGGCGCTGTTCTTCGCCGCGCAGGCCGGCCGAAACCGCGACCTGCTCTCTGCGATCGATGCCCACCTGAAGTCCCTCAAGGCAGATCCCGGCTCGATCTATCACCGTTCGATGAGACGGTGGGCGAACGAGGAAACGCCCATCCGCATGCCGCGCTGGGTGGCTCCTGCCGTCGGTATCGCCGTTGCCGGGCTCCTTCTGAGCATGCTTGGAAGCATGTATCTGCGTCGCCAGGTTCGCCTCCGCACCGCCGAGCTGAAGCAGTCGAATGACCACCTTGTCGCGATCGACCGGCTGCTGCGCTCGACGACCACCCAGCTCGATCTCGACGCGATCATCGACACCGCCATCAAGGGGGTTCTCGGGCTTTCTACCATGGATGCCGGTGTTTTGTGTCTGATGAACCGCGAGCATGCCATCCTCGAGGTCCGTGCCTGCGTCAATCCTCCGCCGGGTCTTGCCGAGTCCCTGAGCGGCAATCCTCTCCGGCTCGGGGAAGGACTCATCGGCATCGCGGCCGAGGGAACCGAGCCCTACATCGTGGAACACCATGCATCGGATCATCCGCTCGTCTCACGGGAGGCATTCCGGAACGGCGGAATCACGCTGTTCGCCGGATTCCCCCTCAGGGCCGGGAACGACACGGTCGGCGTGCTCTGTCTCTTCTCCCGGTCGATGACCCGTCTCGAGCCCATCGTGCGAACGATCGTGCGTGATATATGTGGCCCGCTGGCGCTCAGTATCGAGAACGCACGGCTGTACGGCGAGGTGAAAAGGCACACCGAACACCTCGAGCAGCGCGTAGAGCAGCGTACCACCGAACTCCGGGAGGCTCTGGGGCGGGCACAGGAGGCCGATCGCATCAAATCCGCCTTCCTGGCGACGATGTCCCACGAGCTCCGCACGCCCCTCAATTCGATCATCGGCTTCACCGGCATCATCCTCCAGGAACTGGCCGGCCCGCTGACCACCGAGCAACGGAAACAACTGAAAATGGTGCAGACCAGTTCCCGGCATCTTCTGGCGCTGATCAACGACGTGCTCGACCTGTCGAAAATCGAGGCGGGCCAGTTGAAACTGGCCAGGTCGCATGTGTCTCCGAAAGAGTCGGTCGAGAAAATCGTCCGGATGGTTCTGCCCGAGGCCGAACGCAAAGGCATCGCGTTGCAGACGCGCCTTGCCGCAGACGGGATCGACCTGTACACCGATCCGTTCCGGTTCGAGCAGATCCTGCTCAATCTCGTGAACAATGCCGTGAAATACTCGGATCACGGCCAGGTGCTGGTCGAGTGCGCACCGGAAGCCGGCGAGCGGCTGCGCGTCACCGTCACCGACACGGGGATCGGGATCCGGACCGATGAGCTGAAGAAAATCTTCCAGCCGTTTTTCCAGTCGGATATGGGCACGACACGCAAATACGAGGGAACCGGCCTCGGTCTCTCGATCACCAAACGTCTTCTCGACATCATGGGCGGAACGATCGCCGTCGCGAGCGAGCACGGAAAGGGCAGCGCCTTCACGGTCACCCTTCCCCGGGAACCCAAGGAGGAATCATGTCCGCAACGCTGCTGATCATCGAAGACAACGAACAGAACATGTACATGATGCGGTTCCTGCTCGAAAAGCACGGTTTTGTGATCCACGAGGCCATCGACGGCCGCGAAGGACTTCGAAAAGCCGCCGAACTCGTTCCGGATGCAATACTATTGGATATACAATTGCCCGAGATGGATGGATATGCCGTGGCAGCGGAACTGAAACGCCTGCCGAGCGTGAAAAACGTGCCGATCATCGCCGTGACCTCGTGTGCGATGGTCGGCGACCGAGAGAGGATTCTGGCCGCCGGGGCCACCGGATACATCGAAAAACCGATCGATCCGGCCACGTTCGTGAGCGAGATTGCCGCGTTCCTGCCCGGCGGCCGCCAATGAGAGGAGTAACCCATGAATATTCTCGTCCTGGATGACCGGGAAGATGGACGGTACATGCTCGAGGTGCTGCTCCGGGGCAATGGCTACACCGTCGAGAGTGTTTCGAACGGGGTTCGCGCCCTCGAGAAGCTGAAGGAGGCACGGTTCGATCTCATCATCAGTGACATCCTGATGCCCGTGATGGACGGCTTCCAGTTCTGTCGCAAGGTCAAGGCCGACGCGGCTCTGAGCGGCATCCCGTTCATATTCTATACGGCGACATATACCAGCGCCCAGGACGAAAAACTCGCTCTCCAGATCGGAGCGGACCGTTTCATCCGCAAGCCCTGCGAACCCGACGAGATCATTGCCGCGATCGCAGCCTTCACCTCGGGAAAGCAGTCCGCGAAGGGAAGTGAGCAGAATGCTCCGGCCGCAGACGAGGATATTCTTCGGTTGTACAATGAGCGGCTCGTCCATAAACTCGAGCAGAAGATGCTCGAGGCCGAACAGGCCTCACAGGCACTCATCGAGGAACGGAAGCGCTTCCAGCACCTTGTCGACGAGCTTCCCCTCGGGGTGGTTCTGGTCGATCGCGAAGGGATGTTCCGGTATATCAATCCCCGGTTCGTCCAGTTGTTCGGGTATGAGGCGGCGGACATGCCGACGATCCAGGCGTGGCGTGAGAAGGCGCTGGTCGATTCCCGGGAGCGCGAGGAGATCGCTGAGCGGTGGCGCCAGGCTGGTGAAGCCGACCGCGACCGCCTGCCCGACAGTTGGATGGTGCGCATCCGGTGCCGCGATGGCGCGCTGAAACAGGTCAGATACCATCCCTCGTTCCTTGCGAACGGCGATCAGATCATCACCTTCGAGGATGCCTCGGAGCAGGTCCGCATGGAAGCGAAACTCCGGCAGGCCCAGAAGATGGAGGCGATCGCGACCCTCGCGGGCGGAATCGCCCACGACTTCAACAACATTCTGGCCGCGGTGATGGGCTTCGCCGAACTGGCGCAGCACGCCGTCGATCCCACGGGAGATGCCGCGAAACACATCGCGAAAATCATGCCGGCCGCCCTCCGGGCGAAACATCTTGTGGCGAAGATCCTGGCGTTCAGCCGACAGTCCGAGCAGGAGCGCGTCCACCTTGCCGTGCACCTCGTGATCGAAGAGGTGGTCTCGCTCCTTCGCTCCACCCTGCCCGCGACGATCGAGATCCGTCAGAAGATCAACCGCGACTGCGTCGCGCTTGCCGATCCGACACAGATCCACCAGGTCGTCATGAACCTTTGCACCAACGCATTCCATGCAATGCGCGACAAGGGCGGCCTCCTCGAGATCACGCTGACCCGCGAAACGCTGACGCCTCTCGTCGCAAAATCGATTCCGGGTCTCGCCCCGGGCGATTACGTGAAACTCACGATCCGGGACACCGGCTGCGGCATGTCCCCCGAGGTGCTGGCAAAGATCTTCGACCCCTACTTCACGACGAAAGCCGAGGGCGAAGGTACCGGGCTTGGCCTTTCCGTTTCCCATGGCATCGTGCGCAGCCACAATGGGGCCATCGATGTCTCGTCCGAGATCGGAAAAGGCTCGATCTTCGACGTGTATCTCCCCCAAATGGATATGCCGGCCGAAAAATCCGGTGCCAACGTCGAAGAGAAACTGCCCACCGGCACCGAGCGCATCCTGTTCATCGATGACGAACCGGGCCTGACCGCCCTCGTCCGGGAGATCCTCCCGCAGCTTGGATACACCGTCGAAACCTCAGGAAGCGCCGAAGACGCCCTCCAGGTGATCCGCGACCATCCCGGCAGCATCGATCTCATCATCACGGATCTCGCGATGCCCCGCATGACCGGCTTCGATCTCGCCGTCGAGATGCGCCGCCTGAATATTCCCACGCCGATGATCCTCTGCTCGGGGACGGCGACCTCCCAGGTCGCGAAACAAGCTGCGGAATGCGGTTTCCGCGACTTTCTCGGCAAACCCTTCACCCGCCGCGATCTCGCCGTCGCCGTGCGCCGCGTCCTCGACCATCTGCGCTGATCAGCGCGCCGGAGCCAGTTCGATCCAATCGATCGAGTTCAGACGCAGATCGATTGTCAGCAGCTTCCCGATGAGAAGCTCGCCGTCTGCACCGCTTGCCAGTTTGAACGCCTCGGATGCGATGACCGAGGCGACGGCGGTCACGACGGGCGGATAGATGGTGCGGGAAGTCCCGGGAACATCGGTCTGGGCCACACTGCCGAAGAGTTCGCGGAATCGCTGTGTGACGCCCGGAACGAACGTCGTCACCTGGCCGAAGAAATCCGATACGCCGCCATGGATCCAGGGGATCTTGCGCTCGTGACAGAGATCGTCGAGAACGAAACGCGCCTCGAACGTGTCGAGGGCATCGACGACGAGATCGACCTCCGGCAGGACGGTTGACGCCGTTATCCGTTCGGGAACCCCGTGGATGAATACGTCCGGATTGATCTCGCCAAGCACCTCCCGGGCAGCCTCGGCTTTTCCTCTGCCGAGATGCCGGGTGCCATAGAGGAGCTGCCGATTCAGATCGGGTGGATCCACGACGGCATCGTCATAGATATATATTTCTCCGAATCCTCCCCGGGCAAGCAATTGGAGCACGGTCGAGCCGAGCCCCCCCGCGCCGGCGACGAGAATACGGCTCCGGCGGAGACGTGCGAACGCCGCTTCCCCGAACAACGGACGATGCCGATCATACCGATCCATCAGCCGCCTCCGGACGGGGGAAAAAAACAGATATCCTTCGCCCCGTCGACCATCGTGGCAAGTCCATCGCCATGAAGCACATTGCGCCCGTCGACGAGAAGGATCGTTCCCTTGCGGATCTTCTCCCCCTCGATGAGAGCGTCGGTGAGACCGGGGCCGGTACGCGCCGTGACCTCGCTGATGAGCTCACGAAGGGAAAGCGGCCGGTCCGTCTCCACATCGACGACGGACCGGCCGTAGTTCGACCGCAGCAGGGAAAACAGCCGGACACGAATGATCATGGACGTGAATGATCGTTACAGGCCGAGTTCCGTAAGCTTTTCCGGGGTCGGAACCCCGTCGTTCCCCCAGCCCCGGACGCGGTAATACGCCGGCAGAAGTTCCGACAGGCGGACGACCCGCCCCTTGTTCGGCCCTTCGGCGATCGGCACCTCGAGCAGGCGCGGCGGAAGGGTGTCGTCGGCGGCTGTCAGGCCGGCACGGAGATTGAACTGGCGTTCCAGATTCCAGATACGCTCGCCGATGGCCATCATCTGTTCGGGCGTGCTGTGCCATCCCGTCGCGGCATTGATCAGCGCCGTGTATTCGGGCATTCCGAGGGCAAACGAGGTGAAGAGGCACATGCCGGCCGAGTCGATGACGGCGGTCAGATCCTGGAACGCCTTGACCCATGTGGGCTTGCTCAGGATCTCCTGCGGGTCCGCTGGCTGCGGGTGGGACAATACTTCGAGGGCGATCAGGTATGCCCGCACATGGCAGCCGCCGCGGTTCGAGGTCGCGAAGGCGAGCCCCTGGCCCTGCACGCCGCGCGGATCGTAGGCCGGAAGCTCCTGCTTTTTCACCGACATCGAGAGTTCTGGGTGGCCATACCCGTTCGCGAGCCGCCAGGAGCCTTGGGCGAGCTTGGCTCCGAAGCCTTGTTTGAAGGCCGTGGCGCGGGTGTAGAAAAGAATGGCTTCGGAGCTGCCGAATTTCAGATCAGGCCCCTTGCCAAGTTCGTCTTTCCCGATGAGGCCCTTTTCGCGCAGCTCCATCGCGGCGGCCAGGGTGACACCCATCGAGATGGTGTCGAGGCCCATCTCGTTGCACAGGAAGTTCGCTTCCGTGATCGCGATGAGGTCGTTCACACCGCACAGGGCGCCGAAACTCCATCCGGATTCGTATTCCGGCCCCTCGCCTTTCATGCCGTTGGGAAGCGTCACATCCCGGCCGCACGCGATGGGACAGCCGAAGCAGCCTTTCTTGCGCTTCAGGTAGCCTTTTTCGACGAGCGCCTCGCCGCAGACCTCTTCAACATCCGGAAAGCTGCTCGTCTGGAAGTTGTTGCAGGGATACATGCCGCTCGAATTGATGATGTTGTCGAGCACTTTCGTCCCGAACGCCGGAAGCCCCTGGCTCGTCACCGGGTCGGCCTTGATCCGTTTCATGCTTTCCTGGACCGCGGCCTTGAATGCCGCCTCGTCGGCCGGTGCCGGGCGCTTCTTGGCGGTGCCGACCACGATCGCCTTGAGATTCTTGCTGCCCATCACGGCTCCGACACCGGAACGGCCTGCTGCACGCCCTTTGTCGTTGATGATGGCTCCCATCAGGCAAAGATTCTCGCCGGCCGGCCCGATACAGGCCACGCGCGCATCGGAGACGCCGGATTCCGCGACAAGCGCGTCGGTCGTTTCCGAAACGGTCTTCCCCCAGAGCGGCGTCGCGTCTTTGAGAGTGACACCGGAGTCGAGAATCGAGAGATAGACCGGTGTTGCGGCCCGCCCTTCGAAAACGATCAGATCGTAGCCCGCAAACTTCAGGTGGGCGCCGAAAAAACCGCCAGAGTTGCTCGAAGCGATCGTGCCGGTCAGCGGGCTCTTCGTGACCACCATATACCGGCCGCCGGTCGGCGCGGTCGTGCCCGACAGCGGGCCGGTGGCAAAGATCAGCTTGTTGTCAGGGGAAAAGGGATCGATGCCCGGATCGACCTCGTCACAGAACAGTTTCGTGGCGAGCCCCCGCCCGCCGAGGAACCGCCGCGCGAGGTCGGGATCGAGAGGTGCGGTCGCGATCGTGCCGTTCGAGAGATTGACCCGAAGGTATGTTCCCGCGTATGCCATGATGATCCTCCTGAAAAAATTCGTCTCAGAGGTCCGTACGGAACAGGTCGAACGCGGCGTGCGTCATGCCGCGGCGTGGCAGGTGCGGTTGGTTGATCGACTCTCGGGAAGGGCGGCTGTCTGGTGTGTCTGTGCCCCACCCTTCCAGCCTACATGGCCGCAGTCATGAAATCAAGCCTCTGTTCCTGCGTTCAGGTGCGCGTGAGGAAGATGACCAACGGGAGGCGGTTGAACATCCAGAAGCCGAGCGGGATGCCGACGATCGTGGCCGACAGCAGGTAGGCGACGTTCATCCAGATCAGGGAGAACCACCATCCCACGAGAATCAGCCACAATATCCGCAGGAGAAGCGAACGCTGAACGACCGTTCCGTGAAATACTTCGTTCTCTGCCAACTCGAGTCGGTACCGGTCCTCGATGTCGGGCTGGAGGGTCATGATCATGGGAATGCGGTTGAAGATCCAGAGCCCCAGCGGAATGCCAAGGATCGTCACCATGAAAAACCACCCCACGTTGAGACACATCCACCCGACCGGAAGCCCGATGAACACGAACCAGACCAGCCTCAACACGAGAAACAGACACGAATCCATCGTCGCCCCCCCGCATTCGTTCATCTGATACTATAGATCACAGTATTGCATTATACCACGAAATCCTTCCCTCCACAGCTCGAGGAGGTATCGGTTGCCTTTTCATGAGGAACGGCGAACATCATCGGTCTTGAGGTATCATGGAGCCGGAATGCGGTTGAAGGAGGCGGCAAGATGGACAGGTTGAAGAACGTGCTGGCGGCGATGCTGCTCGGGGTGTTGCCCACGGGGGCCATGGCCCAGGAAGCCGCCGGGCAACCGGCGAAGAATCCGGCCGAGTCCCCCACCCCCGAAGCGAAACCCGACGACGCGAAGCGGCAGGCGCTGATCGACTCCCTGCGGGCGTTGCGCCGCGAGCCCGAAAAGGTACCCTTCCACAGTGCGATGTGCTACGACATGACGATGCCGCCCGAATCGGTTTCGTATGTCTGCGAGGCATGCAGCGGCACCACCGAGTTGTCCTACCGGGGCCTTGGCGAGCTTTCCCGGGAAGTGCCGTATCTGAAACGGTCGCTGGCCGACCTTCCCGTGAATGTGCATCTCGATGCTTCGCCCCTCTGCTCCAAGTGCGGTGCCGGGAAAACCCCCGGAATCGAACTGACGACCGAATGCGGGGAGTGCGGGAAATCCTTCACCTGGACCGTTTCGACCGCGGACGAGAAAGACCGTCTCAGGCTGCTGTTCGTCGCACATCCGATCACCTCGTTCGATGCCGGCCCCCGAGGGATGGGTGATGACGGCCCCGATCCGAAGCGCGTGATCGAAAACGCCGAATATATTGCCTCGCGCCTCTTCTGCGAGGATTGTCGTAAAAAACTCGGACTCACCGGCCCCGCGAAGTGATCCCGTCCGTTCCGCGTACCGCCGTGCTGGAGCTGACGTTCCGGTGCAATCACCGGTGCGTTTTCTGCTCCGTCCCCTGGGACAACCCCGACGGACGATATGAGCGGCAGCCGGAACTCTCGGCCAGCGACTGGATCACCTGCATCGACACCCTCGTCGGACACGGGGTGACGGGATTTGCCCTGTCAGGGGGCGAGCCGTTCCTGAAAGAGGGATTCGACGATATCGTCCGGCATCTCCGCCGTGTCCGCGTCCGAAAGCCCGTCTTCGGTCCCTCCGGCACGCTGCTCGGCCAGGAGGAGGCTCCGCCCTATGTGACGCTAATCACCAACGGCGGCCTGGTGACACCCGAACGTGTCGAATCCGTCCGGGAGCTTCTCGGAGCCGTCGTCGTGAGCCTTCCGGGGCTGGACACCTACGCTGAGCACACCGGCGGAGGCGATCGGGAAAAGGCCCTCGCCGCTCTCCGAGCCTTCGATGTCGCCGGTGTTCCCACCGTCGTCGGAATCTGCGTCACGCAGCGGAATCTCCCCGAGCTGTTCGAGACGATCGCGACGGGCTTCCTGAACGGCGGCCGGCAGTTGCTGCTCAACCGCTTTCTCCCGGGCGGACGGGGCACCGGCAGGCAGGACCTCTGCCTCGACCGTTCCCAGCTCTCGCAGATGCTCCGCACGGCCGAAACCGTCTGCCTTGAAGCCGGCCGCTACGGCTCGATCGGCACCGAGCTGCCCAGGTGTCTCGTAGAGGAGCGGTACGACCGGCTCACGGTAGGCACCAGATGCGCCGGCGGTGTCGACTTCTTCGCCATTGATCCAGCCGGCCGTGTGCGCCCCTGCAACCACTCCCCCGTTCATCTCGGCGTTTGGCACGACCTGCCAGCCGCCATCTCGACCCCCTACTGGCAGAGATTTCAGACGAAGAATTTCCTTCCCTCATCCTGCCGAGGCTGCGGCCACACCCTCACCTGCGACGCCGGCTGCCGCGAAGCCGCTCACATCGCTTCCGGTTCCCTCGATGCCCCCGACCCCCTGCTCCTGCAAGTTTGACGCCCCAATGAACCTTCGAGTCCTTGAACTTCAAATGAAAAATCCGGCTTTGTAATTAACTATATATATAGATATAGTAATATGGGTCGTAGAAACGATATACGGGAATTTACAGTCCGTGATTTTTGGGAGTATCATCGAAGGCGGTCGATTATCCCGAGTTTTTATGAGAGATGGAGGAAATGATGAGAACGATTCTGGCCGTTGTGTTGGCGGGAGGTCTTCTTCTGAATGGCCCGGCCCTTTTCGCGAAAGTCGGAAAAGGCCCCGGCGGATCAAAATCCGGCACGACCATGAAATCCGGGAAAAGCGCGAAGGGTTCCGAGTTCCGCAAAGAGCGCAAGGAAGAGAAGAAAGCGTTCAAGGAACAGCAGAAGACGGAGCGGAAGGAATACAAGAAGTCGCTGAAGGGCAAGAACCCTGAAGAGCGTAAGCAGGCGATGCACGAGTTCAATCAGCAGCAGCAGGCCGAAAAGAAGGCGTTCTATACCGAGCGCCGGGCCGAGAACATGACCATGCTGAAAGAGCGCCTGGCCAACAACCCCAAGCTGACCGACGAGCAGCGGTCCGAGATTGCGACGCATTTCGAAGCCCAGCAGGACGAGACCGTCGCCTTCAACGAGCAGAGCCAGCAGAAGATCACCGAGTTCATGGGCAGCATCGGCGCTGACCAGTCCATGACGCCCGAACAGCGCAAAACGGCCATCCAGGACTTTTTCTCGGGCATCAAGAACGAACGCCAGGCGTTCTTCCAGCAGCAGAAGCAGGAAAATCAGGAATTCAGAAACACGACGAAACCCGCTGCCGAACCCAGCACCCCGAATGCCCCCGCGGAAACCGGGAAGCAGTTCCTGACGCCCAGCGAGTCCGGCATCCCCGGGACGACGGTCCCCTGATTCGGGGTACGGCCCTGCCCATCGTGTTTGGATCGAGCGCCATGATGCTGTCGATCCTGGCTGTAGATAAATACGGGGATAATATCCACCCCCTTTTCAGATGAAATTCTGACGGAAGAGGTGGCGCAGTTCAGTTTCCGAGCATTCGCAAAGGATACGCGTACGCGATATCGCCGTTTTCGGAATGCATGCCAAGCATGCTCGATCCACGCCCTTCTCCCGGACAAGTGAACCTTCAATAAAAACCCGGGGCACGCACCATGATTTTCGGTGTGGGTGTCCCGGGTTTCTGCTTAGGGCCTCATAACATCCAAGGGCGCTAAAAAACGAAAGACCCGCGTATTAGACGGGTCTTTCAGCAAGCTCCCAGAGAGGGACTCGAACCCCCGGCCCGCTGGTTAACAGCCAGCTGCTCTACCGGCTGAGCTATCTGGGAATGTGACGCTAGATTACCATACTTTATTTCGGGTTGCAAGAGGGTGAAGGAAAAAAATATGGAGGGCACGCTACAACAGATTTGCGAAAGGGCGGCTTTGAATCGCAGACGACGGGGCAAAGGGATGATCGGGACGCTGTAGGGGCGGTTCGCGAACCGCCCCTACGGGAAATGACGGGATTATTCCCCACCTCGCGCAGACTGATGCGTCTCGAACCGTCCTGAACCTTGGCCGTGGTGGTGACGCAGATACGGAAGACGGCCGAGATCAGGGATGGGCGTGGAGGGCGTCGAAGCGGCGCCGGGCGGCGGTGAGGCTGGCCAGGGGGGCGGGGTCGTTTGCATCGCCCAGGGCCGGGGTCAGCTCGTCGGCGGCAGCAACGAAATGGCAGAGGGCTTCGGCTGCCTCTTCCGTTTCGGGATCCGGCTGGACGGCGATATTCGGGCGGTCCAGAAGGCGGCAGAGGCGGGCGCGAACCGCCGGGGAGGCAGGCTTCTCGGTGTTGAACAGGACGCTGAGTTGATACTCGCAATCCTTCAAAAGGCCGCGGGTGATCAGAAACCGCACCCGGTAGAACTCCTCGACCGGCTCGATCTCACAGGTGTATTTCACGGGAAGTCCCAGGTATGAGCCCAGGAGCTGAACGCGCTCGGTCGTCGGAAGGGGCCATTCGAGACGCGGAATGAACGCCGTGACACGGAACTTGTCGGCCGCAACGCCCCACTGGTCCGTCTGGATGTAGGCAGAGGAAATCGGCTCGTCCTGCAGATCCGTCGTCAGAACCTGAACCACCGGGTCGGGCAGCATCACATCCCGCTTGAACAGGCCGGGCTGGACGTTGCCAACCTCGAACGTCTCCTTGACCGACCGGTATCCGCGCGCATAGGCATACACCTTGATCTTCCCGTTCGCATACGAGACGCGCGCCTTTCCATGCGGAATCAACTGCATCGTCGCATTCCGGATATCCAGGTCGAGCACATGCGGACCGGCCTGATACGGAACTGCCAGAACCGGAACGGCCGGCCCAGGCAGCACGATCAGCGCAACAAGCAGCAACATGAGGGTCCGAATGCGCATCATGCATTGAATATGCTCCAATACTCCCTTCTCCACAAGGAGCAACGGCTCCATTCTCCCCTTCCCCATCCCGAATTCGATCACAGGCTGCTCTGAAACAAAACGACCGGGGCATCCCACCCCGGCCGTTACATGAAATATGCAGGCTTCAGATCAGGGAAGAATCTCCTCGACGGTGAACGGCCGCACGAGCTTTTTCACGCCCGTCCGGCGATCCGTGCTCTGGCGACCATCCTGAATGAGAGCCTTGATCGCTTCAGGGCGGGTGCGTGCCGGGTCATACACGATCCGGGCACGATGCTCGGCCACAAACGCATCGACCGACAGGACACCCTCTTCCTGCTCGAGGATCCAGGCGAACGTGAGAGCCGTGCCCCGGCATCGCAGGCCGTTGACGATCATCTCGACCGTGGCCGTGGCGGGGGTCTTTCCAAACAGCGCGAAGCTCTTCGAGAAGGTCGGCATCGGAATATTCCAGGCCGCAACGACGCCCGCAAGCATCATCGCCGCGACACTCCAGGAAATGAACCGCTTCGACAGTCCGAACCTCTTGTGCCGGTCGGAAACGGCTCCCGGCGCGGGAATGCGATATCCGGCCTTCATCGCGATCGCCCGGTGCGGGCAGACATCCGTGCACACCTGGCAGGACGTGCAGTCGGAAGACCAGACGCGACGTACCTCATGCACCTGAATCTGCTGCGGACATTGTTCGCTGCAAGATCCGCAGCTTGTACAACGATCGGGATTGATCGTCGGAGCGACGGGTGATGCCTTCCGGAGGATGCCCAGCGTCGCTCCGAGCGGGCAGAACAGCCGGCACCAGAGGAACGGCAGAGCGAGGGCTCCGAACGCGAGGCCGAGCATCAGCCATTTCGACCACCACGCGACCTCGTGCTCCTGCCCCGCAAGCCCGACGTAATACGGGCAAAACGGCCTCAGAATGAGATCCGCGTTGGTCATCGTGGCCCAGAGAATCAGAACGAGCACCGGATACCGGATCAGCCCCAGGTGCTTCCAGCCGCCCCGCCAGACCGTTTCGCTCCGGATGCCGGCGGTGCCGCCGGCCCAGGCGAGAACCTCATGGATCGTGCCGATCGGACAGACCCACGAACAGAACGCGCGGCCCGCGACGAGGGTTCCCACCACGAGGGCGAGGAACAGCAGAAGATTGATTCCCGATGTCGCGCAGAGAAACGCCTGGTTCTTCAGGTAGAACGCAAGACTCTCGATGCCGCCGCCCGGACACCACGACTCGATCGTCGCTTTGCTGAAGCCGGCCAGGCTCCGAACCGTGATCACGGCCGCCGCAAGAAAAAAGAACGCCTGAAATCCGTGTCTCGTTTTCTGCATGTCTCCAAGTTACCACAAACACAAAGGAATGGGTGCCAACCTGGGCGGGTTTGAAACCCGCCCCTACATAATATTGGACGATGTATTATTACCAATAATCGATGTGGGGCGATGCGACGATTCGTCGCAGCCATGGGTTTGAAGAGCGCTTTGAAGGGGCTGGCGGGTGGGGTATACTGGAGACGAGGAATAGAGAGGATGAACGTGAAGCGGAGAGGGCCGGAGATGAGGGGCCGGGGCCGACGGACGGCCCCAGGGCACGACGTGTTCACGGGCGACACGCTGCGGGAGCTCGTGGCGGTGATCGAGATCGACGGCGAGTATGTGTCGCATCTGACGGCGCTCGGGCTGCTAGGCGTCGGGAATCACCCCGCGACCCCGTTCACGGTCGTGACCCGCCGACGCCGACGCAACCGCGATCTCGCGGGGTATCCTCTGACCTTCGTCACCCATGGAGCCGACCGGCCGGGCGAGAGCCAGACGATCAGCATCGGCGACCAGAGCATACGTGTCTCGACCATCGAGCAGACCCTCGTCGACCTCGTTACCGACATCGATCACGCCCCATCCCTTCCCGACCTCGCCAATCTGTTCGCGGAAGCCCCGTACCGTCCCGATGAGCTGCTCCGGCTCGCCCGGCAGACTTCCGACACGGCCTACAAGCGCTCCGCCTTCCTTCTTGCCTGGTCCGGTCAGGCCGGTCATCCCGAGCTCCCTCCCGCCGATCTGACCAGAACTCCCGTGCGCCTCGACCCGCGCAGCGCCGAGGCCGCTCAGAACTGGGACGGACGGTTTTTCGTGCGGTATCCCGCTTCCCTGCTCGAACAACCTCTTCCTTCCACCGGGGACCAGCAGGCTGACGCTCATAACGACTGGATGGCGCTGCGGAACGACCCTGCCGTACGCCGGAAGATGGCTCAGACGCCGTATCTGCCGCTGCGAGACGACCCTGCGCCGCGCGCAGCCGGCTGGTTCGACGAACTGTTCCGGAACACGGTCGCCAGCCTGCGTGATCGGGAGTTCGAGGAGTTTCTCGCTTCCTTCACGGACACGCCGCCCGCCGCCGGCCGCTACTGGCCCCGCATGATGACCCGCCACATCGAGAACCGGCCCGGCGTATTCGGCGACCGCCTTCCCGAGGTTCGTGACTGGATCACGCGCGCATTAGGCGGCACAGCCACGGATCGCGTCGAGCCGGCTTTGCGTATCGCCTTCGCCCTCGGGATGCACGATGAAGTCCTTCAGGGAATCGCGAAGCATGGCTACAGGCTATTCAGCGCCGCACGGTTCGACCTGATCCGGATGATCTGCCGACGGTACATCGAATCCGAGTTCCGGCTTGCTTCCCACGTCTTCGTCGTGGCCGCCCGCGCCGAAGCCCGGGAGAACCGGTTCGACGAGGCGATCGCGATCCTCGACCGCGGAAAGTCCCAGTTCGAGGATCTCGACGGTGCCGAGGCGGATTTCGGCGAACTCGCCCTGGCCACGGGAAACCTGCTTCGTATCAGCGGCCGGCTGATGGAAGCCATGCCCGAACTCGAGCTGGCCCGCGAGTGCTTCCTGAGCATCCGCGACGCCCGGCGGGTCGCAGCCACGGACAACGCCCTCGGCAATCTGATGATGATCCGAAGCCGTCCCGAAGCTGCCCGCCGGTATTATCTCTCGGCTCTGACCGCGTTCCGCGAGGCCGGCATGCGCGATTCCCAGGCCTCGGTGCTGGGCAATCTCGGTCTGGTCGAGCATGAGCTCGGCAACCCGAAACGCGGCGCCCTGTTCCTCACGCGTGCCGTTTCGCTTCACGCCATGCTCGGCAACCACTGGAACGGCTCGGTCGCGGCCCTTTCGCTCGGCAAGATGCATCTCGCGATGGGACAGATGACGAAAGCCCTTCGTCTCTTCCGGGATGTATACGCCCTTCGGAAACGCATCAGGCACCCCGGCGGGATGCACGAGGCCGCCGCCTTTATCGCATGGACCTGCGAGTTGCTCGGCAAGCCGGGGGCCGCCGACTCCTGGTGGGACCGACTTCCGGACGTGGTCAGCGACGAGACGCGCATCCAATACGTCGTCGAAACCCTCCGGGCGATGCGCCTTCTCCTCCACGGTCGCACCGTCGAGGCCCTTGATGTATACAGATCGATATATGATTGGCTGCTCCGGCGCGAAAGCTCGAGCGCCGAGATCGGCGATATCTGCTACGGGATCGGCTCCTGCCTTTCGATCCTGGGCTCCCCCGAAACAGCCTCGTATCTCGATCGCGCCCTCGCCGAGGCGGCCCGTGCCCCGCGCCGCATCCAGTCGGTCCAGCTTCGCATCTTCTGCGGCCTTCTCGATCCCGCGCGATGCTCCGGCCTCGCCTGGCGCGACGATATGGCGGGGTACCCCGCGACCGGTTGCTTTGATCCCTTCTGGTTCCTGTATGCCGCACGACTCGAAGAGGACGGCAGCCCCGAAGCAACCAGCATGCTCGCCGCCCTGATCCGGAAAACACCTCCCGACCTGCTCGAGGGGTACACGAATCGTGATCGCCGGCTTGCCGCTCTCCTGAAGCGGTTCGAGACAATTCACCTCCGGGCGGCCGAGTTCGTCACCCTGATCCGAGAGGGCGAGGCGACTCCGCTGCATATCAGCCAATATACTTCATGGACCGACGAACGCCCGGCCGGGACGCTCGTCATCGACGGGCCCGCCGGCATCATTCGATACGAGACCCACGCCTCGCAGCTCAAGACGGGCTCGATTCCTCTCCGGATGCTCGAACAGCTCATCCTCGCCCACCCGCACCCCGTCGACCCCGAAGCCCTGTACGCCGCCGCCTGGGGAATGCCCTACGATCCCGAATGCGATCCGGCCGCCCTCAAAAGCGCAGTACAACGCCTCTCGGGCCTTCTGCGGTCGGTATTTCCGGGGGCAGGCCTCGAACGCGCCGAGAGCCCGGTCGGACCACGCGGCATCGCGCTCCGACTTCCCTGCCGGTGGGAAGCCGTGATCTGACCCCTCCCTCTCCCTACCTGCATATTTCATGTAACACCTTCCCCGATCCGCCCGCCGAACAGCTGATCCGTGGCCGGGAACGGGGCCGCCCCGCGTTGCACCTCTCCGAAACGTTGTCGTGATGCCGATTCCCGGATATATTCTACCTATACGGCAACCCATTCGTTCTCTCAAGGAGTATCGAGCATGCACAAGTATCTGATGGCTGCCCTGCCGGCGTTCGTTCTCGTCATCGCCCTCCTGGCTTCGCCCGCGTTCGCGTTCGACGGGTACACCCCGGGACACAAGCATTTCGACCTGCAGACGAAGTGCTTCCAGCTCGTCCGGCAGCACTGGCTCGCCGCGGATCTGCTCATGGCCTACGTCAACGAGCCGACCGAAGCGAACCTCGAAACCTACAACAAGTCGCTCGAGATCCAGAAGAAGCAGAGCGTCGAACTGGCCAAGTTCATCCAGGCCACGTTCGATGAAAGCATCGAGTCGCTCGAAGTCATGAGCGAGATCTACAAATCGCTCGACCCGGCCGCCCGCATGGCGTTCAATGCCGTTCTCGGCGTGATCAAGTCCGACATCGTCCAGGATGTCCACTCGAAGATCACCCCCGAGCAGTTCCGCGAGTATTTCCCCGGCTACGGCTACACCGAGCCCGGCTACAAGTATCGCAAAGGCCGCGAAGTCGAGCGCGAGAACAAGGGCGTGACCTGGCAGTCCGAGGAACACTCGATCCAGACCAATTTCCAGGCCGAACTGACGATCAGCCTCGACCTGCTCGACATCCTCAAGGGCATGGCCGCCGGCGGCGTCATCAAGGATCTGAAGGTGCATGACCAGTTCGAAGGGCACATGAACGGCCAGCCGATCCTGTGCGCCAAGGTCTCCTTCCAGGTCATCAAGACCGTCACGACCCGCACCAACCGCAAGTTCGACGTAAACAAGATCTGGTTCGAGCTGCTCCGCGCCAAGTCCTCCGGCTGGTCCACCGGCCCCTGGGAAGCCTGCGGCAAGACCTACGAGATCCTCAACGAACCGACCGGCGAAGAAGTCGTGACCGGCATTCAGCAGAAAAATCTTCTCTGAGTCTGGATGATTGGCCCGTCCCTGTCCGATAGCTGTAGAGAATGGAGGGACATCACGTGAGAGGTTCCAGACACAGCCGTTTGCCGTATTTCCTCATCGCAGCCATGGCAGGGTCGCTCTCGGGCGGCCCTGCTTTTGCTGATCCGCTCCGGTTTCTCACGACCCGCGAAGCCGTCGATTCCAACCAGCTCTCGGAGCGCGTCTCGAGGGTTCCCGCACGTGACCGGGCCCTTGCGGCTCTCCGGGAAGAGGGGGGCCAGGTCTCGGCAGCTCTCCGGCGCCTGGTCGAGCCCTTCGATGCCGAAGCCCGCGAGATCTGGGCCGCCCGCGGTGTCTCCGCCCATCTCTCGGATGGGGAGGTTGCACAGATCGCTGCCGAATGGCCCTCGGTCGAGGTCGAAACCCTCGCCGACACCGCCGAGCCGGTCGTGGCCCATGAAATGCTCTCCGCCCGCGCAGCCCAGCCGGCCTGGAACCACGTCATGTCCGGCGCCTGGGATCTGGCGCGGCTTCGCAATCTCACGGGAAAAGGCGTCCTGATCGGCGTCGTCGGCCCCGATGTCCCCTTCGATCACACCGCGATCGCCGGCCGCATCGCTCACCGGCGCGTGTTCGGTGCCCCATCCCTCCCGCCAGCCCGCTCAGACCGTGCCATCGAGGATCTGATGCTGCTGCATCCGCTCGGCATTCTTGCCGGCCGGATGCCCGACGCGACGAAGAGCCTCGGCGCCGCTCCGGAAGCGTCGATCGCGCTCGCCACCGTGCCGCGCGGCAAGATCGATGCCGATGCCCTTCTCGAAGCAATCCAGTGGCTGACCGAACCTGCCGACGGGGTACGCCCTGCCGCGATTCTGTTCGCCGTCGATTTCCAGGGCCCCGCCCCCCGTGCCGTGCGTGACGCCCTTTCCGCATGTCGCACCGCCGGGATCCTGCCGATCCTGCCGGCCGGCAACAACCCCAGCCGTGTGACCGGCATGGCTGCACTGCCCGACGTCGTGACGGTCGGGGCGCTCGACCAGTGGCGCAGCCGCGCCTCGTTCTCGGGGTGCGGTCCGGCCGTCGTCGACGGGTATCCGGTCAACAAGCCCGACTACATGGAACCCGGCCTCGCCGTTCTCGGCCCCGCGTCGGGAAACACCTTCAAGCAGGGCTCGGGAACGCTCCAGGCCGCGGCGCATCTCGCCGGCCTCTGGGCCCAGATCCGCCAGTCGAAGCCGGATGCCGATCTCGAAACGCTGTTGCCCTGTCTCCTCGCGACCTCCCGCGACCTCGGCCCGACCGGCGCCGATGCCGAGTATGGATCCGGGATCCCCGATCCTCTCGCCATGCTCCAGTATCACGAAAACCCGGTTCCGCCCGGCACGCCTCCGACCTACCCGCCTCCCGCCACCGCGACGGTGCCGCTCCCAGGCGGCTTCTGAGCCCCCGAACGCGGAATCAGGCCTGCGGGGTGCTGATGACGTTTCCGCCCTTCGCGATGGCGTCCTGAAGTTGCTTTTCGGCAGCCTCGACGAACTGCTCGAGGCTCATCGCCTGGTCGTAAGACACGAGGCCGATACTGGCCGTGACCTGGATCTCGACGGCCTTGTGCATCAGCTTCTGCGCGGGAATGGCGGTCCGGAGCTTTTCGGCGACGATCATCGCGCCGTCGAGGCCGGTATCCGACAGGATGATGGCGAACTTGTCCCCGCCGATGCGGCAGGCGATGTCGTTGAACCGGATCTGACGCCGGATCAGGGCCCCGGTGCGCGACAGCACGGCATCCCCCGTCTCGTCTCCGAACTCGGCGTTGATCGATTCGAACTTGTCCATGTCGAGCATCAATAGGGACAGCGGGGATTTCACGCGGCGCGAGCGGGAGATCTCCTGCGACAGCCGCATCTTGAAATAGTGTGCCGTATACAATTTCGTCAGCCCGTCCGAGATGCCGAGCTTGTAGAGATTGGCGTTCTTGAGCGCGATGCCGAGCTGCGCGCTGAGGAGCTGGGCGAGATGGAAGTCGCGTTCGGTCAGCTCCTGGCCGTCGGTGCGGTCGGTCATGCTGATCAGGCCGAGCACCTCGTCCTGGACGATGATGGGGATCACGATGAACGAGTTCGACGTATAGGTCGAGGCCCGGGAGAACTGGAACCGCTTCTCGTGGGCGAGATCCGGGACGAACAACGGCTCCATCTTCTGGATGACGTACCGCGAGATCGGGGACGACCACATGTCGAGGACGAGCGGCAGCGGCCGGTTCGTCTGGCAGATCGTGTACCGGTTCTCGTGCGGGTCGAGCACCGACAGCGAGAACTTGCCGATCTTCATCACGTTGCCGAAGATGCGTTCCACCGTGAAGGGCAGATTCTCCATCTCGAGCTCGGAGGAGATCGTCTGGCTGGCCTCGCGCACGGCGCCCAGTTCCCGGACGTTCTGATCGAGTTCCTGGTTCGTCGCCTTGAGCTGCTCGAGCAGCCGGAAGGTGTTGATAGCTGACGATATATTTCTCGCAAGCGTCGTCATGATGTCGCCGTCATACGACTCTTTCTCTTCGGTGCGGAAGCTGTTGCCGAGCATCAGGATGCCGAGCACCTCGCTGTCGACGCGGAGCAGGTAGCAGCCGGCGACCTCGTCCTTCGAGAAGATGTTGGGAATCTCGGGGTTCAGGGCGAGAAGCTGCTCGGTGATCTCGAGAGAGTCGCGCTGCATCATCTGCTGAAGCGCTTGAGCCGGGATCCTGAACTTCGGCAGCCGCTCCCGCGTGCGCAGCTTGATGTCGACCCCGCTGACCATCAGCTCTTTGGCGGGCTCGTGAATGAAGATGGCCCCGCGCGAGATGCCCAGGGTGCCGAGCATGATGCGCAGCATCGAGCGAAGACCGGTTTCGAGATCGCGGTTCTGGCAGAGGAAGGAGCTCAGGTCGAGGAAGCTGCCGAGAATGTATTTGAGACGCTCGATGCGCTTGCGTTCGCGCACGATGTCGCCCACATCCTGGGGGTCGACCTGGAGCCGCTTCTTCACCATCTTGATGAGCGTGCCCGAAGGCGGGAACGAGGCGACCTCGCAGCCGTCCATCAGTTTTTCCATCAGCATGAGACCCCAGCCGCGCTTGTAGGAGGATTTCAGCTTTTTCTTGATGTCGGGCTTCTCGACCGTCGCGGGGTCGAACCCCGAGCCGAAGTCGCGCACCTCGATCGTCAGCGTTTCCGGCCCGGCCGTGAATGCCGTGTAGATCTCCTGCGTCGTGTCGGGCTGGCCTTTGGGGGCGTGCTCTTTGGCGTTGATCAGCGCCTCGATGAACGCGAGCCGCATCTCGTCGATCGATTCCGGAAGAAATCCGCACTTCTTCGCGAACGTCTCGAGATACTCGCAGGCTTCGAGTTCTGAATCCCGCTCGTTGGCGACCTTCAGAAACAGGTGTTTGATCATCGACGGCACGCGCGCCCTCCTTGAATTTCACGGACGCTCCAAGATCGGTTCCCGTCCGTGGCGGCAACAAGATGCCACAGTATACCATGACATGTTCCGAAAAACGTCAAATCTCTTCGCCCCCGCACGACACCCCTGGCCATTGGCATCGAGTCATTGGAACTGACAGCGGGGTTGCACAGCTCAGGAGCCCTGCCACGGATGTTGACGCACGGGAGGCGGGCCGGGTTCATTCTCGAATCGTGCCGGCCTCTTCCGTAACCAGAACCGTGTCACCTGCCGATAGAGAGGTTGTATGACATCCTGGTCGATCCTGAATGGACCATCGAGGGGGGCTTTCCCATGGAAGAAGTGGCGATCGTCAATCCGAATCCGGTGAAAACCGTCGTGAATCCCGCTCCAAAACCTCCGGTGAAACACAAACCCGCCGGCACATTCGTGAACTTCTTTCTGATGATGCCGCTGGCGATCATCGTGCTGCTCCAGGGCTTCTTTTTCGGCAAGCTCGTGGGCGGCTACACGAGCCTCCCGGTCTTCACCATCCAGTCGTATGTCTTCCTGGGCGGGCTGGGCGTCGTGATGCTGCTGATGCACTTCATGATGCGCTCGATCATCTACACCTCGCTGTTCGGCTTCATGATGGTGTCGGGCGTCTTTTACGCCTGGTTCGGCGACTTCTGGACCCCCTTCATGAACAACTGGCGCGAAATTCTCGGCATCATGAAAACAGCCTGGTCGAAGAAGGACATCCCCTTCCCGATCCTGATGTCAGGCGGCATCACCCTGATCCTCGCCGCGATGACCTGTCTGAACTTCTTCCTCTCGCTGTTCGTGAAATACTTTTTCGAGGTGCTGTTCGGCAGCGAGTGGGCCGACGGCCGCAAATTCGGCTATGGCGCCGCCATCCTTCTGATGCTCGGCCTGCACGTCGGGTTCGGGGCATTCGCCGGGGAAGCGGGCAGCCGCGTTCTCTGGTCATCCACCGACCTGTATGCGCCGCTCGAGGAGTATCTCGCACGCATCCCGAGCGCCTCGCTGTATGGCTCCGAGCACGTCTGGACCTATGACACCTCGGTCGCGAAAGCGATCAAGGGCTCCGGCGGAAGCCTGATCCGGTCGAAACCGGAACAGGGATACATTCCGGCCCCTGCCTGGATCAAGGCCGACCAGCCCTTCGTTCCGACCAGGCAGGGACTCGTCTGCTTCGACAAGGATCTTCTCACGACGAGCTGGACCTGCAACTGGCCCGGCAAGCTGCCAGGCCTCGAACTCCCTCCCGAAGAGGCGAATCCCGATGCCGGCATTCCGATGCTGATCCGGCCAGATGTGGCACCGGGGCTGGTCCTGGTGATGTTCGATTACGGCTACTGGGGCGCCATCTCGCTCAAGACCGGCCAGTTCCTCTGGATCAAGTCGATCGACGCGACGCAGCGCATCAACCGCTACTTCACCGAGGATTTCCTGCGATCGCCGTATGTGGCCTTCGCGAACAACACCCTCGTCTTCGCCTGCCAGAACGCCCGCATCACCGCCCTCAAGGCGGATACCGGCGAACAGCTCTGGGAATACCAGCACAAGGATACGAAATACTCGGGAAAAGGCCAGCGCGCGCTGCTCGGCGTTTCCGGCGACCGGCTGTATGCCGGCTTCATCTCCGGCGCCGTGCTCACGTTTGACCTCGCGAAGGGAACGAAAATCTACGAAGCGCGCGGGGCCGACTGGCATCCGGTGTCGGCTCCCGTCGTGATGAAGGACGAGTGCGCCTTCCTCTCGGAAAACGGCGAATACGTCCGGGTGCAGCTCGACGGAGGTCGCGTCACGACGCGTCGGATGGTGATGGAAAACCGACTGCCGCTGATGCCCGCCGCGGTCGATCTCGCCAGCGGCTACATCGGGTATCGGGACGTGCTGTGGAAGGTCGATGCCGAAACCGGCCGGTTCGAGAAGGCACGCGAGTTCTCCAAGCATCTGTTTGCTGCGGGCCCCGTGTTCGACGAGAAGATGCTGTATGTCGGCACGCAGGACGGCTGGGTGTTCGGTCTCAACCGCGAGAGCTTCGACGAGAAGTGGCGCGTCCACGTCGGCGGTGAGCTGACCGAGGAGTCGATCGTTCTCGCGGAGTTCGGGATCCTGGTGCGCACGAAATCGGGATCGATCTTCTGTCTCAAAAAAGGCGCAGAATAATATAGCTCCATATACGAATCGGCCCCGGGTTTTCACCCGGGGCCGATTCGTTTCGAGAGCAGGTCACTTCCCGTCTTTTTTCACGGTGTTGAGCTGCTTCTGACAGTATTCGATGCGCTCTTCGGTCAGCTTTTTCATCGTCGTGTCGGGATTGAACTCGAGATACTTGCGGTAATTGTCGAGGGCATCCCGGAACTGGCCCTTGAAGCCGTACACCGAGGCAATGTTGTAGTAGGCGTCGGCGAACTGCGGCTCGAACAGGATGGCCTTCTTGTAGAACTCGATCGCGCGATCATTCTCGTCGAGCTGGTAGTAGGCGATCCCGAGGTTGTTGCAGATCTTGGCCTGTTTTGGAGCGGATTTGAGGGCTTCCTTCCAGTTGGAGATCGCATCCTGGATCTTCCCCATCTTGAACAGGCAGTTGCCCATGTTGTTCAGGATCTCGGCATTGCGCGGTGCCTGCTCGAGAGCGGCGCGATTGGCATCGAGGGCTTCCTGATACCGCTTCTTCTCGTACAGCTCGATGGCTTCGTGGTAATAATCCGATGCGGATTTGCTGGTGCTGACGGCTTTGGCGGGAGGAAGCTCCTTCTTCGCCGGTGCCGGGGGTTTTGCCGCGGCGGCAGCAGCGGCTTCGGCAGCCTTCTCATCCGCTTTCTTCTCTTCGGCGGCCTTTTTATCATCCGCCTTTTTTTTTGCGTCGGCCTTTTTTCTCTCGTCGGCCTTCTTTTTTTCTTCCGCTTTTTTCGCTTCGTCGGCCTTCTTCGCGTCTTCCGCCTTTTTCGCCTCATCGGCTTTCAGGTCGGCATCGGCTTTCCTGGTCTCGTCGGCTTTTTTGGCCTCATCGGCTTTTTTCTTTTCATCGGCGGCTTTGGATTCGCTGCTGGCCTTCGCCAGCTCATCCGCCTTTTTGGCCTCGTCAGCCTTCTTTGTTTCGTCGGCTTTCTTCGCCTCGTCGGCCTTTTTTGCATCTTCAGGCGTTTTCCCCTTGAACCGGTCCATGTTCAGGCCGGGTTCGAACTGAGGGATGGCCGGCGGGGTCGGAGTGGTCTCCGGCGTCGCAGCGGGAGCCTTCTTTTCGGCTTCATCATCCTTTGCGAGCTGACGCTCGATCACGCTGTTGAAGATCCAGCCCTTGGTTCCATCCGAGAACTCGACCTTGAGCCAGCCCTTGTCCTCGAAGGTGACGGTGTAGGAGTCGCCGCGAAGCTTCTTCATCACGACATTCGAGGAGTGGCTCGGCTCCTCGCGGACGTTGATATAACTGCCGCGGACCTTTCCCGCCCTGGCGGCCGACAGATCAACGGGCAGCATGCACAGCAGACCGGCTCCGAGAACGCCGATGATGAATCGTTTCATCGCACCAAACTCCTTCCGGATCACGACTGAATGATGGTGAAAGACCATACCAGACCTCGCCCGGCCTGTCAATGCGGTCACCGGCAGTCCACGGTCAGGGCGAGCCGCATCAGGCCGGGAAACTCGACGCTGATGCGGTCGCCTTCGGCGAGCGGTCCAACCCCGGCCGGCGTGCCGGTGAGGATCAGATCGCCCGGCTCGAGCGTCATGCACCGGGATATGTGCGCGATCAGGGCGGCATACGAAAAGACGAGCGACGAGGTCCGGTCGCGCTGCACCACTCCCCCGTTCAGCGTCGTGACGAGTTCCGTATCGAGGGCCCACGTCCCGAACGGCAGGATCGCCGGCCCGATCGGGCAGAACGTGTCGAACCCCTTTGCACGGGTCCACTGGCCATCCGTCTTCTGGAGCTCCCGGGCCGTGACGTCGAGGGCCAGGGTGATGCCCGCGATGAAGGAAAGTGCCTCGGTTTCGGGAACATCGGTACATCGTTTCCCGACCACCAGCGCCGCCTCGCCCTCGTAATCGATCCGGCCGGCATCCCTGGGCAGCAGTATCCTTTCTCCAGCCGCCGCGAGGGAGCTCGGGGGCTTGAGGAACCAGAGCGGCTGCTTCGGTACCTTGTTCCCCAGCTCCGCGGCATGCGGGCGGTAGTTCCGGCCGACGCAGAGGATCTTCGATCCTCCGAACGGTACCCCCACCCCGCCGGCCCGTTCCAGAGCTCCGGAAACGGCCTCGCCGCGCGGCATCGTGCAGGCCCCGGCCATCAGCCGGTCGAGGCCCGCTCCAAACGTGACGCTGCTCCAGGTTTTCGTGGCATCCTCCCAGATGTTCCAGCAGCGAGCGTCCGGATATCCACTTGTGTTCACCAGCATGGCATCATCTCCCCCGATATATACGGCGTATCATATACAAACGGGCCGGCGACTCGATACGTCGCCGGCCCGCCGTTCAATGATCAATATGATTGATTATATATTTACCAATCAGCGATGCGACTGTTGTTTCACGAAGGGGAGCTGGCCGCCCGCGAGGAGGATCTTCCGGTCCAGTTCGGTCAGCGTGTGGGTGACGTGGATGTCGAAGCCGCGGGTCTTGTTCCGGATCACCAGTTCGCCCGACAGGCCGTGGACGTCCATCTCGAGCTCGTCGCCGAGCTGGATCTTGTCGTAGTCGGCGGGATTCTTGAAGGTCAGGGGCACGATGCCGAAGTTGACGAGGTTCGCGAGGTGGATGCGGGCGAAACTCTTGACCACGACGGCCTTGACGCCGAGGAACATCGGGCAGAGGGCCGCGTGCTCGCGGGAACTGCCCTGGCCATAATTCTCGCCGCCGACGATGAAGCCGGTCTTTTTCTCCATCGCGCGCTTGTAGAACTCCTTGTCGACGCCCTCGAACACGTGCTTGGCGTATTCGGGCACGTTCGAGCGCAGAGGCAGATACTTGCCGGCCGGCATGATGTGGTCGGTGGTGATGTTGTCGCCGACCTTGATCAGCACGGAGCCGGTGAGGTTCTTGTCCATGGCGCCGCGCAGCGGCAGCGGGGCGATGTTCGGTCCGCGCGCGATCTCGATCTTCTCGCCATGATCCGGCGGAAAGATGAACATCGAGTCGTCGATGGTGAACTTTTTCGGCATGCTGACTTTCGGGGCCTTCTCGTATTTGCGCGGATCGGTAAACCGGCCCTCGATCGCGGCCACGGCGGCGACTTCGGGGCTGACGAGGAAGACCTGGCCCGAGGTGGTTCCCGAGCGGCCTTCGAAGTTGCGGTTGTTGGTGCGCAGCGAGACGCCGTTGGTCGGCGGGGCGAAGCCCTGGCCGATGCAGGGGCCGCAGGCGCTTTCGAGAATGCGGGCGCCCGAAGCGATCAGGTCGGCGAGGTAGCCCTTGTCGGCCAGCATCCGGAGCACCTGGCGCGAGCCGGGGGCGATGCCGAGCGAGCACTCGGGATGGACGGTCTTGCCCTTGAGGATCATCGCGGCCTTGACCATGTCGGTGTAGCTCGAGTTGGTGCAGCTTCCGATCATGACCTGATGGACCTTCATGCCTTCGAGTTCGCGCACCGGCTTGACCTTGTCGGGCATGTGCGGGCAGGCGGCCAGCGGCTCGACTTTGCCCAGATCGATCTCGATCGTGCGGTCATACGTCGCGTCCTTGTCGGGACCGAGCTCCTGCCAGTCGTCGGCGCGGCCCTGGGCCTCGAGGAACGCTTTGGTCACCTTGTCGCTGGGGAACACCGAGGTGGTCGCGCCCAGCTCGGCGCCCATGTTCGTGATCGTCGCGCGTTCGGGCACCGTCAGGCTTTCGAGGCCCTTTCCGGAATACTCGTAAACGTAGCCGACACCGCCCTTCACGGTCTCGCGGCGCAGGATCTCGAGGATGACATCCTTCGCGCTGACCCAGGGCTTCAGCTTGCCGGTCAGAACGACGTTGACCACGGCAGGCATCTTCAGCTTGAAGGGGAAGCCCGCCATCGCCATCGCGACGTCCTGGCCGCCCGCGCCGATCGCCAGCATGCCGATGCCGCCGCCGGTCGGGGTGTGGCTGTCCGAGCCGAGCAGGGTTTTGCCGGGCTTGCCGAACCGCTCCAGATGCACCTGGTGACAGATGCCGTTGCCCGGCCGTGAAAACACCAGGCCGTGCTTGGCGGCGATCGTCTGCAGAAAGGCGTGGTCGTCGGGGTTCTTGAAATCTTCCTGCATCGTGTTGTGGTCGACGTAGCTGACCGAAAGTTCCGTCTTCGCGCGGGGGACGCCAAGCGCCTCGAACTGCAGGTAGGCCATCGTGCCCGTCGCATCCTGCGTCAGCGTCTGGTCCATCCGGATCTCGATCGGGCTCTGGGCCTTCATTTCGCCGGACACCAGGTGTTCCTTGATGATTTTCTGGGTGAGATTCAGAGACATTCCTTCCTCCATGTGCATTCTATATCGACCGACATAAAAAAAGAGCCTTCCGCCCTGACGACCGCCGGGGGACGGCAGCCGGTTCGTTCGGGGACTCTCGAAAAACCTTACTTCGTGCCCGCCTTCACGGGTGCCGGAGCAGCCGTTCCCGAGGCGACGGGCGCCTTTTTGAGGGACAGTCCGGTCAGGGGAATATCTACAACAATATCTTCGTTGCCGTCAACATCCGGCGGCTCGAGCGGGTTCTGCCCCTTGCTCCGCACGAGAACCAGGACGGATTCGTCATGATCGGGGCACGAGTCCGGCTCGTCCTGTTCGTACCCGCACTCGGGACAGCGGAAGATATCCGGCAGGAACTTCTGGTTTTCCTTCCCTTCGCGCAGGAACAGGTCCTCGCCGGCATCCTCGTCGTCGTCGGATTTCGTCGCGGCGCCCTTCTCTTTGTCGCGCGACGGCTTCTTCTTCTCCTCGACCTCGCCGCGATCGGCTTTCCCGCGTTTTTCGGCCGCCGCGACCCCGTCGGGGACCGAAGCGACGAGCAGGAGAACGGGGAAAAGAGCCGCCAAGAACGACGCCCCGATCCTCGCGATCGCGGATCGGGGCGTTTTCAACGAATCATTCATGTTCCCGGATGATGTCGAGAACGGCCGGAGCCCCCGACGCATCCATCAGGGCCTGGCGGAACTCGTCGCCGCGCAGGAGCCGCGAGATCTTCGCGAGCAGCTTCAGATAGGGGCCGCCGGATGCGACCGGGGCGAGCAGCAGGAACACGAGGTTCACCGGCTTCCCATCGATGGCGCCGAAGTTGATGCCGTCCGCGGATCGGAAGAACGCAACCGACAGATCCTTGATGGCCCCGCACCGGGCATGGGGGATGGCGATTCCGCCTCCGACGCCGGTTGTTCCGAGCTTCTCGCGCTCGAGCAAGGCGCTCTTGAGCGCCGCGGGCTCATCGACCGCGCCCGCACCGGCGATGGCTTTGACGAACGCGTCGATCGCCTCGTCCTTCCCGTTGGCCTTGAAATCAAGGAACACCATCTTCTCGTGCAGCACATCCGCCAATTGCATCCTGGTTTCCTCCGGTTGTTTCACCTATGACTGGGTGCGATGAAAGGTGAGCGAATCACACAGGCTCTTTGACAACACACCGAGAGATTACCTTACCAAGGTCGGCGAGAACGGTCAATCGGTTGAGTGAAAATTGTTGGAAATCTTCACGGAAGTTCGACAAGCAGGAGGCTGCCGGACGTTCCGCGAACGATACCGAGCAGAAATCTGCTTCCGGCGGGGATCTTCCGGAAGAAGACGTCCAGCTCCGCGGCGCTCGTGGTTGGCGTGCGGTTCACGCTCCGGATCACGTCCCCGGGGGCGAGTCCCAGCTCCCCGGCGATGCTGCCGGGGGCGACCGCCGTCACGACAACCCCGGATGAAACGAGGATGCCGAACTCCTCGCGGGTCGCCTCCGTCAGGTCGGCAAGGCCGAGGCCGACGCGGCTCTTCTTCGCCATCGCCGTTCCCGCGGGGCGGCTGCTGGGAATTTCGGTCAGAGGGAGGTTCACGGGGGTCACGGCGCCCTTCCGGTGAATGCCCAGCTCGATCGTCTCGCCGACACGGTGCCGGCCGAGCAGGTCTTCGAGCTTTTCGATCGACTCGACAGGCTTGCCATCAGCCGAAACGATCACGTCACCCGGCGAGATCCCCTGTCCGAAGGCGTTCGAACCTTCGGCAACCCCCGTCACCAAGGCTCCCTTTTCCGGAATCCCCAAGTGGGAGGCCAGTCGCGGGGTGATCTCCTGGAGAGTGATGCCCGTGTAGATCTTCTTCACCTTGCCGAACGCCATCAGATCGCCGACGATGGCCCGCGCCGACGAGACGGGAATCGCGAAGCCGAGTCCCTGCCCATACGGAAGGATCGCCGTGTTGATACCGATCACCTCTCCCTTCGCATTCACGAGCGCCCCGCCCGAGTTGCCCGGGTTGATCGATGCGTCGGTCTGGATCAGGTTCCGGTAGGAGCGGTTGCGATCGATCGCCAGTTCCCGGCCGAGCGCAGAGATCACGCCGGCCGTCACGGTGGTGCCGAGCCCGAACGGATTCCCGATCGCGATCGCCCACTCCCCCACCCGCAAGGCATCCGAGTTTCCCATCGGAGCCGAGGGCAGATTCGCCTCGCCGTCGATCTTCAGGACGGCAAGGTCGCTGCGGGCGTCCTTGCCGACGATCCGGGCCTTGACCTTGCGCCCGTCTCCGAGCTTCACGTTCACCTCGTCGGCCCCGGCAATCACGTGCTCGTTCGTCAGAAGATGCCCGTCGGGGCTGATGATGACGCCCGATCCGCTCCCCTTCTGGGGAATGACGTTGTTCAGCCCCGAAAAATCATCCTCGAACAAATGCCCGAAAAACTGATCGAACAACGGATCTCCCGATCCGAAGCCGCGCCGGCGAACATACTGGACCGACTCGATCGCGACGACGGCCGGACTCACCTTCGCCGCGATGTCGGCGATCAGGGACGTGCCGAACAGCTCCTGGGCCGGACCGGCATGGAGAGTCTCCCCTGCGGCGAAAAAAGCCGATACAACGAATATGCATATTGCTATATAGTTACTACGATACATGAAATATTCTCCAGGCATGGATGTCACCGGTCGACGGCGAGCATCCCCGAGGGGAAGGCGGAGCGGGGGGCGTCGATCTCGGGATGCGTGTGCCGATACGCGTCGAGGCGCCGCAGGAAGGCGGCAATCTCCTCGTCATCGAGCCGTGCAAGGGCCTGGCCACGGGTTTCGGGCAGCCGGAGCCGGCCACCATCGGGAACGGCCGGGACGGGTGCGGGGGCCTCGGCCCGGAGGGTTACGGGCATCCGGTCCGGACGGATGGCGGCGGGTTCCGACGATATCCCCGGCCTCACGATGTGCAGCAGGGTCAGCACGCAGGCGGCCGACAACACGACCTGGAGCGGGCGCAGCCACCGGCCAAGAAGATCGTCGAGCAGGTTTGCCGCCGCGTCCGGATCGTCGCTCTCCCCTGCCTCGAGATCAAGATACTGGGAGATCCGTGCGGAGAGATCGGCCGGCGGAACCGGCTCGGGGAGCTCACGGAGAGTCTCGAGAAGCCGTGCCCGGCCTTCCATCGCGAACGCACAGTCCGGGCAGCCCCGGGCGTGCGTCAGAACGTCCTGCCAGCCGTTGGCGGCGGGATCGTCGCCGTTGCGTTCATACCAGTCTTCGAGACGGGTGCATTTCATGGCCTGCTCCTGTGCCGCAGCAGAGGCTCGAGCGCTTCCTGCATCATCCTGCGGCCTCTGTTGATGCGGGATTTGACGGTCCCTTCGGGGATTTCGAGAACTTCGGCGATCTGGTCCATCGTGTAGCCTTCAACGTCACGCAAAATGACGGGAAGCCGGTAGACATCGGGCAGGCGCGCGAGATTCCGTTCGACGGCCTGCCGCAGTTCCATCTGATACTCCTGTTCGACGACCAGATCCGCCGGGTCGTCGGGCGGCTTCCGGGAGAACCAGTCGACGATCGATTCGAGCACGGATTTCTTTTGCCGTGCCTTTGCCTGGGAAAGCGTGATGCAGGTGTTGCCGGCGATCCGGAGGAGCCAGGTCTTGAAGCTCGAACGTCCCTGAAAGGTCTGCAGCGATCGCCAGGCCTTGAGAAACACCTCCTGGGCCGCATCCGCGGCATCGTCGCGGGAGTTGAAGAACCGGTACGCGACCCGGTAGACGGCTGCGTGATACCGCCCGGCGAGGCGGTCGAACGAAGGCCGGTGCCCTGCAGTTGCCCGCTGGAGAAGTTCGCGTTCGTCATCCTGTTCATGCGGTCCCGAAGTCATAGACCCTGGGACGGGCATGCGGGTTCCAGGAATTGCAGAGGGAGAATTCTGTTCTACCATACGAACATCGGGAGCCGTTCATGCAGGGTGGTGGTTTTCCCGTCGTGGATGCCGACCTGGATGATGCGTCCCTTCCATTTCTGTTCCCGGGAGACGAATCCTTCGGCAAAGCCGCGAATCGTCAGAAAATGGTACCCCGCGGGCAGGCTGATCGGCGGAAAGCGGAAGACGCGGCGATGGAAGCCGTTTTCCACGCCGGGCTCCCCGTTCTCGAGCGAGGCGATCATCCGGTCACCGGTCCAGATCTCGATGCGTGAAGGCATGATCGAAATCTGGCGGGGCGTCTTCTCGCGAACCGTCGTGATGACGACGTCCAGGAGACCCTCTCCCTCGGGAACGACCTTTTTCCCGGTCTCGGGCGGCTCAACGACGATGGGACGGGAAACCGGCGGCAGGGGCAGCCAGCCGGACGATGCCGGGGCCGGTGTCTGGGATGCGACGGGAGTGTCCGACAGGAACTCGTCGATCGCGTTCAGCGACTCGGGATACACCGTCTCGGGAATCGGGGATGCCGTCTCCGTGCCGGTCTGCGCCTGGACGGCGACGGCCGCGAGACACAGGCAGAGAACGACGACGATCCGCCGGAGGAGGGCTTCCATATCGGTCAGGCCTGGAGAGGCGCGGTGACGTTCAGCATGGCGAGCGTGGCGGGGCCAGCGATGAAGAGGGTCTTTTCCGACATCAGGTCGATCTCCTGCCGCTGCTTCAGACGGACCCCGTTCTTGTCGCGGAGGATCTTGATGACGGGCCGCATTACCGCCTGCCGATTCGCGCGCAGCACCATGCCGATCGAGCCGTCGTTGAGCTTGACGAGGCTGCCGTTGGGATACAGCGAGAGGCGCCGGATGAAATGCTGGAGCACCTCGGGATCGAACTGGTTGTCGACGCCGCTCATCACGATCTTGATCGCATCGTAGGGGGTCATCGAAACGCGGTAGGGCCGGTCGGTCGTCAGCGCGTCATACACGTCGGCGATCGTGGTGATGCGGGCGAACAGCGGGATGTCACGCCCCTTCAGCCCTTTCGGGTAGCCGCTTCCGCCGAACCGCTCATGGTGCAGCAGCGCGACCTGGCGGGAGCGCTCGGTGAGATCGACCGAGCGGCAGAGGATCTCGTAGCCATACACCGAGTGGCGCTTCATCTCGGCGAATTCCGAGTCGGTCAGCTTGCCGTCCTTGTTCAATATCGACAACGATACTTTCAGCTTCCCGACATCGTGCAGCAGAGCGCCGGTGCCCAGTTCGTGCAGGTCGTCCTTCTTCATATCCATCGCATGGCCGATCATGATCGCGATCGTCGCGACGTTGATGTTATGGGTGAAGGTGTAGTCGTCGAACGACTTGATGTCGATCAGGTTGATGATCGCGTCGGGCGAGGCCAGAATCTCGCCGACGAGGTGCGAAGCGACCTCCTTCGACGGCGCCGCCTCGATGCTCTGGCCGGTCCTGACGCTGTTGACGACGTTCGAGACGACCTTGAAGGCCATCACCTGGGTCTGCTTGGTGACGGCCACATGCTCGCCGTCGACCACCGTCTTCATGTCGGGGAACTTCTCGAACAGGAGGGCCATGTTTTCGGCGATTCCCGAAATGTTCTCGATATCCGAGATGTCGGTGATCTGGAAATTGTTGACGATATACTCCTGGCCCGCATCGGTGCGCAGATAGAGATCTTTGCGGATCATCAGCGCCTCGACGTCGTATTCGCACGTGAGGCCCCGGATGATGAACCGCGAGGGAAGCTGCTGGTTGCCGATCATATCGCCGGCGATCCAAAGGAACTCGCGGCAGCTACCGATATGGCTGTACCCCGTGAAGATCGCGAGATTTTTGAGTGTCGTGTTTCCCTGCATCGTATCGTGCCCCATCAGTCGTGCGTACGGAAAAAGGACCACCGAACCGGTGGTCCATTATAGCATGGAACGAACGCTTGCGCGATCAGCGGGCCGTTTCGAGCCTGGCGGCGAGATCCTCGCGGAGCGGGGTGCCGTGGCTGCGCTCGAACTGGATGCGGGCACGGACCATCGGGAGGACGAAGTTCGCGCCGGGAGTGGCGGAGAGTCGTTCGAGAGCGGCGCCGGAGCCGGTGAGCAGGTCGGTCGCGACCAGCTCGGCGGCGCGCTTCCCGGCCTGGAGAAGGCGGTCGCTGACGGCGATCCGGGCTTCGTTCGTGCGGTGTTCGGCCTGGAGAGCGGCTCCGTTGGCGATCGCATCGAGGGTGTCGGTCAGGTCGAGCGAGGCGATCAGGCGGTCGTCACCGGTGGGGGTCGTCAGCGCGTAGCTGCCGGCCTTGTC
>JAKQOH010000022.1 GCA_029565415.1 Candidatus Rifleibacteriota bacterium | reverse complement strand
CGGTTCCCTTCAGCGGTTACGCAAAGGATACCGAGACGGCGGGCGGATTTGTGGCCAGCACGAGCCTGAGCTGGACATGCAGTGACCCCAGTCGCTTCGACCAGCTCGCCACGACGTCCTTCACGCATGTCTTCACGTCGGTCGGCACGCACGTCATCACCCTCCAGGCCAGCGACACCCTGCTGGCCATGGCATCCGTGAGCCGGTCGATCTACATCAACGCGACGCCCACGATCGTGATGAACGATGCCGACAATCCGGCCAGCGGCGCCCGATATGACGTTGGGGCCAGCTTCACTCTCAAGGCGGAGCTGCGCGACGACGACAACGCCGAGCCCCTGAAGATCGAGTGGTATGACCAGAACAGCGGCACGAAGCTGGCCGGCACGACGCTGACCGGCGTCGGGCCCAAGACGCACACCCTGACCACCTTTCTCAACGAGCACGGACATCACGTGATCGAGGCGCGGGTTATCGACAGTTGCGGCGTCAAAGCGATCGCGACCCACTCGCTCCTGATCAATACCCTCGCCACCCCCGGCCTGACGATCGATTACCCGCAGTATGCCACCGCGCCCGGCAATATCCCGGTTCTGTTGGCCAGCGCCGGCACCCAGATCAACCTCGCTGCCTGGGCATCGGATCTCGAGACGGGAGGACTTCTCGCGGATTCCGCCATCACCTGCGCCCTCACTCCGCCCGTCGGAGGGGCGATCTTCTACAACCCGGGCCAGGTGAATCTGCCGCAGTTCCTCAATCCTGGCCGGTATCAGCTGATGGTGAGCACCGTCGACACCTACGGCGGCCAGAATGCGGCGACCTTCACGTTCGTCGTCTGGAGCGCACGGACGTATCTCAGCAATGGCGCCCTCGACACCCAGCTTTCGAGCCCCACGGCGCTCCTATTGGATGGTGATAGCTATTATATCGCCGACCATGGAAACTCGAAGGTGAAGAAGTTCTCCTCCAGCTTCGCCCTCGAAAGCGCCATCGGTGGACTTGGTTCGGATCCGGGCTCGTTCACCTCGCTCGTGGGCATCACAAAAACAGGCGGAAAGCTCTACACCCTCGAAGCCCTTCCCGGAATCTCCGCGAGAATCCAGGTCTGGAACGGCACGGCGACGGAAAGCAACTATGGCGCTTTCGGAACCGGCACGGTCGGTTCGGCCCTGTATACCAACCCGATGTCTCTCACCTCCAATGACACGTATCTGTTCCTTTCCGACACCGGAGTCCATCGTCTCCAGCAGCTCAACCTGGCAAGCGGTGTTGCGGATCAGATCATGCCCTCGACCGACACGGCGCCCGGCAACGACCCGGTGCACTTCGACACCCCTCTGGGAATCAGATCCATCGAATCGAAAATCTATGTTGCCGACTATGGAAACAGCAGGATTTCCGTCCGGGATCCCTCGACGCTCAACTATGTCGGTTCCTGGAATGCAAGCAGCCCCATCGATATCGCAAAGTTCAACAAGGACTACTTCCTCACGATCGACCGGAGCAACAGCCAGCTCCAGTTCTGGAACACGTCCGGCGGCTGGCAGATGAATGCGGGGTCCAGCGGCTCGGCGCTCGGCTCGTTCGACACGCCGGTGTCGGTGGTCGTGAACGGCACCAGCATTGTCATCCTCGAGAATGGAAGCGGGTCACTGCAGGCCCGGGTCCATGTCATCACGCTCCCCAGCGATTCCCCCTGGTGATCTGAGCGATCCCCCAGCGCCGGGGCGCGGCTAGCCGCGCCCCGGCGCTTCTTTTCTCCCGACAGGCGTCCTGCCCGGGAGCGGCGTGCGGGGAAATGGACTCCTGGCACGCCAAATCGGGCAGACGATTGTCTGCCCGGTATCTACCAGCGGGAGATTACAGTTCGGCGATGAAGGCCTTGAACGCGCGCCGGGCCTCGACGATCGCGGCAGCGCGGCGGCTTTCCGCCGACTCGCCCTTGGCGGGGGCGGTGGTGCCGGTGAGGAGGCCGAAGTTGGCATTCATCGGCGAAAACTCCTTCACCTTGTGGCCTTCGAACGTCACGTATTTCACGAGAGCCCCCAGCATCGACTGGGGCGGCGGGACGACCGGAGGCTTCTTGAGACAGATGCGGGCGGCATTCAGGCCGGCGAGCAGGCCCATTCCCGTCGACTCGGTATAGCCTTCGACGCCGCAGATCTGGCCCGCGACGAACCAGTCGGGGCGGTCCTTCACCTGGAGGGTCGGGGTGAGGAACGCGGGCGAGAAAAGATAGCTATTGCGATGCATCTGGCCGAGCCGCGTGAACACGGCATTCTTCAGGGCAGGGATGAGGCGGAACACCCGCTCCTGCTCGCCGTGCTTCAGGTTCGTCTGGAATCCCACGATGTTGTACAGGCTTCCGAGCAGGTTGTCCTGGCGAAGCTGCACGACGGCCCAGGGGCGACGGCCGGTGCGCGGGTCGGTGAAGCCGACGGGTTTCATCGGGCCGAACCGCAGCGCGTCTTTCCCGGATGAGGCAATCTCCTCGACGGGCTGGCAGCCGCTGAACAACTGTTTGCGCGCATCCTTCTCGAATTCGGGAAGGTGGATGCGTTCGGCGGCGAGCAGCTGGGTGACGAACTCCTCGTATTCCGCCTTGTTCATCGGGCAGTTGATGTAATCGCCCTTCTCTTCGGCATCGCCGTAGCGGTTCGCGACGAACGCCTGGGTCATGTCGACGCTCTCGGCCGTCAGCACGGGCGCGATCGCGTCGAAGAAGGCGAGCTTGTCGGCGCCGAAGGTCTTCGACAGCCAGGCCAGCATGCGCGGCGAGGTGAGCGGGCCGGTGGCGAGAATCACGATTCCCTCTTCCGGGAACTCGGTCGCCTCGTCGTTGACGAACTCGACGTGGCTGTGACCGGTCATATAGCGGGTGATTTCGCGAGCGAAGGCCTCCCGGTCGACGGCGAGGGCGTTGCCGGCCGGCACCCGGTATTTGTAGGCGACGTCGAGGATATAGCTGCTGAGCGCGCGCAGCTCTTCTTTGAGCAGCCCCGAAGCCCGGTCGGGAAGATTGCTTCCGACCGAGTTGCTGCAGACCAGTTCGGCAAACAGGTCGGTGCCGTGCGCCCCGGTCGGAACCTTGGGCCGCATCTCCAGGAGCTTGACGCGGACGCCGCGCCGGATGAGCTGGAACGTCGCTTCGACACCGGCCAGGCCGGCGCCGATCACGGTCACATTCGGATGATCATTCTTCCGGGCCACCGGTTTCCCCCTCGTTTTTCTCGGGCATGCGGCGGTACTCGCAGCCTTTCTTCGAGCACTTCACGAACGTGCCCAGTTTCTTCGTCGAGTGCCAGACCAGCGGCGAGCTGCATTCGGGGCAGCGTTCGCCCGTCGGTTTCTGCCAGGTCGTCAGCATGCAGGTCGGGTAGTTGGAGCAGCCGTAGAACGTCCGGCGACCGCCCTTGGCCTTCTTCACGACCACCTTGCCGTTGCAGCCCTCGAGCGGGCAGGCAACGCCGATCTCCTGCTGGATGCGCCGGGTCGTCTTGCATTCCGGGTATTTCGAACAGGCCATGAACCGGCCGAATCGGCCGGTCCGGATCACCATCGGCGAGCCGCAGGCCTCACACACCTGGTCGGTCGGCACGAGATCGGGGCCCGCCTCGGCCTTGAGCCGGTCGAGCGTCTCCCGGAGCTGCAGGCGGCCGCGGGCCTGTTCGGTCGCGAACAGCAGCAGCTCGTCGGGGATGTTCTCGGTCGACTTGCACTCGGGGTATCCCGAGCAGGAAAGGAACTTCCCGGTCCGGCCGAGTTTCACGACCATCACCTTGCCGCAGTTCGGGCAGGTGCAGTCGGTTTCATACTGGATCTTCTGGAGCTCGGTCTCGGCCTTTTTCAGGTCGTTCAGGAACGGGCCGTAGAACTCGCTCAGCACGCGCACCCAGTCCTTGCGGCCGTCCTCGACCTCGTCGAGATGCCCTTCCATCGTGGCGGTGAACTTGGGATTGATGATGTCGCCGAATTTGGACACCAGGAGTTCCGTGGCCAGGAACGCGGCATCCGACGGCCGGAAGCGGCTTTCGACCTTCTTGACGTAGCCGCGCTGCTGGATCGTGTCGATGATCGCGGCATACGTGCTCGGTCGGCCGATCCCTTCCTTTTCGAGGGTCTTGATGAGCATCGATTCGCTGTATCGGGGGGGCGGCTGGGTGAAATGCTGGGTGGGGTCGATCCCCGCGAGGCCCAGTTCGTCGCCCTTGTGCACTTCGGGCAGACGCTGCTTCGCCTCTCGCTCGGCATCCTCCTCGGCGCCGGCTTCGGCGGCGGGCGTGTCGGCATCCTCGATCTTCGCCTCGGAGTAGAGCGAGGTGAAGCCGTCGAAGGTCATCGTCGTACCGGAGGCCTGGAGCTGATGCCGACCCGCTTCGAGCTCGATCGTGACGACGTCATACTCCGCCTCGGCCATCTGGGAGGCGACGAACCTGCGCCAGATCAACGTATACAGCTTCAACTGCTCCGGCGTGAGGTTTCTGGCCATCTTCTCGGGCGTGCGCCAGACGGAGGTGGGCCGGATCGCCTCGTGGGCATCCTGGGCACCTTTGCGCGTCTTGAAGGCGCGTGGTTTGTCGAGGCCGTATCGAGGATCAAAACTTTTCGATATATATTCACGCGCTTCCCCGAGCCCCTCGGGGGAGATCCGCACCGAGTCGGTTCGCATGTAGCTGATGAGACCGACGTGGCCTTCAGCGCCCAGCTCGATGCCTTCATAGAGGCGCTGGGCGACCGACATCGTCCGGCGGGAGGTGAAGCCGAACTTCTGAGCTGCATCCTGCTGGAGGGTGCTGGTGATGAACGGCGGGGGCGGCAACTGTTTGCGGGAGCGGCGGGCCACCGATGCAACGCGAAGGCCCGCCTTCTCGATCTCGGCCACGACGGCGTGGGCGGTTTTCCCATCCCCGATGGCGGCTTTCTTCCCGTCGGTTTTGGCCAGTTTGACGGTGAACGCGTGCCGGTCGTGGGTGCGGACCTTCGCCTCGATCGTCCAGTATTCCTCGGGCTGGAACGCAAGGATCTCCTTTTCGCGGTCGCAGATCAGCAGCACCGCGACGGACTGGACGCGGCCGGCCGACAGGCCCAGGCACACTTTTTTCCACAGCAGCGGCGAGAGTTTGTAGCCGACGAGGCGGTCGAGGATGCGGCGGGACTGCTGGGCATTCACGAGATTGAGATCGATCGGACGGGGATTCTCGAGGGATTTGAGCACCTCGTCGCGGGTGATCGCGTTGAAGGTCACCCGGCAGGCACTGGTGGGATCGATGCCGAGCGCCCCCGCCAGGTGCCAGCTGATCGCTTCGCCTTCGCGGTCGGGATCGGGAGCCAGATAGATGGTTTCGACCTTTTCCGCCGCCTCGCGCAGCCGGATGATCACGTCCCGCCGGTCGGGCACGACGCGGAATACCGGAACGAAGCCGCGGTCGGGTTCGACCCCGAGCTTGGAGTCGGGCAGATCGATGACGTGGCCTTTGCTGGCCTCGACGATGAAATCCCGGCCCAGGAACTTGGTCAGGGTTTTGATTTTTCCCGGGGACTCGACGATGACGAGATGTTTGGCGCTCATGTATATTATATTTCCATATCTATTACAATCAATTTATGAACAGGGGGGGATTGATGCGGGGGCTGAGCGACGAAGAAGGGCCGGCCGGATTCCCGGCTGTGCCGGTCGGGGCCGTCTGGGGGTCGTTCATGGAGAGGATCAGATCGAGACGCATCGCGGAAACCTCGCGCAGGTCGTGGCGCCAGAGATACTCGATGGTGCGCTCGAACTGGAGCGGGGCAATCTCGCCGCGCTCCAGCAGGCTCAGCAGATGCCGCTGCGCTTCGGGGGTGAGCCGGATCGCCTCGGAGGTGTGGAGCTGGCGGACACCGGCGGAGCGCGCCGCGTCGGCCGGATCGGCCGGGGCCTGTTCCGCCGGGGTGTCGGAGGGCGGGCGGCTCGCGCCGCTGCCGATCGTCAGGCTCATCAGGGAGAGCCATTTCATCGCCGTCTCGATCTCCTCGAGTCGGAATCCGCGTTTCATCAGTTTCGCGATCAACGGCTCCGCGGTGTCACCCGCGGCATCGCCCGGCGTCGCGGTGCGATCGCTTTCCATCTGGCGTCTGACCAGGTCCATCAGCTTCATCAGCTGGCCCAGCGTCGTTCTGGTTTTGTTCACTTATTGGTGCCTCCCCTGAGGGGGTTTGATTTTCGCATGATACCTGTTCCCGGGCAGCTTCACCAGAAAATCCCGCATTTCGAGGGTCAGCAGAAGGGAAAACAATCGGTCGCGGGTCCACCGGCCATCCGCAAGCAGCCGGTCGAGCGGGACGGGATCGGCCGCGAGGACTCCGAGCAGCCGGGCCTCCTCGTCGGTGAGGTCGGGAGCCTCGCCGTGACCGTCATGGTCCGAGCTTTCCGCGGGTTGGGCGGGAAGCAGTCGCGCATAATACGCGATCAGATCCTGGGCGGCGGTGACGAGCTGGGCGCCGTCCTTGATCAGGGCCAGGGTGCCCTCGGCAAGCGTCGAACGGATGTTTCCGGGCACGGCGAACACCTCGCGGTCCTGCTCGGCGGCCAGCCGGGCCGTGATGAGGGAGCCGCTGCGGGCCGTGGCCTCGATGACGACGGTCGCGACGCACATGCCGGCGATGACGCGGTTCCTGACCGGGAAATGCCAGGGCCGGGCCGGCGTTCCGGGGGGGTATTCCGAGACCAGGGCGCCGCCTTCGGCGAGCATGCGTTCGCGGATCTTGCGGTTGGCCGCCGGATACGCGATGTCGGGCCCCGAGCCGAGCACGGCGACGGTGGTGCCGCGCCCTTCCAGCGCTCCGAGATGGGCGAACGTGTCGATGCCCAGGGCCAGACCGCTCACGACGACGAAGCCGGCGGCGGCCAGCTCGCGCCCGAAGTCCCGGGCGATGTCGAAGCCGAGCTGGGTCCCGTTGCGCGCGCCCACGATCGCGATGTGCGGCCGGGGATCGACCGGGAGCCGGCCGCGCACGAACAGCGCGAGCGGCGAGTCGGGAATCTCGCGCAGCAGGGACGGATACTCGGGATCATGGAACGTGACGAGACGCGTCTGGGTCCGGTCGAGGAGGGCTGGATCGCAGATGGGGCGGAGTCGCTCCCGTTCAGCAAGAAAGCGCTCGAGACGGTCGCGGGACCAGCCTTTGACGCGGGAAAGCGCAGCCCGGTCGGCACGAAACACCGCTTCCGGCGAGCCCAGTTCCCGGATGAGGCCGGCCCGGACGGTGTCGCCGATCCAGGCGGCCGAGGCCAGACGGAGCCAGCCGATCCGCCGATCCGGGCGGTCCGCCCGATCCATGACGGGATCAGACATCGCCGATCGGCTCCTGGGGATTGCGGATCGTCTTCATGACCTTGTTGCACCAGAAAATCACGGTTTCGGAGGCGCCTTCGGCCTGGACGGCCTCGTTCAGCACCGGCAGAGCCGGCAAGCCGACCCCGACCAGGCCTTCGGCCGCCATCGTCCGCACCGCCGTGTGCTCGTCGGAAAACAGCGGGATGAATGCCGCGGGAATGCGCTGCGCGAGAGCCACAAGCTGACGCTTGGCCGTGCGCAGCTCGCGCTCTTCCTTCGTGCGGGCGATGTGGTCCATGATGAGGCGGATCGAGTCGGGAGCCGCATGCTCGGCGAGAGCGGTCAGGGCCGCGACCCGGACGGCATAGGCCTTGTCGGCAAGCGCCTCGCCCAGGATCGTGCGCGCCTTGAGGCCCGGGAAGCGGCCAAGCGCCTCGGCGGCGGCCTGACGCACCTTCTCCTCGGCATCGCTCATCATCATGACGAGCAGATCGACCCCGCGTTCCTCGGCGAGCTCGCGAATCGCGATGGCCGAGTTGCGGCGCAACACCATCTCGTCACTCTCGACGCACTTCGCGATCGTCTCGAACACTTTCGCGCCCAGCTTCCGGAAGGCACGCCCGATGTTCCGGTGCACTTCGGCGTTGCGGTCGGACAGACCCCGCAACAGCGGCACCACGGCGCGCGTGTCACCGATCTTGCCCAGGGCGATGGCGGCGTAGATGCGCACCCAATCGCTTTCATCACGCAGGGCATCCATCAGAATGTCGACGGAGGAGGGATCCGCGATGACGCCGAGGGCCTGGCAACAGCAGAGCCGCAGCTCGCGATCCCCCAGCCGGAGGTTCTCGTGAATCTGGTCGAGGTGCTGGCGGCCGGTCTTTTCAAGGATCTGGCCGATCCAGAAGCGGATATCCTCGTTGTCGAAGGACATCGCGCGCAGCAGCTGGTCGACGCCGAAGTTCTCGAGCCGGGTGATGCTTTCCGAAGCCGCACGCCGCACGCTCCAGGACGGGTCGGCAAGCGATTTGATCAGGTCGCGGATGACATCGGGGTTGGAGGAGCCGCCCAGCGCCTTGGCGGCGAAATACCGGATATTCTTGCTCTTGTCGTTCAGCGCCTTGACGAGATAGGGCATGCCCCCCTCGCCGATCGATTCGAGAATGCGCGTGACCCAGTACCGCACGTCGTCGTTCTGGCTGTTGAGCGCCTCGGCAATGCGGTCCACGCCTTTCTCGCCGACTTCGGTGAGCGCGTAGGCACAACTGCGCCGAACGTTCCACGAGCTGCTCGAGAGGCCCTCGATGAGCACGGGCACGGCTTTGGGGCTGGCGATCTCGCCGAGAGCAGCCGCGCAGAAGCTCATCACTTCAGGCTTCCCGTTCCGGAAGAAGCGGATGAGCGGCTCGACGACCCGCGAACCGAGCTTGACGAGCCCCTTGCGCACGAGATACCGCTGATTGTCGTCGCCGCCCTCGACGAAGGCGAACAGCCGCGTCAGACCGCGGTCTCCGATGCGCACGAGGGCGATCAGGCAGCCGTCGCGGATCTCCTCGTTGGGCTCCTGGAGGGCTTCGATCATGGGATCGACCGCGTTCCCGCCGATATCGGCGAGTGCCTGGGTGGCGCTTTTGCGGATCGTCCAGTCGGGATCGGCCAGCGACTCGATCAGCACGCGGATGACGCGCGTGTCCCCCGACTCGCCGAGCGCCGAGGCGATGACGTAGCGCATCTGCTTGTCGCCGGCGCGGAGCGATTCGAGCAGGATCTTCTGGGCCTTGGGCCCGAGCCGGCCGAGCGTCTTGATCGCCCAGAACCGCACGTCCTCGTCGGCCGTCTTGTTCATCACCTGCTCGAGGGAGGGGATGATCTCCTCGCCGAACTTCGACAGGGCCTCGGCTGCGGCTTTCCGCACCGGCCATTTCTCGTCGCCGAGCAGCCGGATCAGCGCCGTAACGCCCATCGGCTCGCGCAGATCGCCCAGGGCGGCGGCCGCGAAGTAGCGCACGTCGTGGTTCGTGCTCTTTACGGCGCGCAGGATGGAAGGCGTTCCCTTGCTGCCGAAGCGGCACAGCACCTGCAGGGCCCAGTGCTGGATGTCCTCGCTGTACGAGTTGATCGCGGCGGAAAGTGCCGGCAAAGCCGCGTCCTGATACGCGTAGATCTGGTCGGCGGCCGTTTTCCGGACGATCCAGTGTTCGTCCCCGAGGGCGTTGATCATGAACTGGAGGGCAGCGTCGCTGCGGCCGCGGCCGATCTCCTCGATCAGCTCGACCTTGCGCTCCTTGTTGGCGAGCGGGAAAGACTCGATCAGTTTCTGTGTGTATGGATCCATGCGGCTCTATTCATACCAGCGGGGATTTTCCAAGTCAACGGGCATGGCGCGTCACGGTCCGTCGGGCGGCCGTTGGGCGTCGGGGGCGATTTCCGTGACCTCGATCTGGACCGAGGCGGGCTGGATCTGGATCACCTCGATCTTTTCGGGGATTCCGACCGGGCAGGGCAGGTTCACCGAGTAGCTTCCCGGTGCCATTTTCCGGATGTCGAGCACGATGTTCATGTCGGCCGTCGACACCTTGTCGAGCTGCTCGACGAAACCGCGCAGGATCACGGTGTAACTGGAAGGGGTGACCAGGCAGTGCTGGTTGGCCGAGTTTTTGAGCGTGAGCGGCAGCCCGTCGATCTGCCGCGTGACCGGGGACGGCGCGAGGCGCACCTTCACGTTGACGGTGCCTGAGCCGGCCACGCGCAGGGATTCGACGGGCGGCTTGATGAGCGCCGTGAGGCTGGCCGAGGCGGACAGTTGGGCCAGGTCGATCGGCAGGGTGAGGATTTCCGTCGTCTGCTCGAGAATCCGGCCGGGGCCGCTCACGGCCACGTCGGGCGGGTCGATGTCGAATCCCTCGAGACGCAGGCCTTCCGGGGGTTTGTTGATGAAATGGGGTTTGACCGGGATGACCCGTGCCGGGTACCCGGCTTTCACGGTGATGTCGACATTCACCTTTTCGGGGATCACCCGGACGTTGTCGACGGCTTCGCCGGACGTGGCGACCAGCGTGACGCGGCAGCTTTCGGTGAGCGAGTTCCGGGCCTCGTTCAACTGGACCGCCACCTGGGCGGCGGCGATCTTCTCGACCTGGTCACGCGGCCCTTCGATGACGACGCGGCGCGGGGTCAGCACGGGAAGATCGGCAAGGAATCCCTCGTCGGCCTGGCCCCGGACCTCAGCCGAAACGTCGAGTTCGCGGCGGATCAGGGTTTCGCCGGTCACCTCGATCTGGGCGGGTTTGATCGAAACGACGGTGAGGCCGGGCGGGGTCGTCACCTTCACCGGCACCATCGCGGTGCCGGGTCGGAGCGTGTAGAGATCGACGCTGAGCTGGACGAGGTCGCGGTTGGCGATGATGAAGTCGCGGCGGGTTCCCGTCAGAACGATCTCGGCTTCGGCCCGCTCAGGCAGAACGCGCATCAGTTGCGGGATGTTGCGATACTCGACCCGGGCCTTCACCGTCCGCCGGATGACCGGCGAAATGATGATGTTCACGTAGGTCCAGAGGGCGATGGCGAGCAGAACCGTGATGAGTTTGAGATTGATGCGCATGGTATCACTTCAGCGGCGACAGCAGCCGCCGGTCCTTGATGACGCGTTTCAGCGCGGCCCGCACCAGGTCGCGCACCTTGTCCCCGTTCAGATCGCGCACGAGTTTGCCGCCTTTCGCGAACGAGATCGTCCCCGTCTCCTCGCTGACGATGAGCGCGAGGGCATCCGTGATCTCGGTGATGCCAACGGCGGCCCGGTGGCGGGTTCCCACTTCGCGGGCGAGATCGGGGTTCTGGGAAATGGGCAGGAAGCAGCTCGCCGCCTCGACGGCACCGCCCTTCACGATCACGGCCCCGTCGTGCAGCGGGGTGAACGGCAGGAAGATCGTGCTGAGGAGCTCCGAGGTGAGGACGCTGTGGAGCGGGACGCCCTTGTCGATGAAGTCCTTGAGGCCGATGTCCTGCTCGATGACGATGAGGGCGCCGATACGCTTTTTCGCGCAGGCATCGATCGTTTTCGCCAACTCCTCGACGAGCTCGGGGATGTTCTCAGGATTCGCGTTCTGCTCCGACAGGAAGCCGCCGCGGCCGATGTCCTCGAGGGCGCGCCGCAGTTCGGGCTGGAAGATGACCACGAGGGCGAGGAAGCCGGTGGGAAGGGTATTCGAGAGGACCCAGTTCAGCGCGTGGAAATCGAGATCCTTGGTGAACATCAGGAGCAGGATGATGAACCCGAGCCCCTTGAGCAGGTTGAACGCCCGGGTTCCCTCGATGAGCAGGAGCACCCGGTAGATACCCCAGCCGACGATCGTCACGTCGAGGAGGTCGATCAGCGTGAGATCGCGCAGGACGGAGACGATGAACTGGAAAACGGTCATTGCGGTTCGATCCGGGTCAGGAGGGGAGCAGCCCCAGCTTTTCGAGGACGACGGCGAGGCGGTCGCGGGTTGAGCCCGTGGCGGGCACCAGCGGCAGGCGGAACTCGTCGCGGATGAGGCCCATCAGGGCAAGGGCGGTCTTGCAGGGGATCGGATTCGACTCGTAGAACATCGCCCGGTGCAGATCGAGCAGCTCGAAGTGGCGGCGGCGGGCTTCATCCCAGGTGTTGCGGAGGGCCGCGTCGACGAACTCCTTCATCAGGCGGGGAGCGACGTTGGCCGTCACCGAGATCGTGCCGCGGGCCCCGACGGCCATCAGCGGCAGGTTCAGGGCGTCCTCGCCGGAAACCAGCTCGAAGCCGGCCGGAGCGGCGCGCAGAATATCCATAGCCTGTTCTATATTGCCGGACGCTTCCTTGATGCCGCGGATGTTCGGGACCTTCGCGAGCTCGAGAACGGTCGCGGCGGTCATGTTGGTGCCGGTGCGGCCGGGCACGTTGTACAGCAGGACGGGCAGCTTCGTGGCGGCGGCGACGGCCTGGTAATGCGCGATCTGGCCGGCAGGCGTGGGTTTGTTGTAGTAGGGGGTGACGACGAGAACCGAGTCGGCGCCGAGGCTTTCGGCGCGGCGGGTCATCTCGACGGCGGCGGCAGTGCTGTTGCCGCCGGTTCCGAACATGAGGCCGATCTTTCCGGTCACGCGGCCCGCGACGGTCTCCATCAGGCGGATCTTCTCGTCGCCGGTCAGAGTCGCGGACTCACCGGTCGTGCCCGAGATCACGAGGCCGTCGGTGCCGGCGGCAAGATGCAGATCGAGAAGACGGTACAGGGCATCGAGATCGATCTGTCCATCATGGAACGGGGTGACCAGGGCCGCCCATGAGCCCTGGAACGTGGTGCGCGGCATCTCGGACCTCCCATCGCGGCGGCGGTGCGGATCGGCAGGCGCCGACAACGGCGGCCAGCCGCCGCAAACTATAGCATATTTCTGACGGAATGGGGAGAATCTTCTTTGCCCGAAGGGGAAAAACGTCGATGATGCTCCATAAACGGTGTAACCGGTTGACGGAACGCCGGGGAAAGGGTATTCTCGCGAAGTCGAACCATGATGCAACCGCACGAATCCGGCCGCGCGCCGCTCAAACCGCTTCTCGTCTGCTGCCGCCCCGAGCCGGGGCGACAGGTCGACCCATGGGAGGAACTGCCGGCCGTTCCGGGTCTCGCCCCCTGGGAAGTCGCCCTTTCGCATTCGGCCCAGGAAGCCGGCCTGCTCCGCCGCCTGGCCCCTCAGGCCCGCGTGTTCTGCGCGCACGAGGCGGACGAGCTGATCGGTGGCCTCGGCCGGTTCGATCTCGTCGTGGTTTCCCCCCTGAGCCTGAACACGCTGGCCAAGGTCGCGCTCGGGCTGCGCGACTCGTTCCCCTCGCGGCTCCTCGCCGAGGCGGCCGGGCATGGCCTTCCCCTTCTGCTCGACGGGCGGGCCGTTCCCGCTCCCGATGCCTCGTTCAATCCGCATCTGATCAAGGTATACCGCCGCCATTGGGACCAGCTTCTCGGCGGGACCATCCGGGAGTTCACCCCGGAAACCCTCTCCGCGGCCGTCGCCGCCGTGATCCGCACGCGCCGCGCCGCCGAACGCATGGTGCCGGCGACGGGCCGGGCCGTGATCACCCGCGATGACGTGCTCCTCGCCGAAGCCGCCCTCCAGCCGATCCGCGTTCCGCGCGGCGCGCTCGTGACGGATCTGGCCCGCGAGGAAGCGGCGGCGCGCGGCGTTTCATTCGATTTCGAATAATATATAACGCTACAAACACTCGCTCACGAAGGAGTTTTCCATGGAACGCATGCTGTCGAAATCCCTGCGCGCTTTCTGCGAGGACGTCGCATCGGATTCGTTCGCCCCGGGCGGCGGCTGTGTCTCGGCGGTTTCCGGCGTCTTCGCCGCCTCGCTCGGCCACATGGTGCTGAAGCTCACCTGCGGCAAGAAGAA
>JAKQOH010000005.1 GCA_029565415.1 Candidatus Rifleibacteriota bacterium | reverse complement strand
GTCGTCATCAACGCCAGCTCGGGCATCGAAGTCGGCACCGAGAAGAACTGGAAGATCCTGAACGATTACAACATTCCGCGCGCCGTCTACCTGAGCAAGCTCGACAAGGAAAACATCAACGTCGCGAAGGTGATCGACGAGCTGAAGGCGTTCGACGCGAAGATCATCCCGATCCAGCTTCCCTGGGGCACCGCCGCGAACCTGAAGGGCGTGATCGACCTGATCGAGATGAAGGCGTATGCCTACACCGACGAGACCGGCAAGAAGGTCGAGACCAAGGATATCCCGGCCGAGATGACGGAGATGGCGACCAAGATGCGCGAGAGCATGGTCGAGTCGATCGTCGAATGCGACGACGAGCTGCTGAACAAGTTCTTCGACGGCCAGACGATCTCGAACGACGAGCTGCGCCGGGCCCTCAAGCTCGGTCTTGCCGCCAACAAGATCAAGCCCCTCATCTGCGGCATGGCGCTCAAGAACCTCGGCGGCGACCAGGTTCTCGAGTTCATCACGAACTGCATGCCTTCGCCGATCGAGCGCGGCGCCGTCGAGGCCGTCACGCCCGGCACCGACACGAAGGTCAAGGTCGAGCCCAAGGCCGACGGCCCCTTCGCCAGCTTCATCTTCAAGAAGGTGAACGAGCAGGCCGGCGACATGATCTTCCTGCGCGTCATCAGCGGGAAGATGGCCACCGGCACCGACTACTACAACCCCAACCGCGAGAACACCGAGCGGTTCAGCGCCTTCTTCACGATGCGCGGCAAGAACCGCGTCGATCTCGAAGCGGTCGTGGCCGGCGACATCGCGATGCTGGTCAAACCCAAGATCTCGACGCGCGGCGACACCCTGTGCGACAAGGCCTACAACGTCCAGTTCCAGCTTCCGGCGCTGCCCGAGCCCAAGCTGACCTACGCGATCTCCCCCAAGACCAAGAACGACCAGGAAAAGATGGGCACCGGCCTGCACACCCTGTGCAACGATGACGGCGTGCTGAAATACGAGTTCGACGCCGAAATGAGCCAGGGCCTGATCTCCGGCCTGGGCGACACCCACATCGACGTGGCGATCAGCCGCCTCAAGAGCCGCTGGAACGTCGATGTCGAGATCAGCAAGCCCCGCATTCCGTTCCGCGAGACGATCAAGGGCAAGGCCGACGTCCAGGGAAAGCACAAGAAACAGTCGGGCGGCCGCGGTCAGTATGGCGATGTCACGATCGCCTTCGAGCCGAATCCGGGCAAGGATTTCGAGTTCGTCGACGCGATCGTGGGCGGCGTCGTTCCCCGCAACTTCATCCCGGCCGTCGAGAAGGGCCTGCAGGAAGCCCGCAAGCGCGGTGTTCTCGCCGGCTTCCCGATGATCGACTTCAAGGCGACCCTCCACTTCGGTTCGTATCATGATGTCGACTCGTCGGAACTCGCGTTCAAACTGGCCGCCACGATCGCCTTCAAGGAAGGCATGGCTCAGGCCAAGCCCATTCTGCTCGAACCGATCTACGAAGTCAGCGTCTTCACCCCGGACGAGTTCATGGGCAGCGTCATCGGCGATCTGAACTCCCGCCGTGGCCGCATCCTCGGCATGGAGCCGATGGGCGGGCAGCAGCTCGTCAAGGCATCGGTCCCACTGGCCGAGATGTACAAATATTCGACCGATCTCAAGTCGATGACCCAGTCCCGCGCCGAGTTCACGATGAAGTTCGACCATTATGAAGAAGTGCCGGCCAACGTGACCGAGCAGGTCATCAAGGAATACGGCCGCAAGGGCGAGGAAGCCGCCGAAGAGTAACTCCGCCCGCCCCCGCTCATCACGACAGCCCGCCGGCAACGGCGGGCTGTTCTTTCTTTCCCGGAATACGGCGAACCCGCGAACGATATATCTGGAGGCGTACAATACGCAATAGTATATCGCGCTTACTCGTTCTTTTTCGCCCGGGCGGCGGCTTCGGCCTCCGCCTCTTTCAGCCGGCGGTCGACGTGATGGATGTGGGTCAGGAGGGAGGAGTATTTGGAAAGGAAGGGAAGGGCAAGCACTTCGTCGAAATACTCCCGGGCCTGTCGGAGATTGCCGAGCCGGCGGGCCAGTTCCCCGATCAGGAAGCCCGTCACGACGATGCCGCGCTCGGGAAGGAGCTCGATACCCGGCTCGAGGCGGCTCTGGATCGTCGTTTTCCCGGGGTATTTCCCGTCAACGAATCGGTAGGGTTTGTAGACGCGGGAGAACAACTCGAGCGCCTTTTCCTGAGCATGGCGCTCGTGGCGCCCGTGGCCCATCCGGCGACAGAGCCAGGAGCATTTCAGATAAAACTCCCCGGCCTGCTTGATCCACCCCGGCAGTTTCAACTGCTCGGCCGCGTAGGCTGCGAGTTCGAAACTCTTGGTGCCATGCAGAAGCGTTCGCTCGGACCCGAACCCTTCCAGCTTGAAGGCGAGGCTGCGACGCTCCTCGACACCGAGGGGGGAGAGAAAATGCCGGGCCCGTTCTTGGACCACGCGAGTGTCGTTGAACTTGCCGACATACTGGGCAAACAGGCAGGACGGGCAGACGATGACGGTGTACAGCTCGGGGTGCACCGATTCATTGCAGATCGGGCAGAAATCGGTGTCGGTGTCGGACACCGGCACGGTCCAGAGCTTGAACCGCGTCGCGCGGAAGGGGCGGAGGCAGATCGGGCATTTGAGCTGGACATATCTCAGATAGGGGTGTTCCTGCGGCACCCCGGTGACCGGCTCGTCATTGCTGGCTTCCTCTTCAGTCTTGGGGAGCACCTCGTTGGTCTCCGCCAGGGTGATCTCCTGCCGGAGCAGGTTCATCACCTCGACGAGCCGCGCCACGACCAGCGGCTTCACGAGGAGGCCAAGCGCATTCTCGGCGATGCATCGGGCCGCCAGTTCCCGGGTGAATGCCGAGCTCATGAACACGAGCTTCGTGTCCGGGGAAAGATGCCGGGCTTTTTTCGCGACATCCCCGATCGAGACGGGAAGGTTGTCGAGGTCGACGATCCAGGCGATCGTCGGGGACACGAGGGAAAACTCCTCGACCTTTTCCATGACGGCGACGATCCGCGCCTGGAATCCGTGCTCTTTCACCGTCATTTCGAGGAAGACGGAGTAAATCGGATCCCGGGTGAGGATAATACATTGCGGAATCATGCGCGTATTATATAGCCAGTTTTATTATATTCTTTAGAATCGCCCGGGCATCGCCGCGCCGCGGTCGATCAGCTTCTCGTTCAGCATATCATGCCCGCCCTCTTCGGTAAAGGGAAGTCTTCCCGGAGATTCGGGCGGTTCAATCCGGGAGCGCCTTGTGATAGAGTGTGGGCGGCAATCAACCAAAGACGGATGGAGGAGGGCTGAGGATGACCACCCCCGCGGCAATCACGCTCCGGCAGGGGCTGACCCTTGATGCGGAACGATCGGTCCAGTTGGAGGCGGAGCTCCGGATGCTCCTCGAGGAGTCGGAGCTGTCCGCCCTGGACAAGCCCCTTGCCATCTGGCAGCGGATTCAGGACTGGGCGGGGCATGCCGCTTCGGGACAGCCTCTGCGGCCACTGAGCGCCTGCTCGGGCGCGATCCGGACGGACGAGTATCCGGACGAATCATCGAAGGCGCTTCTGATCCGCGGTGTGGTCGTGCAGGCCCTGGAGCACCGGCTCGACAGCGAAGCCCGCCAGGGCGGCTTCGGGGAGATGCTCGGCCTTCTGGGAGGAATCGCCCGCCTCGGCTGGGGATTCGGCATCGTCACCTTCGGGGAGCTCGGGGAGCGGCCGGTTCCCGTGGCATCGCTCGGGACGGTCGAGCTCGACGAGGTCCGGAGCGAACTCGACCGGGCCGTGCTCGAACGCATCGGAGGCTTCCTCGCCGCGCCGGCCTGGCACGCGAACGGCGCGCTGCCCGGCTCTTCGGTTCCCGTTTTCATCCGGCTCCTTCTCGACGTGTATGTGCGGGCTGCGGCCGTTCAGGCGGATCGGAAAGCGGCAAGCCGGGAGGATCTCGAACGCGGAATCGCGGCGTTCGACCGGATGGCCGGGGGCGGATGCGAGCGGCTTGGCCGGCTCTCGGGGCGCGGGCTCGCCGCCCTGTTCCTCGACAACCTGATGGCCCGCCCCGCGATCGTCGCCGCCCTGTGCCGGCTCGGGGCGGCGAAAAAATGAGGTGATCCGATTCCGCCTGGCCATTGACAGCCGCGTACAGAGCGCCCCATAATGGCGCATATCACGTTCTTTCGAGGGGGCACCATGTCGAGTTCCAATCGTGTTTCCGCCGCATACCTCTTTTTCGGGCTGGCACTCGCCGCCCTGACGCTGTTCGGCTGTGCCGGCAACGGGGATGACCCGCTGCCCACGGGCCCCGGCAGCTATGGTTCCATTACCGGAACCCTGACGGCTTCGAGCACGGTCGCCGCCGTGCGCGGCATCGACGCGTCGGTTCTCGCCGCGACGAATTTCACGAACACCCTCGTGTATCTCGAAAAGGATCGTACGATCTCGACCCACCCGAACGCCAACGGGGTCTTCACCCTCTCCCCGGTCACGTTCGAACGCCACAACGTGGTCGCGCAGCTCACCGGAAGCAATAACATTCAGTATAAAATTCGCTCCGGCGACCTCGATGTGACCACCAGCCTTCCGGCGCGACAGACCGGCGTTCTCGAAGTGAAGCCGGCCACCCGGCGCGTCCGGATCCGCGTCGGCGATGCGGCCGGCAGCATAATCTCCACGGCCACGCTGTCGGTGTGGGGCGAACCCTTCACGCCGGTCATCGGCAATCCGGGCTACTATGATTCGCCCGTATTGCCCGCCGATGAGACGGCAACGGTCACGGTGACGGTTTCCGGCCGTTCGACGGTCGCGATTCCGGCGCAGTTCATCAGCACCGAGACCCCCATTCTTGAAACCACCATTCCGCCCGCCGGTTCGACGAATATGCCTCCGATCGTGACCCTCACCCCGGACCGCCTTCAGGTCGTAAACGGCGGCACGATCGCGTTTACGGCAACCGCGCGCGATCCCGAAGGATCGATGCTCTCCTACAACTGGAGCGCAACGGCAGGCAGCATTGCAACCTCCTCGGACGTCCGCGCCGTCTGGACGGCTCCGGCATCGGGAAACGGCAATACCACCGTCACGTTCATTGCCGCCGATCCCAGCGGCCTCATCGGCCGGGTGACGCTCACCGTCGCCTACGGCGTCAGCGGCACACAGAACGCGAATCCTCTGGTCGAGATCCTTTCCGACAGCACGACGATGATCAAAACCACCCCTTACACCCTCGTGGCAAGCGCCACGGATCCGGATGGGTCCTCGGCAGCCCTGACGTATGCCTGGTCGGCAACCAACGGAAATTTCGGAACGACGGCCACGAAGCAGACGAGCTGGACGACGCCGAACGTCACGACCGACACGTCGGTGACGGTCACGGTGAGGGTCACGGATGAGCGGGGCGGCTCGACGACGGTTTCCCGGACGTTCACCGTCATCCCCTACGGCACCCTGACGCCTTCGGCCGCGATCACCGCGCCCGCCCGGAACGAGGTCATGAGTGGCGGCTCCATCCAGTTCGTCGGTACGGTGCGCCTCTCGAACGGGGCAACCCTTGCGCCGGCGGCTTACGCGTGGTATCTGCAGCCTGCTGGCGGCAGCATGACGGGGATCGCGACCGCGACGAACAACTTCACGTCTCTGGTCACCACCCCCGGCTCTTACACGGCCTGGCTGATGGCGACGACGACCGAGGGTCTCGGAACCACGGCTTCCGTGCCATTCCGGATCAATGCCGAGCCGACGGGGCTGAGCATCGCCGTTTCCCCGAACAAGACGTCGTTCCTGGCGAGCGAGGCGGTCAGTTTCTCGGGTTCTGCGACGGATCCGGAAGGCCAGGCTCTGATCTATACCTGGTTCGATTATTCGCAGATGTACAACGCGACATCGACCTTCGGCAGTTCGAATGCCGTCGCGAATTACAAGGACTTCGCTCCGGGCAGCCACATCATCACCCTGCTCGCCTCCGATACCTTCGGCGCAACGGCGGCGACGAGTCTCACGATTGCCGTCGCGACGAACACCGCTCCGGTCGTGACGATGGTGAATCCGTCGACCACCTGGTACGCGCTCGGAACGCCGG
>JAKQOH010000004.1 GCA_029565415.1 Candidatus Rifleibacteriota bacterium | reverse complement strand
CCGGTCGGCAACATCACCGAGGGCAACTTCAAGTATCTCGTCCGCTCCGAGGGCGAGGTGCGCACCCCGCGCGACCTCGGCGGCATCGTCGTCAAAAACGTCGATGGCCGGCCCGTCTACCTGTCCGAGATCGCCCGCGTCGAGGACGGGTACAAGGAAATCGAGTCGATCTCCCGGTTGAACGGGAAACCGGCCGTCACGCTGTCGCTCAAAAAAGAGGCCGGGGCGAACCCCGTCGAGATCTCGGATGCCGTCAAGAAACTGCTGCCGAAGCTCGAGGAGCAATACAAAAATAAAATAAAATTATCTATAGGAAACGACAGTTCCGAGTTCATCCGCGACTCGATCCAGATGGTCAAGGACAACGCGACGACCGGTGCCGTGCTTGCGATCATCGTGCTGTTCCTGTTTCTCAAGAATGTGCGCTCGACCTTCATCATCGGTATCGGCATCCCCCTGGCCGTCGTCAGCACCTTCGCGATGATGATGCTCAAGAAGGGCATGACCCTCAACCTGATGACCCTTGGCGGCCTGGCGCTGGGCATCGGCATGATCGTCGACAACTCGGTCGTCGTTCTCGAAAACATCTACCGTCTGCTCGTCGAACGCGGCGAGAAGGACCGCAAGGAGATCGCGATCGAAGGCGCGAACGAGATGTATCTTGCCATCCTGGCCTCGACGCTCACCACGGTCGTCGTGTTCGTCCCGATCGCGTTCGTCCCCGGCGTCGTCGGAGAGATCTTCGCCAACATGTCTGCGACCATCGTCTATTCGCTGCTGGCATCGCTCGTCGTGGCCATCACGGTCGTGCCTCTGCTGTGCGCCTACGGATTGAAGATCGGGAAGAAGCCGCGGGAGCCGCTGATGGATCTGCTCAAGCGGTTCTACGCCGCTTTGTTGGGCTGGATCCTCGCCCGGGCCTGGCGGCGGTGGGCCTACTTCTTCCTGATGTTCTTCGTGTTCTGGAAATCCTTCGCCTTCATGCCGCCGCTCGAGTTCTTCCCGAAGATGGACCGGGGCACGTTCGTGCTGCATTTCGAGGCCCCCGAGGGCACCTCGGTCGAGAAGATCGATGGTATTGCAAAAGCTATGGAAGATAAGCTCCGGCCCGTCCCCGAGATCGAGAAGCTCATCACCAACCTGAAGCTCGGCGAGGGGGACATCACCGTCGTGCTCCTGCCCAAGGAGAAGCGCACCCGCACCACCAACGACGTCGTCCGTGAGCTGCGGCCGGTGATCGCCGGCATTCCCGGGCCGCGCACGTTTGCTTTCAACGAGCCGAAGATGGGCGGCCCGGAAGGCGGCAAGGCCGTTCAGATCGAGGTCAGCGGCGACGAGTTTCGCGTCGTCGAGGCGCTTTGCCTCGAGATCGCCGAGAAGATCAAGGGCGTTCCCGGCCTCAAGGATCTCGACAGCGGTGTCAAGGCCGGCCGGCCCGAGATCAAGGTCGAGTTCGACCGCACCCGCCTCGGCGATCTCAAGCTCGATCTCGGCACCGTCGCCGGCATGGTCCGTTCCTATGTCTACGGCACGATCGCCGGCCAGTATAAGGAAGACAACGAGGAATACGATATCCGCGTCGAAGCCGCCGACGACGTGAAGAACCGCATCGACGCCTTCCGTCGTCTCGAAGTGAACGTGGACGAGTCGACGAGCATCAACCTGGCCCAGGTCGCGACCGTCTATGAGGGACGCGGCTACACACGCATCGAACGCAAAAATCTCAAACGCATCGTCAAGGTCCAGGCGGACATCGAGAACCGGCCCCTCCAGGCCGTCATCCAGGACGTCGCGAAGATCCTGAAGGAGGTGAAGCTGCCGCCGGGCTGCGAGATCTCCTTCGGCGGCGACGAGGAGGAGCGCGTTGAGGCGTTCCGCAACCTCGGCATTGCCCTCTTCGCCTCGGTGCTGCTCGTCTACATGATCATGGCCAGCCAGTTCGAGTCGCTTGCCTACCCGTTCATCATCATGTTCACGATCCCGCTCTCAATCATCGGCGTCATCCTCTTCCTCAACCTCTACGGCTTCGCGTTCTCGATCACGGCCATGATCGGCGTCATCATGCTCGCGGGGATCGCCGTCAACAACGGCATCATCCTGATCGACAACATCATCGAACGCCGAAAGGCGCACGAGATCAGCCGGGAACAGGCCGCGCTCGAGTCCGGCATCGTCCGCATCCGCCCGATCCTGATGACGGTTCTCACGACGATTCTCGGCATGCTGCCCCTTTCATTCGGCATCGGGGCCGGTGCCGACTTCTACCAGCCGCTTGCGATCACGGTCATCGGCGGCTTCCTCGTCTCGACGGTGTTGACCCTGACCTACGTTCCCGTCGTGTACTGTATCGTGGACGGGATCGTCACGTCGGTGAAATCCTTCCTGGGCCGGTTCGTCTGACCCCAGCCGGTCGTGCTGCCAGGGGAGGATCCTTCTGAAGCTGCCTTGAGACGCGGATCTTGCAAATGACGGGGATGCCAGGATATAATCCGGGCATCATGCATATCCCGGATGGATTTCTCGATCTGAAAACGGCGGCGGCGACCGGCGCTCTCGCCGCGATCGGCCTGTATGCAGGGCGGCGCGCCACGACGCCGGCCGGTTCGGACACCGGAGCGCGGCGCGCCTCCCTGCTTGGCATGGCTGCGGCGTTCGTCTTCGCGGCCCAGATGATCAACTTCCCCGTCGTGGGCGGAACGAGCGGCCATCTGATCGGCGGCGTGCTGATCGCGATCCTGCTCGGCCCTCTGGCGGCCGTCACGGTGATGACCGCGGTGGTTCTCGTCCAGTGCCTGCTGTTCGCCGACGGCGGCATCACGGCGCTCGGAGCGAACCTGTTCAACATGGCACTCGTCGCACCGCTGGGCGGTCACCTCGTCTGGGTGCTGCTGCAGCGGATCGGCTCCATCGCCCGGAACGATGCGGCATCGGCCGTCGCGGCCGGAATCGCCGGTTGGGCGGGAACGATGCTCGCGGCACTCACGTGCGCCGGCCAACTCGCCGTTTCCGGCATGGCTCCCTGGGGCCTCGTCGTGCCGGCAATGGCCGGAATCCATGCTTTTATCGGGTTGGGAGAGGGGATTGTCACCGGCCTCGTCGTCCACTCGATCCGGCGCCGGAAGATGCTGGCTCCGGCAGCGGCCGGATTCGATAAGGGCCGCGCGTCGGGGTTGCTCGGCGTCGGGTTCGTCACTCTGGCCGGTGTTGCCCTGTTCGCTTCCCCCTGGGCCTGTGCCTGGCCGGACGGCCTCGAGGCCGTTGCGGGCCGTCTCGGGTTCGAGGCGCGCGCGCTCGAGCCCGTGGTGGCCGGGATCTGCCCCGATTATGCGGTTCCCGCACTCGGTTCAGCCTGGGGAACGATTGCTGCCGGGGTGTTCGGTGCCGTGACCACGGCGCTGCTCGTTCTCGGGGTGGGGCGGCTGACGACCCGCATGCGCTCCGTTGCTGCACCCGACGCCTGATTCCGGGCCGGCTTCCGCGATGAGCGTCGGCACCGTTTGGGTCGGACTCCGTCTGGCAGCCGCTGCTCTTGCGATCCTCCTGCTGTTCCTCATTCCCGGGCCGGTTTCGCCAGGTCATGCCATATATGCAGTAATATTGTTTGTCGGCTTCCGCGGTTCGGATGCCGCGCTTGCAAGACGCTCGAGAGGCGGCTGGATCGCTCTCGTGATTCTCACCGGCGCCGTGATGCGCGGCTGGATCGCCGGGGATTTCTCCGCCGGCCTCGAAACGGCCGTTCGCGGCCTGCTTGCCCTCGGCACCCTTCTGCTGCTCGCGGCGCATCTCCCGCCCGCCGAACTCGCCCGCTGGATGCGCGATCGGGGCGCGCCGGCGGATCTCGTCGGCACGATGCTGCTGCTGCTCCGGTATGGGGACCTCCTGCGCCAGGAGGCATACCGGCTCGAGCGGGCCCGCGGAGCCCGGAGTTTTTCAGCGGCTGCCGAAACCTCGTGGACGGCGAAAAGCAGCCTGGTCGGCGCCCTGTTCGCGCGAGCCGTCGCGCGGGCCGAGCGGGTCTACCGGGCCATGCTGGCAAGGGGCTGGCAATGAGCGGTGGAACGCTGACCCTCCGGAATCTCCGGTTTGCCTGGCCCTGCGGCCGCCGGGTGCTGGATGATATCACGTTTGATATACATCCTGGCGAGCGGGTGGCCCTCATCGGCCCGAACGGGGCCGGCAAATCCACGCTTCTGCTGCATCTGAACGGTCTCCTGCCCGATGGGAAGCCAGCCGACGGGACGATCGAGGTTGACGGTCTCCCCGTGGCGTCGCCCCATCTCGGCGAGATCCGACGCCGCGTCGGAATCGTCTTCCAGGATCCCGACGACCAGCTGTTCTGCGAAACGGTCGGCGAGGATGTCGCCTACGGTCCGCGCCAGCTTGGGCAAACCGGAGCCCCTCCGGATGTGTCGGGGGCCGTGGACCGGGCGCTGGCTGCCGTTGGCCTCGAAGCCCTGATCGACCGGCCCGTGAACGAGCTGAGCCGCGGGGAAAAGCGTCGTGTCGCCATCGCCGGGGTGCTCGCCTGCGATCCGTCGATCCTGCTGCTGGACGAACCCACGGGTGATCTCGATCCGCGGGGCCGCCGGCAACTCACAGGGATTCTCAACACCCTCTCTCAGACCCTGGTGATCGTCACCCACGAGCTGGAATGGGTGAGCAGCCTGTGTTCCCGGGCCATCCTGATCGACGACGGTCGCATCATCGCCGACGGCCCGATCGGCTCCCTCCTCGCCGACGAGCCCCTGATGCTCGCCCACGGCCTCGAACGCTCCGCCTCATTCAGGCGATAGAACCCCCGGAAAAAAGCTGCCTGCCAGCGTTTGAGGTGTTTCACCCCAAGGATCGGATCATCGGATCCTTTTGTCGAAGGTGAAGCGGAGGCGGCGGTGGAATTTCGTGTCCAGCTCCCCTTTGAGTCCGGTTTTGGTGACCAGCAGACTCACGATGGTGTCGGCGAACTCGGGAATACCGATGACGTGCAGATCTTCGACGCCCTGGATGGTGTCGGATTTCTGGACGAGGACCAGGTCGGTAAGAGGCGAGCTTCGGAATAGCTCTTCGTATACTTCGCGGACTTCGGAAACCGTCGACGTGCAGAAATCGACGGGCAGCTCGAGGGTCGCAGCGCAAGCCAGGGCGCCGTTCCGGCGGTGGTGATACTGGCGCATGTGCAGACGGGCATCGAAGGTCCGGCCGCCGACGGAAAACTGAAGCACGGCCGGCGGGCTGTAAGGCCAGAACTCGAGAAGGCGGGCAGGCAGTTTCCGGTCGCCGAGTTTCAGACAGCCGGTGTAATCCCGCGTCTTCGCGGGTGCGCGGAGACTTGCCGGGGAAGCATTTCGCGACACCGGCCGACCCTGGAGAGGGAGGCCGGTGTCGACGAAGCTCCAGGCATCGGCATAGATGTCTTTCCGATAATAGCCGGTATGACCTTCCGCATCCTGTCCCTCGACCCGCAGTTCAAAGGAGCCGTTTCCCTCACCGGTCTGCAGGATCGTGATCAGATCCGTGATCATGCCGGGAACATCGGGCTGGCGACGCCAGTCTTCCGGGGGGAGACTTCGCGTGCGGTTCCGCCGGGTCTCCCTGCGCTGTTCGCGCTTGTAGGAGTAGGGAAGGACGGGGTTCTGGCCGGAAGTGTCGAAATCATAGAGCCTGGTGTACATTTCGCCTGCCTCGCTGATGAGGAACAGCGTCGAGCCGCTCACGCTCATGTTCGAAGCGATGAACGTGCCCTTCCCGGGCGTGTCGACCATGTGTGTGAATGCAGGCGGAAGCCACGGGTCGGCATACCAGATCGTATGGCCGTCCCGGTCCAGCAGATACAGGGTGGTCACGCCCGCGCTGACACTGTGCTGGTTCCCGTCGATGTCGGCATAGTATTTCATGGCGTTGCCGCGATGGGAGATCCCGAACGCGCGGGCATCAGCAGGCATGAGAAGAGGCTTCGTGAACGGAAGGGCGGAAAAGTGGTCCTTCCATTTCCAGTTGTATGTCTTTGTATAGTATATGATGTTTCTATCGGAGACGGCGATGAGATTGTCGCCGTCGGCCGATACCGCCGAGATCCTGCCGACGTCCCGGAACGGGGCTTTGCCCGGCGCTTCCGAAGGGAGGCCGGTGCCGTTCAGGGGCTGCCAGCTGCCGTCTTCCGCACCGGCCGAGGTCGATCGGGTCCAGATCAGACCATCCCGCACCGCGAATTCGAACTTGTGGGTGAACGTCTGGGACGGGGTTTTCAGGAATATCCCGCTCCCAGAATCCGGGGCCGATGCTCCGGCGGCGGCAATCTGCACGGTGGCCAGGAAAAAACCGCAGATCACGAGAAAAACAATGAGCCGGCAGGCGGGGGCCTGGATCTTCCGCACCTTCATCCCGGGTTCTCCCTTCAGGGGCAAGATTTTGCCTGTTTTCCATCCTATCATGGCCGGACCAGACAGCCTATTCCTTCGCATGCTCTGAAGAAGATCCGGAAGGGGCTGCCGAAGCAGATCTAGGAACTACCGACCTTGATGGGGAAGGGCGAGGTGAACTCGTCCATGTCTTTTGCGATGAGGGCGCGGGCTTCGAGCTGGCTCAGGTCGTGGTGGTGCATGTATCCGACGGGAGTCTCCACGCTGTCCTCCGGCAGGTCTTTCATCATGCGCGGCAGCATGGCGCACAGGCGCAGCAGATCCTGCGTGCTGCGGATACGCTTCCGGGCAATCCCGAATATTCTCGGTATCAGAGCCTGCATGTCCAACTGGCGGTCACTGTACCCGAACGAATGGCTATAGAGGGTGCCGAGTGCGAACAGGGTGGCCTGGAGCTCCGTTTCCGTCGTCACCACCGGGCTGATGAACTCGAGGAGATCTTTGTACCGCCCGAGGCGCTCTGCCAGGCCGGGGAGGGGCTGCCTGGAGGCGACTTCCGGAAGCGTCCTCTTCGGACTCATCCGGATCGTGCTCATGATCTCCTCGTAAACATCCCGTTCCGTCTGCATTTCCCAGCTTTTCTGTTTCTGGCTGAAAAGATGCGCAAGAAGCTCCTCATCGGTTTCGAACGAACTGCTGCTCTGGCCGCCGAGATCGTCGATCTCCATCGTATAGCAGGGAGGATTCCGATCCGGTGACCAGAAAATGATCGAGGAACCTTCGCGATTTCCTGTTGCAAACGTGTGGCCGGCCCTGAGCTGTTCGATGATCGTCTTCCGCATCTGCCGGACCTTAGCGGCATCGGGGCTTGCCGCGTAGGCGGCTGCGGCATCCGCCTCCGGATCGATGAGCTTCGCGATGGCGAGCGCCTGTTTCGCCAGGGCGATCTGGTAGGCTGTCCGCCCGGAACCATCGGGGGTCGCGAGAGCGGCGCCATGCTTCACCAGAGCCTCGACCACGTCGACTTTCTCGGACTGGACGGCAAGATGCAGCGGTGTGTCGCCTTTTTCGTTTCTGAGATCCGGGTTCGCCCCATGTCCGAGCAGGCATGCGGCAGAGGCGCCGTTTCCGCAGCCCATCGACCCGGCGACGATGTGCAGCGGGGTGTTGCCTTCCTTGTTCCGCGCGTTCGCGTCGGCTTTGCGGTCGAGCAGCAGCGGCATCATCCTGGCGGCGTCCGGGAATTTTGCAAGAGCGTGCAGTGCCGTGTTCCCCTGTTCATCCGCCGGAGTTGGGTCTGCCCCACGTTCGAGCAACAGGGCGACGCCCTCGGGCTTCGGGCTGCCCGAGCAGTATTCCATGAGGGCCGACGAGCCCCAGGCCGTGCGGGCATCGGCACGTGCTCCATGGTCGAGCATCTGCCGCAGATCCTCGGGATCGAGCCAGCGGATGGCATTGAGCCAGACCGTTTTCACGGGTCGACCCTCCGAGAGATACGGCTCGTTGGGATCCGCCCCGTGTTCGAGAAGGAGCCGCAACAGCTCGCCCCGGGCTTTCGGCATCAGCATCATGAACGCCGAGCAGTCGTTGTCGTCGCGCGCCTTCACGTCGGCACCCCTCCGGATGAGCTCGGGGATGGTTCCGAACAAGGGGGCGCCTTCCTCGGCGTAGCAGGCATCGAGCAGGGATTCGTTCAGCTCCTGCTGGGAACGGGTGGCGAAGGAATGGGTTTCATGATACTTCAGAATATATGAAACGAGCTCGTCGCGGGCTCGCAACCTCATCTGGGCGCGTTCTTCAGGGGATGCCGCTCCGTCGCGGAAATACCGCATCACCTGCCGGATCGATTCGACGTCGTGCTGGATACCGTTCGCGCGAAGCAGGTTCCGGCAGGCATCGTACCGCTGGAGAAAATTGTCGTCCAGCATCCGTTCGAAATCCGTGGGGGATCCCATGATCTCCATGATTTTCTCCCTGTGCGACCCATTTTTCCACACGATATCATACCGCCCGATGTCTCAACCATTCCGCGCGATGGCGGACGATACGGAGCTTTCGATGGCCTTGCCGTATGGTGGGGAAATCTATGCGGACGGCTCATGACCGGGTATACTGTCCATGAAATCGGGCCGATTACGGCCGCGAAACTCCTCTGGCCGACACGGCAGAGTCTGGGAGACGAATCGTGGTGCCGGAATGGAAGAACGACGTCCCGTGTAGGGCGGGCAGCAGGGAAGAGGACCCCGGGTGGTGCCGGTGGGCCGGAATCGCCATCCTTGCTGTGTCGGTGGCCCTGGCGGCGGGAGGGTCGCGATTGGCCGCTCAGGACCGTGCCTTCCCGCCCGCCTGGATCGAAAAACGGGCGCCGGCGCAGACGTTCGTCGAGTATGACCTGACCGATCTCCAGGGCCAGCGCTGGAACAGCCGCGAGCTTCGCGGGAAACCCGTCGTCATCCTGACGGGACATCGGGATATCCGGCATGATATAAAAACATGGGCGCTCCGGCTGAAGGGCGAGTTCGCCGATACCGGCAGCATCGCGCTGTTCTACGCCGTCAATCTCTCGCAGTTCCCCTGGACGACGGAGCACGAAGACGCCGAGGCCTGGTGGATCGAGCAACGATTCCCGATCCCCGTCGTGCTCGACTGGCACGCCCTGATCGGGCGGGCGCTGAAGATCACCTATACCACCCCGAATATCATTCTCCTCGATCGCGACAACCGCCTCGTCCATCACGCGACGGGCCCGTGCGAACCCGCCTCCTGGGAGTATGTCCGGAATATGATCCGCAGGCTTCTCGCCGATGGCGGCGCGAAGCCGAATCTCGGCCCCGGCAAGCCGCCGGCGGCTCCATGAACGGAGGGAGAGGACGATGAATGTCGGCGAACGCGCCCCGGAGTTCACGCTGAACGATCAGGACGGCAGGCCAGTTTCCCTCGCGGATTTCCGGGGAAAACAGGCGGTCGTTGTGTTTTTCTACCCGAAGGACGAGTCGCCGGTCTGCACGATCGAGGCCTGCGGGTTCCGCGACATGACGCCCTCGTTCGCCGATGTCGGTGCCGCCGTGCTCGGTATCAGCTCCGACGATGCGGCGAACCACAAGCGGTTCGCAGAGCAATACCGGCTCACCTTCCCCCTGCTGGCCGACACGGACGGCGCGGTGCGACGGGCGTTCGGGGTGCCTGCGACCCTGTGGCTGATTCCGGGGCGGGTGACCTACGTCATCGACCGCGACGGGATCGTGCGCATGATCTACGACTCCCAGATGCGCGCCCAGCAGCACGTCGAGCGCGCCCTCGAAGCCGCCCGCTCCCTCGCCGACAAAACCGGGGGATAAAAAACGGGGCCGTTCGGTGGAACGGCCCCGAGGTGGATCAGACCGGGATCAGGAGAGGGCTTTGACCATCAGTTCGGCGACGCGGCGGCTGAAGCCGGCGGGGTCGGGGAGCTTGCCGCCCTCGGCGAGCAGGGCCTGGCCGTAGAGCAGCTCGGCGTAGTCGCCGATGCGCGCGTCGCCCTTGTCGGTGGCGTAGATGCCGTTCAGCTTCTCGAGCAGGGGGTGCGTCGCGTTCAGCTCGAGGATGCGCTTCACGGTCGGCACGTCCTTGCCGGTGGCTTTCAGAAGCGCTTCGAGCTGCGGGGTCATGTCATACTCGTTGCCGACGATGCAGGCGGGCGAGGTCGTGAGGCGGCTCGAGAGGCGCACTTCCTTCACGTGCTCGGAGAGCTTGCCCTGCAGGGTTTCGAGAAGCGGCTTCCAGGCCGTTTCCTTCTCCTTGCGGGTCTCCTCTTCCTTCTTGCGCTCCTCCTCGCTGCCGAGGTCGGCGACGCCCTTGGCGGCCGACTGGAACGTCTTGCCCTTGAATTCGTGCGCGAACTGGACCCACACTTCGTCGACGGGGTCGGTGAGCAGCAGCACCTCGTAGCCCTTGGCCCGGAACGCCTCGAGATGCGGCGACGACTCGGCCATGGCACGGGTCTCGCCGGTCAGATAGTAGATGCTCTTCTGCTCGGGCTTCATGCGGCTCACGTACTCGTCCATCGTGAACCAGTCGCTCGGCGAGAAGGTGCTCTGGAACAGGCAGGCGTCGAACAGCCGGTCGCGGTCCTCGGGGACCTTGAACAGGCCCTCCTTCACGACGCGGCCGAACTCCTTCCAGAACTCGATGAACTTGTCGCGCTGCTCGGTGCGCATCGTCTTGAACGCGTCGAGCACCTTGCGGGTGATCGTCTTGCGGATGCCGGTGATGCGCCGGTCGTGCTGAAGTATTTCGCGAGATATATTGAGCGGCAGATCCTCGGCATCGACGACGCCGCGCACGAACCGCAGATACTCGGGCACGAGATCCTTGCAGTCGTGCATGATGAAGACACGCTTGATGTACAGGTTCACGCCCCGCTCGGCCTCGGGCATATACAGGTCGTGGCCGGCCTTGGTCGGGATGTAGAGCAGCGAGCGGAACTCGTTCGTCGTCCCCTCGGCCCGGAACATGACCCACTTGAGCGGGTCGTTCCAGTCGCGGCTGAGGTGCTTGTAGAACTCCTTGTGCTCGTCCTCGGTGATCTCTTTCTCGGGCCGCATCCAGATGGCCTTCATCGAGTTGAGCGTCGCGTCCTCGATCGTCGTCTCGTCCTTCGCGTCCTTTCCCTCGCCGACGCGCTTGTGGCGCTCGACCTGCATTTTGATGGGGTAGGCGACGAAGTCGGAATACTTGCGCACGATGTCGCGAATCGTCCACTCGGTGGTGAAATCCTGCACCTCGTGGTGCTCTTCATCCTCGCCGTCCTTCTCGTCCTTCGTCTCGACCTTCAGGTGCAGCGTGACCGAGGTGCCCGGGTGCTCCCGGGAAGCCTCGTCGATGCTGTAGGTGCCGTCGCCGGTCGATTCCCACCGCCAGGCCTTCTCCTCGCCCGCCTTGCGGCTGACGACGGTGACCCGGTCGGCGACCATGAAACTCGAGTAGAAGCCGACGCCGAACTGGCCGATCAGCTCGGGGGGAAGCGCCTTGTCCTTTGCTTCCTGCGCCAGCCGCAGGAACTCCTTCGTGCCCGACCGCGCGATCGTGCCCAGATACTCGACCAGCTCTTCTCGGTTCATGCCGACGCCGTTGTCGTGGATCGTGAGCGTGTTCTTCTCCTTGTCGGGCTCGAGGCGGATATGCAGATCCCCGGTCAGGCCGCGGAGCGCGTCCTTCGTGAGGGCTTCGAAACGCAGCTTGTCGAGCGCGTCGGACGCGTTCGAGATCAGCTCGCGCAGGAAGATCTCCCGGTGGGAATACACCGAGTGGATCATCAGGTCGAGCAGTTGTCTGGCTTCGGTCTTGAATTCGTAGGTCTGTGCGGTTGCCATTCTGGATTCCTCCGGAACTGTGTAACTGAAGATATTGTATGCCAGGCAATGGAAGTGCCGGGCCGAAAGCCTGTTTCAGCCGATCCTGACCTCGATCTGCCGGGGTTGCTCCGCGGCGGCCCGGGGAAGCAGGAGGTGCAGGATGCCGTCCCTGATCTCGGCCTTGATGGCCGTCGACTCGACCATGCCGGGAAGCTCGAACATCCGGCTGAACCGGCCGGTCCGGCGTTCGTGGCGGTGCCAGGACGTCTGGCCGGGCTGTGCGACGGGGCGCCGGCCCGAGATCGTCAACAGATTCCCCTCCACCTGCACGTTCAGATCGGCGGGGTTCACCCCCGGAACCGGCGCCTCGACGAGGAACGCCGTCTCGGTCTGGGACAGGTTGATCTGGGGGAACACGCGCGCCGTCCGGGATTTCCACTCGAGCCCCGTCGGGCCGCGGGTCTGCGAGGCAGAGCCCGGTTCGTTCCCCTGCTCGTCGGGGTGTTTCGGCGTTTCACTCACGAATTTCCAGTTGTTCATGCATTGACTCCTAGGGGTGCGACACGATCACCCCATGTTATTGCAAATCCTATGCCAGGCAATGAAAAGCCGCATTCAACACGCATTGCCGGAGTTCCTGTGGCGGGGGTGCGACGTCGCACCGGCCGCTACTTGAACTCGATCTCGAAGGCGAGGCTGTTCGACCGGTACCCGTCGATCAGCATCCAGAGCAGCATCTGATGCTTGCCCAGCGGGGCGTTCGAGACCGTTGCGACGGGGAACGGAAGCTGGACGCGCCAGGTGCCTTTCGTCGTCGCGCTTCCCACGCTGGTCGGGATCTCGATCGGCAGATTGAACTCCTCGAGGAAGCTTGCGCCGCGCAGATCGTCCCGGATGCTTGCCGTCGCCGTCCCCGAACTGACGATGCCGATCGGGCCGGGGTCGGCGACCGTGCTCGCGAGCGCCACGATTCCCGTGGCGAGGTGGATCGGGGTCGCGGTCATCCACTGGCAGGAAAGCGTCAGGATGCCCCCGTCGGCCCGCTTGATCGCGTTGCCCGAGACGGTCAGGCTTGCAATCGTCGGATAGAACCAGGTTGAAGTGATTACCCCCGTCGAAGCCGAGATGGGCGAACCCTCGTCGTCGCAGCCCGTCGAAAACAGCGTGGCGATGAGGCTGCACGCGATGAACAGCACGGGAAGCATCAATGGAATGGGATGGCGGTTCATGGTGAGGTATCTTACCGCATCAAGGCCCTTGGTGTATAGCCACTCCGGGGATTGCTCTCCCTGGAATCCAAACATTTCATCTGTAACTTTGAGGAGAATTCCGGAAAGGTATATGATGAATTCATCAAACGGGAGGTAGGTATGAACAGGAAATTCATCATCATGCTTTCGCTGACATGCGTTGCCCTGCTCGTCGTGGCCATGTCCGGCGCAGTTCGGGCCGAGACGCCGCTGACGACGCTCGAAAACCACGAACTTTCCAATCCGGACAAGCCGGCATCCGACAATGCCGCCGGCACCGGCGTCTCTCCCCAGACCGCCGAGCAGATGGAGAAGACCGTCAGCGGTCTCGAAGCTCTCGTCAAGAAATACGAGGAGCTCATCAAGAAGCTCGAGGGTCAGGTGAAGGATGCCGAGAGCGAGATCGCCGGGGAAGAGGGCACCGTCGAGGTCAACACCAGCCTCAACGTGCGCTCGGGGCCCTGGGGCTCGGTCATCGGCGGTCTGACCAACGGCATGAAGGTCAAGATCATCGGCAAGGAAGACCCGTGGTACAAGATTTCCTACCAGGGTCAGACGGCCTATGTCCATCAGAACTATGTCTCCACCGCGAAGCAGCCTGCCGGCCAGGTGCCCGTCGTGTATCCGGCCGACTATGCGGGGGCGATCGTCGATGGAACCCGGGCCAGCAGTTCCAGCTCAAGTTCGAGCTCGAGCTCGAGCACCAGCACCAGTGCCGCTCCGCCCACCGGTGATCTTCAGACGCGCATCGTGAATGCGGCCCGGGCCCTCGTCGGGATGCGCAACTTCCCGTATGATCCGCTGACCCAGGGCGGCACCCTCGGCTGCGCCCAGGTCGTCTCCACCGCCCTCAAGAATGCCGGCGTGATGAGCAAAATCGTGCTCAACTGCCATGGGGTCATGAGCGACCTGACGGGCAAGGGTTGGAAGTACGTGCAGGTTCCGCCGTATCGTGCCGGCGACGTCGTCACCTGGAAAACCTACGACGCCACGGGGGACGGGGTGATGGATGACGATTCGCATATCGGTATCGCCGTCGAGAGCGGGAACAACGTCCAGGTCATGAACAACTCCAGCTCCCAGAAGATGCCCCGGTTGTGTGCCGCCAACGCCATGACCCTCAGTCACGTTCTCCGCAAGGTCTGATCTCTTCTTATATCCAGGAGTATAAAATACTATGCGTCAGTTCATCGCTCTGATGTTCGCTGCACTGGTCGCTCTGCCTGCCTTCGGTCAGACCGAGCTTGCGCTGCCCTTCGGGAACGAACCCGGCAAGGTCGCCTACCTCAACTACAAGAACAACCCGGGCGTCGAGGAGCCTCATCCCTGGGGACCGCTTTCCTTCCGGAACGCCGGCTCGGAGTTCTGGGTCGCCGACACCGTGGCCGGCCGGGTGTACCGGGTTGATGCCGCGGGCAAGGTGCTCGCCACGATCGTCACCCAGAAGACCGGGAAAAACGCGGTCCTCGAGGATATCGCCCTCGCGCGTGACGCGAACGGTGCCGTGTCCGGCGTCTGGGTCGCGGACGGCATGGAGCAGCAGGTCGTTCTGTACGGAACGGACGGCACGAAACAGAAGACGCTGGGCGGCCCCGGAAACGAGCCCGGCCTGTTCGCCCAGATCGCCCGCATCGAAGCCGGCCCATCGGGACGGGTGTACGTCACCGACAAGGGCCGGCAGCGGATCATCGTCTTCGGCCCTGACGGCAAGCTCGTTCGCGAACTGCCCTGGCAGTGGTCCGGTCTCTGCCTCGACAAGGATGAGAATCTCTACCATCTCGCATGGAACGACCAGGAGCGGCTCGTCCATCTGGTCGCCGAAACGTTCGATGGGAAGCCCCTGCTGAACAAGGTTCTCGATCTTCCCCCGCACACGAACTCGGAACTCTGGTTCATCACGCCCGCCGGCGAGGCGATCATCACCTACTCGCCCGACAAGGCCCCCCTCCAGGCGCTGAAGATGGCCCGCTGCACGCTCGATGGCAAGCTGGTCGCCATCCTCGACATCAAGCTGCCGATCGTCATGAACCGGTATCTCGAGCCGCTCGACGCCGAAAGCGTCTGGCTTGGCCAGGTCGATTACGAGAAGGCCCCCGAAGGCGCCTTCCGCGTCATCCCGTTCAAATACGGCACCAAGCCCGAAGGCTGATCGACGCGCACGGAAAAACCCCGGGGCAAGGAATCGCCCCGGGGTTTTTTCATCTTCGGCTGTTGCCGCGAATGGGTCAGAAGTTCAGTTCCATGCCCAGAAGGGCCTTTCTGCCGCTCATGTACGTGATCGGATCCATGAGAAGGCCGGTCTTGTTCTTGGAATCGGATGCCTGGCTCAGCACGATCTCGTCCTTGTCCGCCAGGTTCTCGACGCTCAGATAGAGGGAACAATCGTCCGACACCCGACGGCGAAGGGTGAGATTGAGGCAGGTCGATGCGTCGACACCTTCATACCGCGTCGCTTTTCCGGCGGAATCCAGGGTCTGGGTCGCCGGAATCTTGCCCTGGTGCTCGAAACTCAGCATGCCGCTGTTCTTGTTCCGATGAAACAGGACGCCGCCCGTCATGCGGAACCCCGGTTTGGAAACGAGCCGAAGATCGTTCTTCGTGTCTTCCGCCTTGTCCAGCCGGGTATAGCTCAGCCAGCCGTCGACCGTCTCGTTGAACTTCCCCTCGAGACCGAGTTCCCAACCGTTGATCTCGGCTTCATCGATGTTGATATAATAGGAATCCTTCTTCTTCACGGCACCGACACCGGGGACAGTGATATCGGCGGCAGCGATGATCGACGTGATCTTGTCGGCGATATCGGAAGTAAAGCGTGTGATATTGAAACCCCAGTTGTCGTTGAGCTGATGAGACAGCCGCAACTCGCGGTTGTTCGCCGTCTCGGCTTCGAGGTTCTCGTTGCCGAACACCTTGCTTCCGCGATACAGCTCCTGGAAGTTGGGGAACCGAAGCGTGTGGCTGAAGCCCAGGCCGATACTCGACTTGCTGAAAATCCTGTAATCCGCCGCCGCCGACCAGGTGCTTTCCTTGTCCGAAGCGAACGACTCGTCGCTTCTGGCGACCAGATGCATGTCGAGCTTGTCGGTGGCATTGATCGAGTCGCTGATGAAGTAGCCCTTCGTTTCGAGCCAGGTGTTGGCGACGTTCGCTTTGACCGTGTGACCGACATCCTTGATTTCCTGCTTCTGCCCGCCGATGGTCAGGTGATGCTTCTCGCCGATCGGGAAATTGTACAGCGCTTCCGTCGTCTTCATGCGGACCGTGACATCTTCGGCGGGATTGATCGTCCCCGAGGCCATCGTCAGATTATAGTCGAAGAAATACTGTGTGCTGCTGAAATCCATGTAGGTGGCATGCCGCAGAATCAGGTTGCGGTCGTTACCGAAATCCTTCTCGACGACGAAGTCGCGGTGCGACATGCGCCACGGCTCGAACTGCTCCTTGTAATTGGGAACGCTCAGCGTCCCGTCGCTGTCCATGACCGTCGCCTTGAATACCCAGCCGTTGTCGGTTTCGACCCGGCCCCGGTACATGAACATCTGGTTGTCCCACTTCGTTTCGCCGGTCCCATAGCTCTTGTAGCGCCTGGTGCCGTTGAAATCATCCATGAACAGCCCCAGGAGGTGTTCGTTGTTGTGGGAAACACGACCATACGTGTATTCCTGATGGCGTGTACCTTCGGAGCCGGCTTCCTGGGTGAACGTGACGCCCTCGAGGTCCTTCGCGGCGGGCAGCGTCAGGTTGATCGCGCCGCCCATGCCATTCGGTCCGTAGACCAGCGAGGAGCCGCCGGGAATGATCGATGCTTTCTGAAGCCGCCGGAGCGGGAACCCGGAGAGGGAGCTTGCGCCGTTCCAGGGCGTGTTGACGGGGCAGCCGTCGACGAGCACCTTGGTCTGGTTGCTCTCGAATCCGCGCAACTGCGGAGTGAAGATGGCGCCGAGAAGGCCGTTCCCCGGCGTGACGGAGGAATTGAGCGAGCGGAGGAGCTCCACCGGGTTGCTCGTCGGCCTGTGGATGATGACATCCTGGGAGATCTCGTCCTGGGGACGCGTGATCAACCCCTGATACGTGGCCTTTTCAGCGTCGATCGTCAGGACCGGAAGTTTGTATGTCCCGTCGCCGGTCGTGCCGGCTGGCAGGTTGGCAGCGATCGTTGACGAAGTCGCGATGGGAGAAGCGTCGGCGGGTGTCGGTCCGTCGCCGGCCGATGCCGCGAAGCCGATCGCGGAAAGACCGATGCAGATACCCGTCAGAATGGCGCGAATCCGGGTGACGTGTGCCGTGCGATTCAGGGGAAGGGCCCGTCTGATACTCATGAGAGACTCCTTTGATCTGCGATGTGAACGGAGACGATGGCGTCAGGATAACCGTGCGTTGTGAAACGTAGGAGGTTATGTCGAGAAAGATACTACTAAGTGTTACATAATGCTACTATTGCATTCGCAACAAGATTTTTCCACGTCCGATTCCCGCTCGGGGACGATGCCGGATGCCTCGCCTTTCAGGACTTCATGATGACGAAGGGACGACGAAAACTGTGGCCAGAAAAGGTGAAACAGGCCATTCCGAACATGTTTCGAACAGAAGGTATGTGAAAAGTGGAATGTAGTTGCTGTTGGTTGTATACTCAGGAGTGGTGGCTGTGGCGAAGGAAGGGGACGGCGCGATGACGAGATGGGACGGATTCCAGGCGATCGTTGCACAAAAGCCGATGCTTTTGGCCTTGAGTTCGGCATGTGTTCTTTTGGCCCTTCTCCCTCTTTTTGTCGTGGCGGGTGAATTGGGAAATACATCCCCGGCGGTCTCCGAACATGGCCTCGTCGTGACGGATGCGCGGGGAAAGGAGATACGGCTGCCGGCCCCCCCCCGACGGATCGTGATCACGGGGAAAGCGTCGTTCATGGTGCTCGATGCCGTCTATCTCTTTCCCGAGGCCTGGCCCCGCGTGATCGGGCTGGGCAGGGAAGGCCAGGGAATGGACACCTTCCTCTCCGCCGTCGATCCGGGATATGCGAGCAAGACGACGCTCGGCCGCGAGGCCGGTCCCGAACAGATCGCCGCAGCGAAGCCCGATGTGGTGCTGATGAAGAAGGCGAGCACGGAAAATCTCGGACGCTCGCTCGAAGTAATCGGTATTCCGGTCGTGTGCGTCGATTTCGAAACCCCGGCCCACTACGACCGCGATCTCGCCATCCTCGGCCGCCTTCTGGGACAGGAAGAAAGAGCGAAAGAGCTGAGCGGGCTGATGCGTGGAATCGTGTCCGGCATCGACGCCAAGGTTGCCGGCCTGGATGAAGCCGGAAAACCGAAGGTTCTGCTGTTGTATTATAGCAATCGCGATGGATCTGTCGCCTACAACGTCCCGCCGACATCCTGGATGCAGACGCTGCTCGTCGAAATGGCCGGCGGCCATCCCCTTTGGAAGGGCGTCGAACTCGGCCAGGGCTGGACGAAAGTGGGGATCGAACAGATCGCCGCCTGGGATCCCGACCAGATATTCATCGTGTCATATTTCACAGAGTATAATACGGTCGAAAGGGAGCTGCTGGCCGACGAACGCTGGAATGCGCTCCGGGCCGTGCGGTCGAAGAATCTGTGGTTTTTCCCCGGCGACCTTCTCAGCTGGGACCAGCCCGATCCTCGCTGGGTTCTTGGCCTGACATGGCTGGCGACGAAGATCCATCCGGAGCTGTTCCCCGGTCTCGACATGAAGGCCGAGGCGAGATCGTTTTTCAAAAACTTCTACGGGATCGAAGGGGAGGCTGTGGAAAAAACCATTCTGCCGGCTCTTCATGGTGACCTGTGATGGACAGGCCAGTCGCTGGCGCCGTTGAGCCAGGATCGATGCCGAACACGTCGTCGACCCGCACGATCCTCCTGCTCGGCGGCGGCCTTCTGCTCCTTCTCGTCTGTTCCCTGTTTCTCGGACGGTATCCGACACTCTCTCTCATGTCGCCCGAACTCCTGCGGACCGACGAGATGGCCTGGCGCCTCGTCTGGGGCTTGCGACTTCCCCGCCTGATCGCGGCCGCCCTCGTCGGGATGACGCTTGCGGCGGCGGGAACGGTGTTCCAGACGATTTTCGCCAACCCGCTCGTCGAACCGGGGTTCCTTGGGGTGTCGCCTGGCGCGGCTTTCGGCGCTGCCTTCTGCATCGTCTTTCTTGGGAATCAGGCGTTTCTGGTGCAGGGCTTCGCGGCGTTTTTTGCCGTGGCGGGCCTGCTGTTCTCCTACGCGCTCGCCATCCGCATGCGGTTCGGGGGCTGGCTCCTCCGCCTCGTCCTTGCCGGAATCGCCGTCTCGGCCCTGTTCTCGTCCGCGCTCGGCATCCTGAAATACCTGGCAGACCCTCTCAGTCAGCTACCCGAGATCACCTTCTGGCTGCTGGGCGGGCTGTGGAGCATCACCTGGGAACGCCTGCTCCCCATCCTGCCCGTGGTTCTTCTCGCGCTGGGCGTCCTGCTGCTCATGCGGTGGCGGCTGAACGCTCTCGGGCTGGACGACACGACGGCCTTCTCGCTTGGCCTCGCTCCGGCCCGCGAACGCGCGGTGCTGCTGTTCGCGGCCGTCGCCGCGACGGCGGCGGTGGTTTCCATCGCCGGCATGATCGGCTGGGTGGGGCTCATCGTGCCGCATCTGGCCCGCCGATGCTTCGGGGCCGACTGCCGCCGCTCCATGCCGGCCGCGATGCTGATCGGAGGCATGCTGACCGTTCTCTGCGACGATATTGCCCGATGTGCCATGGCCGGAGAAATTCCGCTCGGCATCCTGACGTCGCTGGTCGGTGCCGGCGGCTTCATGGTCCTCATGACGAGCGGCGCACTGCACCGCGCGAAATGACGATGGATATCAAGAACGATGGATGACGGACTTCTGAGATTCGAGCGCGTGTCATTCGCCTATCCGGGCAGTGAACGTGAGGTTTCACGCGGAATCGACCTCGCGGTGGTTCCGGGAACCGTCACGGCGATTCTCGGTCCCAACGGAGCCGGCAAAACGACTCTGTTGAACCTTGCGCTGGGCTGGCTGCAGCCGCAGACCGGAATGGTCCGGTTCGAAGGCCGGTCCGTCGCGGAATGGGGCCGTCGTGAGCTTGGCTGTCGCATGGCCCTCGTGCCGCAGCGCGAGAGCGCCGCCTTCGAACATACGGTTCTCGAAACGGTCCTGCTCGGTCGCTCCCCGCATCTCGGGCTTCTGGAACTGCCCGGGGACAGGGATGTCGAGATCGCTCTGGAGGCCATCGCGCGATGCGGCATCGTCTCGTTCGCTTCACGGCCCGTCAACTGCCTCAGCGGCGGCGAGCTGCAGATGGTGCTGCTCGCCCGCGCCCTGGCCCAGAAACCCTTGCTGCTCCTGCTGGACGAGCCGTTCTCCCATCTCGATCTCGCCAACAAGAGCCGCCTGCTGCGGGTCATCCGGTCGCTCGTGCAGAACGGTGTCACCATCATCCTGACGACGCACGAGCCCGAGATCGCCGCCGCCATCGCAACGCATCTCGTCCTGATGCGCGAAGGCCAGGTGCGGCGCGTCGGGTCGCTGGACGAGGTGATGACGACTCCCTTCCTGAGTGATACCTACGGCATCCCGGTCGAGGTGCGCGAAGTGAATGACAGGAAGATCGTCCTGTGGTGCTGATCGGAAGCGAGAACGATGAATGACGTGCATGATAAATACAAGTGAATATATGCGTAGTGCAATAATACATGAAGGCGAGGCTGCGAAGCTTCGTCTGATTCTCGCGAAGGAGTGTGACGCATGAGACTCGTCACGGTGGCAGGACCGCCCTCGTCGGGAAAGACCTCGGTCATCCTGAAGCTGATCGAGGTGCTGGGTATGCCCGTGTCGGAGATCGGTGTCGTGAAGTTCGACTGCCTGACGTCGTTCGACCATCTTCGCTACGAAACGATGGGAATCCGCATCGAGACAGGCTTTTCGGGGAGAGTATGCCCCGATCATTATTTCGTCGGCAATATCGAAGCCGCCGTCGAGTGGGGCCTGAAATCAGGGTTCAGGCTGATGGTGACGGAGAGCGCCGGGTTGTGCAACCGCTGCTCCCCTTACCTGAAAGGTATTCTTGCCGTGTGCGTCATCGACAACCTGTCCGGCGTGAACACCCCCCGGAAAATCGGCCCCATGCTGAAGCTGGCCGACGTGGTGGTCGTCACCAAAGGCGATATCGTCTCACAGGCGGAACGCGAGGTGTTCGCCTACAACATCAGGCAGGTGAACACCTCTGCGGCCATCATCTTCATGAACGGCATCACCGGCCAGGGGGCGACCATGCTCGAAAAGCACGTCCGGAGCGCGAGAGAGATCGAAGGCCTGCGCGACGTCAGGCTGCGGTTCACGACGCCGGCGGCCGTCTGCTCCTACTGCACCGGCGAAATGCGGATCGGCGAGGAATACCAGATGGGAACCCTGAAGAAAATGGAGTTCAAACAGCCGTGACGCCTGAAAAAAGCATGGAAATGGCGGTCACCATGCCGCTGCGCGCCATCCTGGAAGAGTATCCGGTCTGCAGAGACTTTTTCCTGAATCTGCGCATCGCCGACCTCGATTGGGAGTTGACCCTCCTTCAGGCTCTGGAAACGGCGAATCCCGACGTGTTCAATGAATTCGGCCTCGACAAGGGAATGATTCTCCGCGACTTCTGCCGGTTTCTCGAAACATTCGCGGGAGGAACGGAAGGCGTTGGAGAGATTCGATCCCTCACGATCATAGGCGGCCACGGGAAAACGGGCGAATCCGAGATTCCGGAGTTGACCGTTTCGGTCGGTGACATCATCAGCATCGTCGGGCCGACGGGCTCCGGGAAAAGCAGACTGCTGGCAGACATCGAATGCCTGGCCGACGGGGATACGCCGACGGGGAGAAAGATTCTGGTCGACGGCAGAACGCTGACCGACGATGAGCGTTTCGACAGGGCCGGGCGAATGGTCGCGCAGTTGTCGCAGAACATGAACTTCGTCATGGATCTGACGGTTCGCGAATTTCTCGAGATGCATGCAGTGAGCAGACAGTCAAGCGATGTCGAAAAAACGGTCTCGCAATGCTTCGAGTGCGCCACGCATCTCGCCGGGGAGCGGTTCACCCGTGATACGAAAGTGACCCAGTTGAGCGGGGGCCAGTCGCGGGCTCTCATGATCGCGGATACCGCCTATATGAGCTGTTCCCCCATCGTGCTGATAGACGAGATCGAAAACGCCGGTATCGACCGGCGTCGCGCCGTCGAGCTTCTCGCAAAGAAGGAAAAGATCGTTTTCCTCGCAACCCACGATCCTCTGCTGGCGCTGAGCGCGCAGAAGCGGATCGTCATCAAAAACGGCGGCATCAGCAGGGTCATCGAAACATCCGGGGATGAGCGGGAATGCCTCGGAACCATCGAAAAACTCGATGCGATCCTGCACCGGCTGCGGCACAGCCTCAGAGACGGACAGGTCATCGGAAAAAATATCATGGAAGGTATAGAATAACCGTATGTGGAAGCTGTATGACGATCTTCTCGAAGGAATTCCCGAAGACTGGTGGGCCGAGGAAATCGCCCGGGGATGCGACTACGCCTATGTCAGAAGCCGAAACGGCCTCGGGATGGGCGAGTTCCTCCCGAACTCCTGGCGCGCTCCGCTGTCCTTGAAGAACCTCGAGGGAGCCCCGCTGCGGGAGGTTGCGGCCTGCATCAAGTCGTGGAACTTTCCCGAGGCTTCCATCGGGCTGGCCGCGATCAATGCCTACTACAACAATCCCGACGTGGCGAAAGCGGCCGGCGTGACGCTGAGCGACTCGAAACACGTGGAGGACAGGGTCTACGACCCGTTCATCATGTCGCAGAACGAGGTCCGGGGGAAGAAGGTGACGGTCGTCGGGCATTTTCCCTACCTCGAAACGCTGTTCGAGCCGGTGTGCGACCTCCGCATCATCGCGGGTGAAATCCCCCTGGATGACGATTACCCGGCCACGGCGGCGGAGTATCTGCTCCCGGAAAGCGAGTATGTCTTCATTCGAAGCGCCGCCCTCGTCGACAAGACCATGCCCCGGCTTCTCGAACTCTCGAAACGAGCCGCGAAGGTGACGATCGTGGGCCCGGCGACGACGCTTGCCCCCGTGCTTTTCAGGTATGGCGCCGCCGATCTGTCGGGATTCGTCGTCAAGGATCGCGAACGGGCCATGCGCCTCATCCGTGGGTCTGAAAACGGCAAGATCTTCACCACCGGCCAGAAAGTCGCGTTCAAACGACAGGAATTCCAACGGAAACCGGCAGATCTTCCGGGGACCCGGTCGGCATCGACGGCAACTGAACAGCGGCGATGACGGGCTTCACTGCGCGGGAACTGGTTCCTCCGGAAGGACGGGATCAGGGGGCCTGGCCGCTGCTGACCCTGCTCGTCGGCCCGATCGACTCGGGAAAAACCAGCTTTTTGCGCCGGTGGTACCAGACCTGGCAATGGGGCGACGGCGTCCTCTCGGCCAAGCGGTTCGTCGGTTCCAGAGTGATCGGCTATGACCTGGAGCGCCTTTCCACCGGCGAGATCTGCCCGTGGGCGAGGGTGACGGGGGAGGAACCGAATGGCTGGCAGACCTGGCTTGCCGTCGGCCCCTTCCGGATGCGCCGGGAAGGATTTTGCTTCGTGGAAAAGGCTGTCGATGCGGTTCTTGCCGCCCGGCAAGGCCCGATGATCCTCGACGAAGTTGGTCCGCTCGAACTCGAGGGGGAGGGTTTTGCCCCGCTACTGCAGCGACTTCTGGCCGGGCATCAGCCGACGCTCGCCGTCATCAGGGAGTTCTGCCTTTCGGAATTCCTCGATCGATTTCCGACGGAGAGCTCGCGGATCGTCCGGCTTCAGAACGCTTGTTGAACGGATTGCCGGCGGCTCAATCGCATGTCAGATGATGCGGCAGGCCGATGTGATCGATCTTGGCGGCTGAAGCAAGGGCTCTCGCAAGTGCCTTGGGCTCGAGGGCGGGGAGCGCCGTTCGAGGGAACCAGCGCAGCTCTCTCACGCGTATCTGTTGATCGGGAGGCTGTTCGGGGTCGTATCCAAGACGGGCCCTGCCCCTGAGCTGCGAAAACACGATGACGACCTCGAGAAGACCGATTTCCGGAAACTCCTGAAGTGCCGCGATGCCGGTCGGCGTGCCTTGCAGCCCTGTTTCCTCGACCAGTTCGCGTCGCGCGGCATCGACGAGCGATTCGCCCTTCTCGACGAGACCGCCGGGCAGGGCCCAGAAGTCGCGGCCCGTGGCCGGTGACACATGCCTGATCAGCAGCAGACGTCCGTTCCGTAGGCACAGACAGCGAACGCACAGACGAAAGGCTGGCTGAACGGGCGCGGGTGTCGGACGCGCTTTCGACATGGTCAGGCCGATTCCCGTTCCCAGGTGAAAAGCGCCTGCGGAACCGGATACTGGAGGATGAATGCGTTGTCGGTTTTCACAAGCCGCTTCGCAAGGTGGCCGGCCAGGCGCGCCAGGCGGTCGCGGTCTTTGGTGATGCCGAGGCGGTTCCCGAGCACCTGGACGCCTTCTTCGAGGGTCTGGAACGTCCAGAAAAATGGCCTGGGGAGAATCTCGAGGTTGGGCAGAAGGCCGTGCCTGATCATGATGTGATACAGGTAGGCGATGCGCTCCCGTCGGAACGTGGTTGCGGGGAGATCGAGAGCCTTCCGCATCGGGGGATCGGCTGGGTAGTCCGCGTGGGGAACGAGCACCATACCGCGCCGTGCTGCATCGCGCAGCCGATCGATCGCCGTTCCCATGTCGCAGATGCCGTCTTCACGCAGCGCTGCAACGCCAAGGGCATTGAAGCAGATCACGGTGTCGTAGCCGGTCATGTTTCCGAGATCGTCTGAAAGCCAGCGTCCCACGCGGGTGTCGATATTCAGATTGCCTTCATCGCTGGCCTGTCGTCGCAGCTCATCGAGCATCGAAACGGAAAGGTCGAACGCGGTGACACGGGAAACCCGCCGGGACAGCGGAATGGTGAATGTGCCGGGGCCTGCCCCCACGTCGAGAACGTGTTCGTGGGGCTGCCAGGGGAATCGGTCGAGCAGGCTCTCGGCGAGCCGCCGTTGGTCGGGATGATGGGCTTTTCGGGCGAAATCGCCCGATCTGTCGTTCCAGAACGCCCGCTGATTCTTCTCGGCCGGTGTCGCATCATTCGTGTGCCAGGGATGATTGTAGATGGCTTCCCAATCGATGTCTTGAAATGTGAGTGCAGGCTTCATGGTGCGGGGTTCCTTGCGAGAAAAAAAGTGGGAGCGGGATCATGCGTATGATGTGAACGGTTCACTGCACCGCATGTGAATGCTATTATCTGCGATTATAACATATCAAAGGCCTTTCCGGCATGCTTTTTCCAGGGAGTGTCTGAGGGCGGTCGGCGTGTTTGTGGGGCATGGACATTGGGGTGATGCTCCTCTTTTCACCGGGAACCGGCGTCGCGAAGCGAGTATCGGATGGGGATTTCCAGGAGTGCCCCCGAGTTCCAGTCCTTCGGGGGGGTGGGGAGGCGACGGTTGCGAAGCAGGGCGAGGGCGGCGGCATGCAGCTCCGTCGGAGCCGTTCCGGCCGTTGCCTGGCCGGATACCGAGCCGTCGGCGTCGATGCGGAACCGGAGGGTGACGATTCCGCTCTGGCCGCGGCGGCGGGCGTTGGCGGGATAGGTTTTCGCGGCCTCGAGACGGCGCCTGACAAGCTGCAGATAGGTGGCTATTTCGTTGCCCGGAGCGGATTTCGATGCGCCGGGAGCTTCATGTGCCGCGCCGTCCAGTGATGACGCTTCGGGAGGGCCGGCGGGAGCCGGTTTGCCGGAATGGCGTCGGCGCATCGTATCGAGCAGGTCGGAAAGCGGCATGTCGTTCCGGCTCGTTTCAGGGAGCGGTCCGACGGGTTTTTCGATGGGGGGAACGGGGAGAGGCGCCGCTTGTCGGACATGCCGAGGAACGACCCTTGGAGCGGGTTTTCGAACCCTCGGCTTCGGCGCTGGTGAAGGCTTCTTTGGGAGCGCGGGGCTGGGCGGCTCGGGCAGAGAATGAATAAAATTATCTATATAACGCTGCATGCAAGCCGTCTCAGCCGCCGTCGCTCTCATGGTCGATGAAATCGCCGAATGGGCTTCGGGTGCCGGCTTTCCGGTCTGACGACGGGGCGTGAGGACCACGTATGCAGCCGGGGTCGTCGACGGCGGAGGGGCCGGCACCAAGCCGCACCAGACTCCAAGGATCGACAGCAGGGCGATCTGCAGGATCGTGGAGGCGATCAGGGCGAAGCTGCTGAAACGATAGTCATGCGAATTGAATGTCGCGGCGTCCGGCGTCATGGCCGTTCATCGGAGTCCGAATCGTCGGGAGTGCGTCCCACGAAGGCGACCCGCCTTATGCCTGCGGCCTGGAACCGGTCGATCAGCTCGATTGCCGTGCCTGCCGGGGCCTTTCGGTCTACCTGGATGACGAGAGCGGATGAGGCCGGAAGCAGCCTGGCGTGGCTGGCCAGAGCCGATTCCCAGCCAATCTGCGGCAGCGGGGTGCCGCTCCAGATGATGGTGCCGGATGCGGTGAGCTCAACGCAGACCGGTTGGGCCTGGTCGGGGGTCTGTATGGTGCCGACGGCGGGCAGCTCGACTTTCATCAGGGGCAGTATCTGCTGCGTCAGGATGAAAAACAGCAGGAGCGTGAAGATGATATCCGAAGCCGGCGTCATGTCGAACGAGACGTCGCCCTTCGAAAGCGATCTTTTGAAGGCCATCAGCGGTTTTCCCCGCCGGTGGTCGCGGCCGGAACGTCGGGATGGGGTGTGTCGAGCGTCTCGAACAGGCGGCGTTCGAGTTCCCGCAACTTGCTTCGGGCCAGGCTTTCGATCGTCTGGGCGAATCCGCTTGCCATGAGGCCCAGAACGAGGCCGTAGATCGTCGTGTACAGGGCTTCGAACAGGCCGGAGGCAAGTTCCGACGGAACCACAACCGGCCGCAGGGAGATGACGTGCAGGGTTCCGACCATGCCGGTCACGGTGCCGAGAAACCCGAGCATGGTGCTGATCTGGGCGAGAAAGCGCAGGGTGGGCACGCGCCTGGTGAGGCAGTCCTCCAGGCGCGCGAGCACGAGCTCGATCGACTCGGTCAGGCCGATGCCGGGCAGGCCTTGCCGCTGTTTGGCCATCCGAAGCGCCCGCTCGACCCAGTAGGGCGCTCCGGTACAGGCGAACCGGTCCGCCGTGTATTGCCAGCGGAAAATCCAGGCGATGCGCGAAATGCCGATGAATCCGATCACGATCCCGACCAGGGTGAGGGGGATCATGACGAGGCCGCCGTTGCGTAAAAACTGCATGATCGCGACCATCATCGCGTCTTCTCCGCAACGGGGCCTTCAGGCGCCCGATGCGTGGCAACATCCTGATTCTGGCCGCGGAACGCCGATCTGGCCTGGTGATCGCTTGTAGAATTATGCATATATATCAATCTTTCTTGTTCGATCGAGTCTCGATGGGCGGCGGGGGAGGAAGCACGGGGCGGTTGCCGACGAGGCTCATGTCGCGCGGCATGAGAACCGACCTCAGACCCGGTATGCACCGCGCGGTTCCTCCCTGCGACATCATCGCTTCGACGGTATCCGGCTCTTCGGCCCAGGCTCCGCCGATCACATCTACGCCGAACTCGAACAGCACGGGGCTGAGCGGCACGGTCGGCCCGAGGACGATCCAGGTCGATCCGGGCTTTTTGAGCCGGAGCAAATCATCGATCGTGTCATTGAGACAGGTGACGCCCGTCATCGCCACGACGTCTGCGTCGGGAATCACCTGTGGCGCCGCTTCGGCGGGGAGATCCCCGGGCTGGGGGCGCTTTTCGAGGATATGGAATGCGGAGGCAACCCTGCGGATCTCTTCGAGATGCGGAAAATGGCCGATGACGACGGCGCGTTTGCCCCGGGCGCGGGATGCCGCGAGTTCGAGGGCGTTTCCCGCGACACAGGGGCGTATGGGGGGGAGAACGGCGGCATTGAGAGCCGCCATGCCGATCGACCGTTCAAGAGGCACGTGGGAGTCGGTCCAGGTCAGCAACTCGGCCAGGCAAAGTTGCTCCACCTGGCCCATCTGTCGCACCGGTGCGTGGATTCCGCTCGTGTAGATGCGATCGTCGAGCAGCGTCATGCTCATTCCCATCTGATCGGTGCGCACGATCGTCATGAACGCATAGATGGCGACGCGCCTGACCCTTGCTGCGAGATGCCCGGCGGGAATCGCGGATTTCACGGCGTCGATCACGTTTGACGGGGTGGGGGAACGGTGGTTCATGAAGACAGGATAAATAACGTATAGTAGTGGTGTCAACCCTTGGTGCTGCTACTAAACATTTCTTGTGTCTATTTTACATGCGTTCTCTGGGAGTTCGGAGCCGATTCCCCGTGGCGTGGCTGGGGGGCGGCGAGGAGTTGAGCGGTTCAGCTCTGTCGGGTCAGGACCAGCACCGTGACGTCATCGTCGGCGGGGCCGGGATCGGCGAGCGATTCGTGCCAGGCGAACAGGGCGTCGCACAGGGCACGGGGATCGGTGCCTCTCAGTGCCGCGCCGCGTTCGAGCAGGCGGTCGTAGCCGATCTGCTCGCCCCGGCTCCGGGCCTCGACGAGACCATCCGTGTAGAGAAGAAGGATGTCGCCCGGCTCCATGCGCAGATCGCGACGGGGAAACGTCGCCTTGGCGCGGGTGCCGAGGGGGACGGCCGGCAGATCCAGCAGGGTGCCGGTGCCGTTCCGGAACAGGACGGGGTAGTTGTGACCGGCGTTTGCGTAGGAGAGCAGGTGCTCCGACGGGTCGACGACGGCGGCGAAACAGGTCATCATCTTCTGCTTCTGGAGCGTCCGGTGGAACACCTGGTGCATGGCCAGAAGCAGGTTCTCGGGCTCGATCCGTCCCCGCGCGATCTCCCGGTCCACGAGAGCCTTGGCCATGGCCATCACCAGCGCCGCCGGAACGCCGTGTCCCGAGACGTCGCCGATCAGGACCAGAAGGCGGCCATCGGCCATCACCTGAATCTCGAAATAATCCCCTCCGACCGAGAACGCCGTCCGGCATCTGCCGAATACGCGGTATTCCCCGATCGCCGCTTCGTTCTGGGGCAGCAGGCTTGTCTGGACGATCCGGCCGATCTCGAGATCCTTGAGGCCCTCCATCACCTCGTTGAAGGTGAGCGCAAGATCGCCGAACTCGTCGCGGCCGAACACGCCCACGCGGTGGCCGAACTCCCGCCGGCGGATCGCCTCGACGCCGCCGAGCAGTTCACGGATCGGGAGCAGAAAGCTGCGCGACAGCACCAGGCCGAGAAACAGGCTGATGAGGGCGCAGAGCCCGGCGAACTGCCGGACGATCCGGTGCTGGGCGGCCGCTTCCGCCCGGATCGGGGTGTCGGGGGTCAGGGCGACGAGGAAAAACCTGCCCAGTTCGCGCCCCTTGATGCCCGTCACAAGCCAGGTTTCCCCGCGGAACCGGAGCGTCTGGAACGTCGTTCCCTGCCTCTGCTTCATCTTTTCGAGGAACGGCTCCAGCGGCCGGTGAAACGGCGATTTCGAAGGCTGCGCGTCGCTGCCGTCCACGCCGAAACTGCAGAGAACGGTACCGGGCCATTTCTTGGGGGCCGCAAGCGTTTCCCGTCGGAGATACCCGCGTTCGATGCTGCCCGCCCCCCAGTAGCACGTCGCCATGTAATCAGCCGTTCCATCGGGCTGGATGAGGGGCATCAGAAAACACCAGTAATTATTATTTCCGAGCGAATAATTATGGATCAGCCGCAATCCCCGGTTCAGCATCGCGTTGAGCGCCTCGAGACCGGCTAGGGACTCGATGACGATCGAGGCGGGATCGAGCGTGGTGTCGAGCTCGACGTCGTTGATGCCGGCCATGCAGCGGCGGACCAGGCTTCCGAGGAATTTCCGGTTGCTTTCGCGCGCCGAGCGGGCGAACAGACCGCGGTTCTCGTCGTAGGTCGACCAGGTGACATTGCCTCTGGCATCGAACAGGACGACATCGACGCAGGAGAAGACCCGGGCGGCCCTGGTCAGAAGGCGTTTTACCGCCTCGACCTCCTGCGGCGTCCGGCATCGCACGCCCGAAAGAGCCCGTACGAGCCGCTCCTGCCACCGGCCCTTCAGGGTCAGGAAGTTCGCGTCGATCGTGAATAGCGTTCGTTCCAGCCCCTCATGGGTTTCGCGGATCCGGCGCGCATGCATCTGGTTCACGTAGTCCCAGCCGGCGAAGAGGACCACCAGCAGCGGAATTCCTGCGGTGAAGCCGAACAGGAGCACAAGACGGGCACGGATGGGAAGCGTCGATTCGGCGCCTTCCCCGTAGAAGAATCTGCGCGACCACAGGGCCAGGATGCCGAACAGGAGGGCGAGTGAAGCTGCCAGCAGCAGCCGTTTCCGGAAGAATGCCCCGGTCAGGGTATCCGGGAGCGAGGCGAGGACGAACCCGCTCGTGGAAAGGGGCATGACGCTGAAAAACCGGCCATGCGCGGCCTGGTGGGAGCGGGAATGGTTCTGGAACGCCGCCAGCACCTGTTGCTCGGGGGTGGTCGGATTCCGGATGCCGTAATCCCATGAAACGCCGATCTGGAGAGGGGAGTCCGGTCGTCGCCGGCGGGCTTCGGAAACGATGTCGAGCATTGCCAGCGACACCCAGTTTTCCGAGTGGTCGACATGGATGAACAGGCCGCCCGACGCCTCGACGCGGTGGAAAAACCATCTCCGCCTGTTTCTGATCGAAACTTCCTCGAGGTCGGGAACGTTCGATCGGAACAGGGTCCAGTTCGACGAATCCCCGACATAGCTCTGGAGCACCGGCCACCGCTGTCGGAGCCGATCGTCGCGCGCATCCACCGACAGGCCACCCGGGTCGATGTGATACTCGTGCAGGGCCTGAAACAGCATGCGAACCACCGACCGGGGAAGGTCTGGCGCGCTGACGGAGGATATCAGCTCACCGCGGGCATCCACCGCGGCAACGCGGAACATTCCGGGGAACCGCTTCCCGAGCCTGGCAAATCCTCGTCGGAGGGTGGCAGCCCGGTCGGGGGAGGCGAGGGCGCGATCATACAGCTGGTTGAAAAGGGTCGCGAGATGCCGGTTCGTGTTTTCCCGGGCGCGAAGATGCAGCAGGACCGCGTCGAGACGCTCGAAAACCGTGCGGCGGAGGCTCTCTTCCTCGGTCTGCCAGGTTGCCCCCGCGCCGTAGGCGATCAGGAGGAGGGGGAGGGCGAAAAAAATCAGGGAGGAGGCGATCCATTGTGCGCCGATCGCGAGCCTGCCGTGCGGATTCCGCGTCACGTTGCGGATTTCCTTGTCTGCATGCCCCGTCATGTCTGCATGATACCAGAATCTCGCTGGTGGTTCAGGCGTGGCATGGGGGTTGTGGTAGAATGCCCGGGCAAGAACCAAGACTAGGAGGAAGCCATGTGTGACCCCCTGAAACTCCTGACGCTCAAAGAGGCTTCCGAGATTCTCAACGTGAATCCCGAAGTGCTTCGCCGCTGGTTGCGGGGCGGCCGCCTGACCGGCGTGAAGGTGGGAAGCGACTGGCGCATCCGGCAGTCCGACCTCGCCAATCTGCTCAAGCCTTCCCAGGCTCCGGCTGCAGCCTCCGCCGCCGTTGCCGATGGGCCGAAGATGTGCATCAAATCCCCGAAATGGCTCGAATACTCGGGGCTGCCGAAGCTGCTCTACGACGAAATCGGGCCTCAGGCCTGGCCGGTCCTGAAAAAACTGGTCGAAATCGATTTCGAGAAAGCCGACGAGGAGGACCGGCGCATCCCCCTCGATACGGGCGATCTCGCGGAGCGGACCGGCTACCCGGTGGCCCTGATCGAAGAGACGCTGACCGGGCTGGTCGAGCGGCATCTCCTCCGGATCGAAAAGCCGCGTCGTGGCGGGGCCTGGCTCGAGATCCTGACGCCGCTCCGGACGCCCCGGATGATCCTCGACATCCCGTTCCGGAAGGGCGGGGTGCAGGACGCTCCTTCCAACGCCCTGAAGAACCGGTGCATGCGCCGGTATCTCGAATCCCCGGGCGTTGCCCGTTGAGATGTATTGTAAATAATATAATATGACTTGGTGTTCTCGTTGTCGTCTTCGCCTCGTCTTCCCATGATGTCGTCTCAGCGGTGGACGGCGGCACTCCGCGCTGCCGGCATCCTGCTCCTGCTGGCGCTCTGGGTCGGGATCATCGGCTGGCGCCAGTGGCATCCGGATCATCGCATCATCTATCGGGATTCGAACCTGATGGGGGTGCCCAGCCTCCAGTATCTCGGCGAGGCGATCCGGGGCGGGTTCCTCCCCTGGCTGCACCCCCGGCGCGGCTGCGGCACGCCGTTTCTTGCCGATCCCCAGACCCAGGCGCTGTATCCGCCTGCCTGGCTGGTTGCCCTCTTCCCGCCGGTCACGGCGTTCCGGCTGCATCAGTTCGCGCATCTGCTTCTGCTCGGAGCGGGATTTGCCTTCCTGGCACGGTTCCGTGGCGTCGGCATGGCGGGTTCGCTGGTGGCCGGCTGCGTGGCCGTGGCCGCCCAGACGCACCTCGCGCAGCTCGAATGGCTGCCGACGATGGCCGGAACGGCCTGGGTCCCCTGGAGCCTCCTCGCGGCGATGGGGGGCGCTCCGGGCTGGTGGACGGCGTGTCTCGCGATGATGATCGCTTCGGGCCATGCCTACATCTGGGTCATGGCCCCCGTGCTTGCCGGTGCCGGTCTGCTGCTGGCCCCGGAACGCCTCCGCCGCAGATTTCTCCTGTGCATGCTGCTCCTGCCGGCCATCACGGCGCCCTGCTGGATCGGCTACTTCGCCCTGACCGGGGATGCGCATCCGCACGGGCTTGCCGATGACACGATGCTTCCCGTCACCAACTCGAAGCTGTGGCACCTGTCCCTGTTCCTGTTTCCCGCCGGCATCAGCCCCTACGGGTTTGCCCACGCGGACGGCCGCATCAGCTGGATTCCGGTCGAGCCGCCGGCGGTCTGGGCCGTGGTGTGCTACATCGGCATCGTGCCGTTGATCCTGGGCCTGTATGGCCTGCTGCTGCCGGTCCCCGAACGTCGCGCCGCCCGGTTTCTCACGGTGGGCGGCCTGGTGATGGGCTTCGGTATCGGCTACCTCTCGAAAACGGTGATCGCGGTGAACCATGCGATCCACCATCCCGCCACGTTCATCCAGTTGACCGTCTGGGGGCTGCTGTTCGCCTGGCCGGCCGGCTGGCAGGCTCTCGACGATCCCGGCCGCATCCGGGTGCCGCGGGGGACATCGCGGGGCTGGCTCCTGCTGCTTCTCGGAATGACAATAGCATTCGGTATACATCATTGGATGTCCGAGCTTGCGTTGCGTGATGCGGCCTCGACGTTCTGGAATTATTCGTTCGGCATCGGCTGGGCCGTCTGGCTGACCGCCGGTGTCGTCGTCATCCTCGCCATCGAAGCGCTCCGGATGCGGCTTGCGGCAGCGGGACTGCTGCTCGTCGCGATCCTGGACATCTATGCCTCTGCGGCCATGGTGCTTCCGGTCACCGACGAAAAGCCCGTTCCCGCAATGATCACCGAGGGGCTCGATACGGAGAGCGGCCGCATCAGGATGGGCGGAGACTACGTCGACCGGTTCCTCGGGACGAAATACCGTCACCGGTCCGAGGTGGCGGCCTATCTCGAATGGGTGCCGACGGTGGGCTTCGCGAACAGCTATGCGCGCCACGGGCTGTACCAGTTCGATGAATACAATCCGCCATTCGAGCACGGCAGTCTGAAGGAGTGGATGAAACGTCTCGACACCGCCTCGGACACCCCGTCCGTCGAGACGCTGCGCCGGCTTTCCGGCATCCGGTATGTCCTGGCAGGGGAGGACCAGTCCCGACATGGCTGGAAGCTCGTTCGGGAACGGCAGCCCCCGGTGGGAACGTGGACGGCGCGGCTTTACGATGCCGGTCCCGTGTCTGGGGCCGTTCTGATGCCTCTCTCGGGATTGATGGCTCTCGACATGAACGGCCTGCCGGCCTCGGCGAGTCTCACGCCGGTGAAGATGCATTGGAACGGCCAGACGGCTGAGGGGGCGCTTCCCGGCATCGGATCGGCTTCTGCGGGCCAGGTCCTGTTCCTTCCGATGACGCCCTGGATCGGCTGGCAGCTTTCGTTCGACGGTCGCCCCGCCGAACTGCTCCGGCGTTCCGGCTTCGGTCTGGCCGCTGCCGTGCCGGCCGGGGCCCGCCGCTTCGAACTCCGGTTCCGCCAGCCGTGGGCCTGGCACGCCCTGTTCGCTTCCTGCCTCGGTATCATCGGCGTCTGGTTCGCCGGCCGCCGCCGGAGCGGTTTTTGACGATTGCGGGCCGGCCGCGCGAAAAAGGTGTATACTCCGGGGAACATCCTTACCAAGGAGCAGAGCATGTCCGTTGACAAGCAGATCCTCGAGAAGATCTCCACGTATTCCGATTATGCGATCCACCTGCAGCGCGGTCTGGTCGAGCATCCGGCCGTGTGCCCCGAGAACGGTGGCGAAGGTGAGCTGGCCAAGGCCGAATGGCTCCAGGGCGAACTCAAGAAGCTGAAATTCGACGAGATCAAGCGGTACGACGCCCCCCACGCGAAAGCCAAGGGCGGCGTGCGGCCCAATATCGTCGCCCGCTACAAGGGCACGAAGTCCGACCGCACCTTCTGGATCATGACCCACCTCGACGTCGTTCCCCCCGGCGAACGGTCGCTCTGGAACACCGATCCCTACAAGCTGCATGTCGACGGCAACAAGCTGTACGGCCGCGGCACCGAGGACAACCACCAGGGGCTCGTCGCCAGCCTCCTGTGCGTCCGCGCCCTGATGGAGTGCGGCGTGCGCATGCCGTTCGATGTTGCCCTGCTGTTCAACGCCGACGAGGAAACCGGGAGCGTGTACGGTGCCCATTACATGGCGGAAAAGCACCCCGAAGTCTTCGGGAAGAACGACATGTTCATCGTTCCCGACGGCGGCGCCGAGGATGCCTCGCTGGTCGAGATCGCCGAAAAATCGATCTGGTGGCTCAAGATCCGCACCCAGGGCAAACAGTGTCACGCCTCGATGCCGCACCTCGGCAAAAACGCCTTCCGCGCGGCCAGTGAGCTGGTCGTGAAGCTGAACAGCCTGTACAAGACCTTCAAGGCCAAGGACAAGCTGTTCGATCCGCCGATGAGCACCTTCGAGCCCACCAAGAAGGAAGCCAACGTGCCCAACGTCAACACCCTTCCCGGGGACGACGTGTTCTACCTCGACTCCCGCGTTCTGCCGCAGTATCCGCTCACCGAGGTCGAGGCCGAGATCCATCGGCTCGCCTCCGAGATCGAGAAGAAATACGACGTGAAGATCACCTACGAGGACCTGCAGCGCAGCGAGGCGGCCCCGCCGACCCCGGCCGACGCCCCGATCGTCGGTGCCACGGTCAAGTCGGTGAAGCGCATCTACAAGGGCGCCAAACCGAAAGCCAAGGGCATCGGCGGCGGCACGGTCGCGGCCGTGTTCCGCAAGATGAACCTGCCCGCCGTCGTCTACTCGAAGCAGGACGAGACGGCTCACATGCCGAACGAATACTGCATTCTCGACAACCTGATCGGCGACGCCAAAGTGTTCGCCCTCACCATGCTCGAGATGGAAAAATAACGTCGACCATTGCGTTTTCTGTAGGGGCGGGTCTCAGACCCGCCCCTACGTCATGTGGGAATGATTACGGGGTCAGACGGAAATAATATCCGAGAAATGATATTACGTCTGCTATATTATGGCCGGACGCCGTTTCGTCGGACAGCACGATGCCGTCGAAGCCGGCCTCGAGAATGTCGTGGAGATGCACGATCTCGCTCCGCGAGGGGAGGGGGGAGGCGACCATCGAGCCGAGCACCTCGCCGGCGAGGAGCTTCGGACGTCGCAGGTTCGGGAACAGGCGGATGAAATCCGCCTGGAGGCGTCCCAGGTCCCGCAGTTCGGATTCGGCCCCCAGGTCGCCCCGGCACAGCCAGTGTTCGTCGAACGCCCGATCGATCGCCTCGGCCGCCGCGAGGGCTGCCGGCCGCTCGAGTTTCGCGATCAGCCGGCGGTTTCCCGTGAGAGGGCGGAACAGCCCGGCCTCGCTGCCGTCGAGAACGAACGAGACGGCATACTCGACGAAGGGAAACGCGTTTCCGATGCGGATCGCCTCGGCATCGCGCGGGGAGAGACGGATCAGCTCGTAGACGCGGTTTTCACAATTGAATCCCTTGTTCGGGCTCAGGGGGCCGTTGCGGATGCATTCGGCCGCGAGGCCGTCGGAGCCTGCCGGCCCGAGAATCCGGAGGATGATGCGGCGGTCGTTCAGATGCACCAGGTCGCCGGCGGATGTCTTCCGGAAGACGCTCTCATGCGGGACCGGGATAACGGCGGGATCGTCGGATGCATCGGCCAGGCGCAGTTCGACCCGTCCGGGAATCGTATCGACCGTCGGATAGCGGCCGATGCGGACCTTTGCGCCCTGCAGATCGAGAACCACCGGCAGGCGCGTCCCCCTCTCGTCGAACAGGGTCGAGAGCCGGGAGAGCTGCTCCCGGAGGCCGTCGGGCGTCATGTGCGACGTGTTGAGCCGGAACCGGGTCGCGACGCGGGCGAGAGCCAGGGTGCTCGCGCGATCGGCGGAGGCGGGGCCGAGGGTCAGGATGCGTTCGATCATGGGGACGGGGGTGCGCCGGTGAGGGGCCGGGCGGGAGCGAGGACGGTCCGGTGCTGAACCCGGTACAGCATCAGCGAGCCGATGACATAACAGGCGATCAGCAGCAATTGGACGGCGGTGAGGCCGATCAGATCGAGAAAGCTGCCCTGCAGCCAGGCGATCGCGGTGAGGCCGGCCCAGGCCGTCAGCGTGTTCAGGCTGCCGAACACCGTCTTGTTCTGCGCCTGCGGAAACATTTCGGGCAGGGTGATGACCATCGCCATGCAGTAGATGCGGTCGAGGATCATGAACAGCGTGATCAGGGCCAGCGCCGCGGCATACGGCAGGCCCCCCATGATGAAGACCGGGAAAATGATGCCCGAGACGACCAGGCTGCCGGTGAAGGTCAGGGCATGGCCGAGCCGGTTCCGGATGGCGGGCACGACGAAATTGATCACGGCCTCGCCCAGGCCGATCGCGAACAGGGCCCGGCTGATTTCGGCGAGCTGAAGGTTGTAATGCGTGATGAACCAGATGCCCGAGACGGCGTAGAAGCCGAAATAGCACATTCTATTGATCGTGAAGCCTATATAATACTCGGCGGCCATCGGGAGGCGGAACGCCTCGATATAATCCCGGATCATCCGGCCGACCGAGAGGGGCTGTTTCGCCTCCCCGTCGGAGGAACGGAGGGCGAGGGTGAGGACGATTCCCGAGGCCGCCATGATGGCGCCGAACAGCCAGAAGGAGCCCTGCCAGGAAAGGGAAGGGGCCGGCGATCCGGGAACGGCTTCGGCGGCCAGGGGCGTTGCGCTCATGCCGGCGGCGGTGATCAGGCCGATCAGCGGGACGCCGAGGGCCGTCGCCAGGGGCCTGGCCGACATCAGAACGGCCATCATCGCCTGATAATGGCTTTTGGGGACGCCGTAGAAGGTGATCCACCACATGCAGGCCGCGATCGTGCCCGAGGAGAAGCCGAACACCAGGCGCGAACCCTGCGCGACCGCCAGGGAGTCGGTGGTCAGGAACACGGCGAGGCCGGCGAGCAGGCCGGCCGACGCGGCGCCCAGCAGGGTGGGGACCCGGAACCGGGTCGTCAGGGCCGGGCCGAGCAGGACGCCGGCGACCGTTCCGATCGTCGCCCAGGAGATGAGCAGCAGCACGCGGTTCAGCACGACCCCGAAATGCCGCGACAGTTCCCGCACGAGGGGCGAGATCGCGCTGTCGACGGTCGAGAAGCCGAAGATCAGCAGGAACGAGGCGAGAACGACGAGGTGGTTCTTCACGAAATCCGTTCGCGGACGGCGACGTCGATCGCCTCTGCTTCACGGGCGTCGGCGGCGAAGATGGCGATGCCCGCCCTGCCGTCTTCGGGGGGAAGGATGATGACGGCCCCGGCTTCGGATACCCCGGGCTCGAGCAGCAGCGAGGCGGATCGCTTTCCGATCTTTCCGGCCAGGGCTGCATGGAGACCCGCGAAGGTGCCGCACTCGGGGCGCACGGGAAGGGTGGCGAGGAAGCGCGCGTGCAGAAGGCCGCGGTTGAGCCCCGTCAGGCGGGCCCCCAGGTCGATCAGGTGGGAGAAGCCATTGTGCCGGAAGTTGCATTCGATGAGAACCGCGCGCCGGCTCCCGTCGTCGTTTCGAACGATGCCCCAGTCGAGGTTCAGATACCCGCGGCCGCCGAGCTGGTGGGCCGCCCGGCCAAACGCCAGGCTCTCTCGATGTATCTGATCCGCTATATCCTGATCCGTGAAAGGGTAGGTGAAGCCGACCCAGCCGCCGTTCTCGAGGATCTGGGAGTCGATGCCGATGAACTCGGGGCCGTGGCGTTCGACATCGACCAGCGAGCCGAGCGTCTCGAGCAGTTCCAGTTTCGGCTCGATCAGCACCGTTCCGTTCGAATACCAGTTTTCGAGGCGGGGGAGAAGCTCGTCGGGAGCTCCGCACAGGTTGCCGACGCCGCCGGCGCTCTGGGCCTTGCGCAGCATCAGCTCCCCGTCGTGGAACTGGGACGCATCCTTCACCGCGCGGCGCAGGCCGACCAGGTCATTCGCCGAGATGCCGGGAATCGTCTCGATGCCGAGATGCCCCGCGATGCGCTTGCATTCCAGCTTGTCGTTGAGCTGCTGGGACAGCCCTTCTTCGATCAGGATATTGTGGGTCGGATTGCCCGGGATGCCGATCTCGGCGGCGACGCGCAGCGCGTTTTCCGTCTGCAGGTAGGGTTCGAGGACCCAGCCGCCGTCGCGACACAGCTCGCGTGCCGCATCGAGCAGCCTCCGGTCGGCCAGGACGGCTTCGGCCAGAAGGAACGGCCGGGGTTCGGCGGTGGGGAACAGGACCGGCAGCGTGGAAGTGAAGCCGCTGACGGCCGATGCGTAGGCGATGAAGCGCTGGTCCACCGCGTTGCCGACGATGACCGCATCGCCCGGAGCCGCGTGGAAGAGGAACCGGGGTGTCCAGACGCTGACCTTCGTCGCCAGGCTGCCCTGTTCGTCGGTGTCGGCGTCGAGGAAGACTTCTTCGATGTTTGCAAACCAGAGTTTAGGCATAGAATGTCCCATCGCACACCGGACAGGCCTTGCGGTCGATCCGGAGCCCCTTGCTGGCGCTTTTCAGGCCGCACAGCACGAAATCGAAGCCGAGTTCCCGCAGCAGCCGCGCATACAGATCGACGATCCGCTGCTTCGCCTCGGGCTTCAGTTCGATATACCGTGTTTCCCCCTGCTTCGGAAGAAGCTGGCGCGACGCCTCGACATCGAAATGGCTCAGGATGCGGTCCGTGTGTTCCGTCCCGATCCGGCGCCGGATGTCCTCGACCATCGGCTCGGTCAGCAGAAGCGTCGAGAACATGACGCGCCTCAGGCCTGCCTCGCGGAGCCGGAGAAGAAGCCCGCGCAGCGTCGTCTCGTCGTCTTCCAGCCCGGGAACGATCGGATCCATGTGCACCGTGACGCGCACGCCGCGCTTCTGCAGCTCGACAGCCGCGTTCAGCCGCTCCTCGAGCGGAAAGATGTGCTGCTCGAGCGAGACCGGGGCGGCGGGCTTGAACACCGGGTTGTACGAGAATTTCGCGGGGAACCTGCCCATGACATCGATGCAGGCAGCATCCGGCAGCCCCTTCGTGGTGATGATGGCGCGTTCGACGGGGGAGTCGGCGAGGGTCTGGAGCAGGCGGGCCGCGAGGCCGCTCTTCACCTGACCCGGGGTGAACAGGTCGGTGTACCGGGAAAGTTTGACGATCTTCACATCCCCCCGGGCGAGCCGGTCGCGCAGTTCGGGGATGAGCCGGTCGGGATCCGCCAGCGGAGCGGGGCGATCGAAGACCGTGTGAAGCTCGGCGAGTTTCTCGGTGACGGCGGAGCGGTAGCGGGCGTAACAGTAGTCGCAGTCATGCTCGCAGCCTGCCCATGGCTCGAGATAGTGATACTTGCCGTACCAGCAGGTGCCGAGGCAGCCCGGAGTCAGCAGGGCAACGATTTCGTGCGCTTGTTCGGACATGGTGTCATCCTTCCTTGATGGCCGTCAGATGGCTGAGAAAACAGGTGTGGCGGGTGCGGCGGGCGAGTCTGAAGCCGCCGGCCTCGAGCGCTGCCGTCCAGGCGTTCAGGCCCGTGGCGAACTCGTCCCGGATCGTGATCAGGAAATCCGGCTGTACCTGGGGCCACCGCTCGCCATACCAGGTCGCGGCATCAGCCAGGACCTGCGGCATGCAGGCCTCCAGTTCGGAGCGATCGAAGTCGAAGACGGCATCCTCGATCACGAAGCGGGCGCCGGGGGCGAATCGCGGCCCGATCTGCCGGAAAAACACGATCTTTTCCGCATCCGTCAGGTGGTGCAGCGCTTTGCGGGACGAACCTTTCGTCAGCGGTTCCTCAGCCTCGAGACGGCAGTCGAGAAAGGGAACCTGGAGCAGACGGGCTGCAGGAACCGCTGCGAGCCGCTGTTTTGCCTGCTCGAGCTGCTTTTCGGCGACGTCGACGCCGATCACGCGGCGGCAGAACCGTGCCGCAACGGCAAGAGCGGCGCCGTTCCCGCAGCCGAAATCGATGAACACGTCATCGCGGCCCAGTTCCAGAGGGGCGAGATACGCGAGGATCTCCTTCTCGTCGAACGGGAACAGGGTGTTGTAATGGTCGACCAGGCTCCCCGTTTCCCACGCTTCGGGGGCGTTACGGCTCATGCGAGCAGTTCCTTTCCTATTTATACTTTATTATATATTATATGACGGAAAATCGAATTCAAACGCCCGAACTGTACGGCATGAATGAGCGGGTGTCAAGTCTTGAGAAACCGGGATAACTCCAGATAGGCTTCCGTCAGCTCCTGGCAGAGACGGGTCGCCGTGGCCAGCTTCTCGGGATCGTTCCCGTGGCGGTCGGGATGATATCGCTTCATCATCTCTTTCCAGGCTTTCCGGACCGTCGCCAGATCCGAGCCGATGGGGATCTCGAGACGGTTGTAGCAGCGCTGGAGCCGTGCATCGGGTTCCCGGCGGGCGCCGGCCGGGGCCGGGCCGCCGGGGCCGGTCTCTTCGTCGGGCCAGGGGAGGTCATCCGACTCGAACTCGGCGAGAGAGCGGCCGAGCCAGGCATTGACATACGCTTTCACGACACGCGTCAGGCGTTCCCGGATGCCCATGGGCGTGGATCTCCTCCCTCATGTTCGCCTTCATCGTAGCATGGCAGGCCCGGGGGGCGGGATGGATACATCTTTTTTCTTGTCAGAAGAATCGCTCTCATGCATCATGGGATCAGAAACCGCGCCGGTTCTTGCCGCGGAATATGCGAAGACGGAGGATCTCGGGATATGGTGGGAGTCGGCATTTTCGTACTCGTCATCGGCGTTGCGCTTTTGTACTGGCGGTATCTGGAGCAGGCCAAAGTCGCCCAGATCAAGGGAACCCGGACCTCCACGGCTCAGGAGCTGAAAGACGGCGCCGTATCGGTCGGCAAGCCTGTCGAAGTGAAGGGCACCATCCAGTGCGACTCTCCTCTGACGGCCCCGCTTTCCGGCAAATCCTGCGTCTGGTTTTCCTGCGAAAGCCGGGAACGGATCGAGGTCACCACGTTCGAGACGAATCAGCAGACGAAGCAGCAGGAGCGGAAGACGAAGACGGAACACCGCGTGGTCCGTTCCGAAACGTCGATGGTTCCGTTCTGGGTTCAGGATGCGAGCGGCCGGGTGATGGTGCGCCCGGAAGAGGCGGAGATCGATGCCATCCAGGTGATCGACCGGTTCGAGCCCGCCCCGGCCTCCTCGATCGGCCAGGTCATGTCCACCGGCAGCCTGAGCATGGGGTACGTCAGCACCCTTCCCGCGCTCGACGCGAACCACCGCATCCTCGGCATCGAGCACAAGGAGCGCATTTTCCCCGTCAACCAGCCCGGATACGTGCTTGGCGAGCTGCATTCGGGCGGTGAAGCGCCCACGATCGCCCGGCGGGTGAAAAGTGACGTGACGTTCGTCATCTCGACGAAATCCGAAGAGGAGCTGGTGGCGGATGCCGAATCCCGCGTGTTCTGGCTTCTCGTGGCGGGCGGAATCGTTTCGCTCTGCGGGGTGGCCCTGATCGTCAAGAGTTTCCTGCCGTGACCGAACCGGGGGAGATACGTTCTTCCCCCGTTCCCCAAGCTTGACCCATCCGGAACAGGATGGGTATAATGCCGCCGAAGTAGAGACGCTGATTGAAAGGCACGCAGGTGCAGATATCCTGTTTGTCCGACCGTGGACTCGTCCGACGCAACAACGAAGACAATCCTCTGGCGGTCCCTCCCTGGCGCGAGCCGGCAATGACGGCCGGGGCTTGCCTGTTCGGGGTTGCCGACGGCATGGGCGGGCATGCGGCGGGAGAGGTCGCCTCGCGTATCGCGACCGATTCGTTGCGCCAGTGGCTTTCGGGCGCGCACCCCGATGGCACCGGCCAGGCCAGTCTCGAGGCCGCGTTTTCCGACGCGAATCACGCCATCTGGCAGCACGTGAAGATGCATCCAGAGTGCCAGGGAATGGGAACGACAATGACCGCCGGGCTCATCGTGGGCAGCCAGATGGTTCTCGGCCATGTGGGAGACTCCCGCGCGTATCTGCTTCGGGGCGGTCAGATGCGCCAGCTCACGAATGATCACACGCTCGTCGCCGAGCAGGTGCGGGCCGGCCTCCTCGATGCCGC
>JAKQOH010000221.1 GCA_029565415.1 Candidatus Rifleibacteriota bacterium | reverse complement strand
CAGATGCTGGGAGAGAACCTCCTTGAACACCTCCATCATGCACCGCCGGTTTTCCCGGGCATAGGCGAGGGCGAAGTTCATGTCGCGGAGATACGCCTCGCCTTCGTGCTCGTCGAGCGGCAGGAACGCCAGGTCGGGAGAGGGAATCGAGGTGCGCCACTTCTCGTTGAGGCTCCGGGCCAGGCGGTGGTAGTAGTTCGCCACGCGGTAGCCGAGGTTGCGCGAACCCGAGTGCAGCATCATCCAGATGACGCCGTCGGTGTCGGCCTGGAGTTCGATGAAGTGGTTGCCGCCGCCAAGCGTCCCGAGGTTCAGCCGGTCTCGATGCAGGCCGGTCTCGTCCATCCAGCCGGGCCGGCCGCCGCGCCCGAGGCCATCCTCGAATTTTTCGAACCCGCTCCAGGGCTGGGGGTGGCGATGTCCATTCCCTTCGCCGACGGGAACCCGATATTTTATAGCTTCTAGTATTTTTCTGATCCGCGACAGATCGGGGAACTGTTCGACGGTCGCGGTGGTGCGCACGGCGCCCATGCCGCACCCGATGTCGACGCCGACGGCGTTCGGAATGATCGCGTCACGGCAGGCGATGACGCCGCCGATCGGCATGCCGTACCCGACGTGGCAGTCGGGCATCAGGGCCACGTGCGCGAAGACCGACGGATGCGCCGCCAGGTTGGCCGCCTGGGCGAGCGCCTCGGCCTCGGGATCGGGACACCACGATTTGAGAGGAACCCGCGCATCTTTCGAAATCTCGGTTTTATTCTTCACCCATTCCATGGTCGTTCTCCTTTCCGGAGGCTGGTCCGGTCACCTCGATCCGCCAAACGCCCTTCTTCAGCTCGCTCGAGCGGATCTTCACGTCGAGGAACCGCCGGACGATCTCGATGTTCGTCTTCGTGTGCGGCGTCGGCGTGATGGTCGTGAAGCTGCCGCCGCCCGCCAGCACCATCGGGATCAGCAGCTGGTCGGCCAGATGCCCCTCGACGGCCGCGCCGGAGCGATAGAACGCGTTCGCGGCCTCGCAGATGCCCTTCGCCACCGTCCGTCGCGACACCCCCAGCTCGCCGAAGCCGGTGAAGAACGCGGTTCCCCGCTCGAACTCCATCGCCAGCATCGCCACGTTGCCGGGCCCCAGGGAATCGACGGTTTCGCTCCGGCACTTCTCCACCGGGAACTCGGCTCCGCCACGCACCAGCCTGCACTCGTCCTCGGCGATCTCGCGCGGCACGCGGGAAACGGCCGCCGTCACCTCGACCCGCACCAGGCTTCCCCGGTCGCACAGTTCGACAGGACGCAGCCTTCCCGCCACGGGAACGATCTTGACCAGCATCCGGCCGCCGCCGGCCGGGTAGAAGCCCCACGCCTCCAGGTCGCTTTCGATACATCCCCCCATCTGACGAAGCACCGGGAAGAAGGATTTGTCCAGGAAATGATACGGGGGAGCCCACGCATTATGCGTGCCGCCCTCGAGGCGGAGAGTCGAAGGGCCGGAGGCGCAGAGAAGCGGCGGCAGAACCGTCTGGAGCACGAGTGTCGCGCTGCCGGCCGTCCCGACCGCAAACCGGTAAGTTCCCGGCACGACCGGCCCGGGAGCGAAGGTCAGCTCGTCCGAGCCTATCTTCGCCCCGGCAACCTCGGCGCCGCACACCTGCTGGGCAGCCATGACCGCCGTCAGGTGCTGGCGCATCAGCCCCGGTTTCTTCCGGTTGGCCCGGATCTTCACGATGCGGAACGGCTTTCCCGTGCACATCGACAGGGCCAGGGACGAGCGGAGAATCTGGCCGCCGCCTTCCCCGGCCGAACCGTCTATTTCTATCGTTATATTTTTCATACGATCCTCCCTACAGAAGGTTCACGACCTTTTCGGTCAGACCCTTTTCACCGAGAATCAGGTTCAGCTTCGAATCCTTCGCGACCCGTTCCAGCACCTCGAGTTCGCGCAGTCTCATCAGTACCGGATTCTGTTCGAGCATCTTCGCCGCGTTGCACTGGCTCCGCGTCGCCGCGGTCTCCTCGCGCCGCACGATCTGGTTCGCCTCGGCCTCTTTCTGGGCTGCGACAACCCGGTTCATCAGCTCGCGGATGTCACCCGGCAGGATCAGGTCCTTGATGCCGAACTGGATGACCGCCAGCCCGAACGCCTCGCCCTTCGCCCTGATCTGCCCGACGATCTCGCCGGCCAGGGTGTCCTTGTCACTCAGCATATCATCAAGGTTGCGGCCGCCGATAGCCGTCCGCAGAATCAGCTGGCACTCGCGGTACAGGGCCTGGTCGGGCACCTCGGACACCTCGAACGCGCGGCGGGAATCGGTGATGCGGTAGCTGACGATCGCGTTCAGCCGCAGGGTGACCTTGTCGCGCGTGATGATCTCCTGGCCCGACATGTCGAGCACCTTCTCGCGCCGGTCGACGCAGTGGAGCTTCACGACGCCGGCGTCCTTCCAGAACGCGTGCAGGCCGGGGCCGAGCTCGCCGACGAACGCGCCGTCGCGGAAATACAGACACGTCTGCTCCTGCTCGACCTGGATCGTGCGAAGAACGGCGTCGCTGCCGGGCGTCTGCGTGATCTTCATGAGCAGCCGGTGCCGGAACTGCGGGTCGTCGACGGTCACACACTCGACGCGCACTTCGCGCATCCGCTTCCAGACGGCGTATCTGCCGGGAGGGAGGAGGTGCTGGAACCGGCCGTCGATCCACA
>JAKQOH010000216.1 GCA_029565415.1 Candidatus Rifleibacteriota bacterium | reverse complement strand
CTCTTGCAACCCGAAAAAAAGTATGGTAATCTAGCGTCACATTCCCAGATAGCTCAGCCGGTAGAGCAGCTGGCTGTTAACCAGCGGGCCGGGGGTTCGAGTCCCTCTCTGGGAGCTTCCTGAAAGACCCGCCGAATCAGCGGGTCTTTCGACTTTTTAGCGTCTTTGCTTGCCTCGGGAAATTACCACGTATCCTCCGCCAGTTCCGAGGAGCCAACCCTTGATAATACTTGGAAACCCGGGCCACACATCTCGTAAAAATCTAATGTGGGGCCCGGGTTTCTACGGGTGAGCCTGAACGGCGCGTCATTTCGTGCCGTGAAGCATTTCGTGGAACTGGTCACCGATGGCAGATGCGTATCATGCGATATACTTTGTCGTGCGGTCGCACCGGGCTAGGAAATAGAATTCCAACTGTTTTTCCCTTTTCGGCGTGCCCGACCTGGCAAAAATCATCCTGGATAGATGTGATTTCCGCTTCCCTGACACCTGTAGTGGGGCCGTGAACCATGACGACATCTCCGATGGAAATGCCGGCGCCGTCAAGTCTGACAGCCGCCACGGCGGGCTTTTTAAAGTAGTTCACGATCTCCCCGACGTATTCCTTCCGATGCGTGGCCTGCGTCCCGTCGGAGCGGTTCCATTCCGAGACAGGCTTTCCAAGGTAGAAGCCCGATGAGAAGCCGCGGTTGAACACCTTTTCGAGATTGGCCATCTCTTCCTTTTTGGCTGCGGCGAATCGTTCGCTGAACTCTTTCGAACGGGGTTTTTCATACCAGAGATCGATGATCCTGCGATAGGCCCCCGTCACGGATACGACATACTCCGCACTGCGCTGCCGACCCTCGATTTTGAGGCTGTCCACTCCTGCTGCTAGGAGCTTTTCGAGAAACGGCAGGGTGCAGAGATCTTTCGGACTTAAAATGAACTCATCGCCCACCTCGAGCGAATATCCCTCCCGCGCCTCGGTGACCAGATACTTCCGCCGGCACGGCTGGCCGCATTCGCCGCGGTTCGCCGACTTCCCGAACTGATACTGCGAGAGCTGGCATTTGCCGCTGATCGAGAGACACATGGCGCCGTGGGCAAACACCTCGATCTCGATTCCGGACGCCTTTTCGCCAAGCTCCCGCTTCAGGGAACGGCGGATCGAGCGGATGTCGCCGAGGCTGCATTCCCGGGCCAGCACGAATCTTCGGATGCCCAGATTCCGAAAGAAGAAGAGGATCGACGCAGTGTTAGCAACAGACATCTGCGTTGATATATAAACTTCAAGGCCGGCCTGACGGGCAGCCTCGATGGCCGCGAAATCCCAGGCGATGACGGCATCGACCCCCGCCTCTGCCGCTGCGGCGACGGTCCGGTCCAGGTTGGCCATGTCCTTCGGCAGCATGATCGTGTTCAGTGTCAGGTATGCCTTTGCGCCGGCATCATGCGTCTCGTCGACAATCGCGCGAAGGCTGCGCAGCGGAAAATTCCCGGCGTTGGCGCGCATATTGAACGTGCCGACCCCGAAATAGACTGCGTCTGCGCCCGCCTGCACTGCTGCCCGCAGGCTGATCCTGTCACCGGCCGGAGCCATCAGTTCGGGTTTTCGACATCCGTTCGGGGAGTTCATCGGAGATTTAATGTCGTGCATGTGAACCTATGGGTATACGCCATACTGCTGGAGTCCCTAAGCGGAAATCCGGGACACACACCTCGTAAAAACCTGGTGTGTGTCCCGAATGGTGAAAAGTTCTCTCGAAAGGGGGATTTGGTGGTTCACTTGGTCGGGAGAAGGCCGTGGATCGAGCAGCGGGGCTTGTCCTCCGTGAGAGTGTAGGCTCCTGCGTCCGGACATTGCGGCTTGATCTTGAGATAATGCTCGCGCACGAGGTCGTCGAGATCCGGTTTCCCCGCATCCGAGGGGAGGTCGTTGGTGCATATCTTCAACGCCTCGGCGATCACACGCATGATGGCGAAACATTCCTGGCTGTTGTCGACCTCGCCTTTGTCGTTCCAATGACTGTCGCGGGTGAGCCGGTCTGATTTCGTCAACCCGGTCTGGCCCACTTTGACTTTTTCATTTGGCCCATCCTTCGCCCGCGCCCTATCGAGGTATTAAGATGTTCCTCCTTCTTGATGCCCTTCTGCTCCTTATTTCCCTGGCATTACGTCCTGCGATGCCCTTTTG
>JAKQOH010000187.1 GCA_029565415.1 Candidatus Rifleibacteriota bacterium | reverse complement strand
CGATCGAACTGCCCGGAGATAACCCATCCCTGCCGCTCGATCGATAACCGCCCTTCGGTGACAGCCTCCACCTCGGCGCGTTCGAGGATGACATGAACGGCCTGACCAAGCAGTGAGAACAACCGCTCGCTGACATCCTCGGTGATTTCGTGGGCATGGAGGCGTTCAAGGGCAACCTTGCGCGGAGGGCTTATGAGACGTGTAACCGTGATGTCACATGTTCCGGAATCGTAGGGGTCATTCGTGACCGCAGCGACCAGGGCAGGCGGAAGCCCGAGGGTGTTGGTGATCTTCATGCTGCTTTCACCTCGCCTTCATTGCCGACGCGAGCGAGAAACTCCTGGCGGAACGTTTCTACGATGAGGTCGATCTTGTCGTCAGGGATTTCGGAGGATTCGCGGATCGGATGATCGAGACCGAGAAGCCGACCGATCGAAGAGCGCATACCTTCCGGGGACTGACCGAGCTTGGCGCTGATGGCGAAGATCTCCTTGATCTTGGCGATGCGGCCATTCTGGACAGGGGGCTTGGGCTCGGATTTATCGGAGGCTTTCACAGGGCTATCTGAGTTCGGAACGACTACCAGGGGCTGCTTCTTCGAACCAGGTTTCGCCTGCTTGTCGGTCCGTCCGACGGCGGCTTCAGCGTCATCGTCCTCATCGGCGACGACACCGACCAGCGAGGCGAGCGAGTAGCGACGAGCGTAGGTGATCGCGCTACCGGCTCCCTGCGCGTCGTCCTTGGCAGGGCGAAGGGAGAGGGTGTCTTTGATCCATTCGCCGGAGCTGTGGATGAGAAGGGTGGTCACCGACACACGCAGGGGAAGCTCGGTGTCGATGGAGGTTCCCTGAACCACAGCGATGTTGTTGGCGGAAAGGGCGGCGCGGCAGGATTCCATGATCGAGGTCAGCGTGGCGTATCTGGACTTGAAGTGGGGGTTGCTGGCATCGAAGACAGCGGGCTTCATCATACCCTGAGCCTTGGCGAGAGCTTCACTGATCTTCCCGATGGTTTGTGATGTTTCCATAGTATATTCTCCTTAATAAAAAACCGGGAGCAGCATGTGCCACCCCCGGTTTTTGAGTCGTTGCGCGGAAATTTTCAGCTGATATGGGTCATGTCCTGGAGGAAGCGACCGGCAGCATGTTCGAGCTGCTGCTTCTCTTCAGGGCGAACCTGGAGTTCGGTATGCGTCTGGGAATCGGTGAGCGCCTGAGCGATGCCGAAGGCGGTGGTTTGTGGGTCACGATTGAACGCCTTCATCAACGGTTCGGTCAGTTTTTTGGGGAGATGGGCTTGATGAAGAATCCGGCTGATCGTTTCCTCGACATCGTTGATAACGACCGCCTGCGAGGTCTGTAGAACGCGCCCAGCCTGACGTAACTGCCCGGGGATCTCCAGGAATTTTGAGCCGACCTCTTCCTGAATTCTCTCGATCGACAAACCGGACGTGTGACGGCGGCGGAGGATTTCGGCGTCACGGAGCGGGACGGTCATGCCGTTCGTGCAGATCAACCGTGTCAGGTGAAGCGTCATAGAGATGCTGGAATACCCGACACCTGAGTTCTGCAGCTGGATGCCGCCAAAGATATCGCCGACGTTACTGTCACCGTGGGGAACGAAGGGCTTCCCGATCCCGATCACGAACGACGTGCTTCTCGTGGTGATGTCAGCCCTGATGATGCGCAGCTCGGGTTCCACCATACTCAGCGACCTGAACACGAGCTCGGCTACCTGGGAGTCCTGTACCGCGCTGAACGACGGGCTCACGATTGCCTTCAGGGTGCCTTCATTCTCGCGTTCACCGGCACCGATGAGAGTCGTCCGCAGTTTCATCTCCGCGTCA
>JAKQOH010000152.1 GCA_029565415.1 Candidatus Rifleibacteriota bacterium | reverse complement strand
CGGAACCGCTTCCAATGAACGCGGCTGGTGGGTCCGGATCATACCCGACCAGGATCCGATCCTCGTTCCGACCGGCGATTCGGGCCGCGAAGGGATCGGCATGTTCGACGCGATGAACTCGATCGGCATCCACGAGGTGCTGGTTGAAACCCCCAATCACAACCAGACCCTGCAATCAATACCTATCGATATGGTTCGAGAGGTCATCTGGGCCTACAAGCAGCGGCTTCTCGAGATCAAGAAGAATCCCCGGTTCAAGCACATGATGATCGTGAAAAACAGCGGGCGGGGGGTATCCAACTTCTCCCATGCCCACTCCCATGTCATCGCCACGCCGATCATCCCGAAGCGGATCGAGGAGGAGCTGGATGGGGCACGGGAGTATTACCATTATCACGACAGATGTATATTCTGCGATATCCTTCGCCAGGAGACCGAGCAGGCTTCGCGCATCATCGCCCAGGACCAGTATTTCATGGCGTTCTGCCCCTTTGCCTCCCGGTTCCCCTTCGAGATCGAGATCACACCCAAAGCGCACCAGCCGTTTTTCGAGAATATCGACAACGAGCACGTCCACGCCTTCGCGGCGATCCTCCAGACGGCCCTCCGTCGCATGGAAACGCTGCTTCCCGGCATCCCATACAATTTCGTCCTCCACACCTCCCCCTGCTCGGATGCCTACCGGGATTTCTACCACTGGCATCTCGAAATCATTCCGAAGCTCACGAACGTCGCCGGGTTCGAATGGGGGTCCGGCTTCTACATCAATCCGACGCCGCCCGAGGATGCCGCCGGCATGCTCCGGGATGTCACCCTCTGAGAAAAAACTGTAACTTTTCCCGTTTTCCCCGGTAGATAGGGGGAGAAATCAGACAGCCCGGCTCATCGAAGCGCGGGCGGAGAGAAAGGAGTCGAACCATGCGCGGATATGCCGTTCCAGCGATCGTCCTGGCCATCTTCTTCCTGGCCGGTTCCCTCTGGGCCCTCCAGGTGCCGTCCCGCGGAGCCGTGAACTGTTCCGCCCTCAACGTCCGGACAGGCCCAGGGCTGAACTTCACGATCATCACCTCGATCCCGCAGGGCACCCAGGTCACGATCCTGGATGTGGCCGGAAAGTGGTATCAGATCAGCTTCGAGGGTTCGAATGACCGGTACGTGTATGCGTCGTACATCGACGTGACCGAGTATGCCGAGGTTTCCGACGACGATTCGGCCAAGAAGCCCACATCGACCCTTCTGAGCACGGATCCCAAACGCCCGGACTCCAGCCGCACGGACAAACAGAGCGTCCCCCGCAACGATTTCTGATGAGAAGGGATTCCGACTCGATGTGAGCACTTCCTCCTCCCGATTCCACGCCTCTTCCTATCCGCCGCCGGCCGCCAGCCGGAACGGCTCCGTTCTGCTGGTGGTCGGCGGCGTGATGTTTGCCCTCCTGCTCATCGGCGGCTGGTTCATCAAATACATGCTGATGCAGAGCCGGGCCGGCCACCGCCAGGCCCAGCAACGCATCACGGGCGTTCTGGCACATGCCCTCGCCCGACTCGCCGTCCAGAAACTGCAGCACGGCATCCTTCTCCAGCCCGATCACGCGCTGGTCAAGTATCTGCAGAAACCCCTCGACAAGATGGGTGACCTGTCACGCAGCTCCGTTCCCTCCATCTCCCTCGAAACCGGTGCCCCCGACCTGTCGAATGTCGTCAATGAGCTGATCGCACCCCTCGCAAATCACGGCAAGTTCACCTATGACATCGACTGTGAGGGCCGACAGGCTGATTTCAAGCCCGTCTTCGACAAGTATCCCCGCGAGAAAACCGGCATCATCCACCTGTATGTGACGATCAAATACAAAAAGAGCGACGGGCCGGAATACGCCGAAGAGTATCAGTATGCGGTGCGGGTCAAGATCACCTCAGCCCTGATCCCCGTCTTGTCCAAATTCACCCTGTACGTCGAGGACGCTCTCGCCGGCGATCCGACCCGTTCCCCCTGGCGGTTCGACATCGCCGCAACGGATGTCTCCGGCAACCTGCGCACCGGCTACCAGGT
>JAKQOH010000129.1 GCA_029565415.1 Candidatus Rifleibacteriota bacterium | reverse complement strand
CATTCCTGGCCCTTCATCGAAATGTTGGCACGGCCCATCTTGCGGGCGACCGACAGCATCAGTCCGAACGCCAGCTCGGCGACGGAAATGGTGGTGCAAGTGGGGGTGTTACGGACCGCGATTCCCTTCTCTTTCGCGGCGACCTGGTCGACGTTGTCGAGGCCGACGCCGGCGCGGGCGACCAGCTTCAGATTCGTGCCGGCCTCGATGACCGGGCGTGTGACCTTGGTCGCGGAGCGGATCACGATGGCGTGATAGGCCGGGATCTCCTTGATCAGCTCTTCCGGGGTCATCTTGGTCTTGTAGGTGACCTCGAACGCCGGGTTCTTCTTCAGAAAATCGATCGCGGACTGATCGAGCGAGTCGGAGATGAGCACCTTGAATTTGTCGGACATTCCCGTCTTCTCCTGTTCCATTCCTTGTGCTGTATTTCTGTTGCCTGTCTGGCAAACGGGCTCATCTTAGCGCCCATCCGCGCCGGTGTCAACCCGACGGAGCTGCGGGGTTTCTTGTCGGGGCGGCCGGGGTGTGATACAGTGAACGAAACCCCTGCTCAGGGGAGCCGGGAGGTGCATGTGAGACGGAAGTTCGCGCGGCGTTTGCGGCTGCTGGCCCTGCTGCCGGTTCTGGCAGTGGCGTTCGGGCAGTCGCCGATGATCTGTTCCGCCCAGGATGAATCCCTGGAAGACGCAAAACTCCTGTACAAGCAGGCCATCGACCTGAAAGCCACGGGAAAGGCCGACGAGGCCATCTCCACCTACGAAAAAGCGATCCGGATGAACCGCGGCATCCTCTCGGAGGACGACAAAGGTCTGATCGGGCTGCTGCGTTCCAAATACGAGAAAAAGCTCGAGTCTTCTCCCGACGATCTCGATGCCCTCGAGGGAATGGGCTTCGTCCAGGCCGTCTGTTACGCTGACATGGCAAAGGCGATCGCCTGTTATGAGAAAGTGCTCTCCCTTGCCACCGAAGAACGGGTCAAGACGAAGACCGCGAACCTGATCGAGCGCCTGAAAGCCATGCAGGAAGCCACCCAGCGTCAGAGCGATGAGATCACTTCCCAGATGCGCGAGGAGCGGCTCAAAGGCTGGTCCGAAATGGAAAAGCAGGAACGGCTGGCCGCCCAGAACGAAGATAGCCAGAACCGGGCCGCGCAGTATGCTCAGGCGACGCAGCAGCGGGAACAGCTCGACACGCGCATTCCCCAGCTCGAAGAGGAGATCAAGAACCTCGAAGAGGAGTACAACAAGGCAAATCGCCTGTGGTATACCCTGAAGGACGATCGGTATGACCGGCGCAGAGACCGCTTCGAAAAGGATCTCGAGCAGAAGCGCCGCGAACTCGCGAAAGCGAAATCCGATTTTGACCGGGTCACGGCCGATATCGAGAAGATGGAAAAAGAACAGCCGATGGATGGCTCACAGCCGGGCGCGGCCACGGCCAGCGCGGAGCCCGGCACCGGCGAGCCGTCTGCCGATCAGCCCCCGGCCTCCGGGGAACCGCCCGCGGATCCCGCTCTCCCAACCGGGGACAACCCCGACTTCCCGACGCAGAACCCGCCGGAAGGCGGCGAGGCAGGCGGCGGGGAGCCGTCGGCGGGGGAAACTACCGGTGGAGGCGATGCGGAGCCGCCGACCCCTGCTGCAAGCGGGATGTGACGGACACCGCTCAACGAGCGCATTGACACACGAACGGCCGGGCAAGATGCCCGGCCGTTCGCCGTGAAATGCGTGTTACGCTTACAGGCTGAGCGCCTCGACGGGGCACACGGAAACGCAGGCGCCGCACTCGATGCAGCCGTCGCCCTTGTAGTTGGCCTTGCCGTCCTTGATTTCGAGAACTTCGACGGGGCAGGTGCCAACGCAGGCGCCACAACCGGTGCATTTGCTCTTGTCGACCTTGATAGCCATGAGAGAGAACTCCTTTTCCGAAGTTTTGCCTCGGTGGAGGCGGGGTCATGTTACCGCAGGATGCGGTCATTGTCAAAAGGCGTGGGCTACCGCCCGGGATCGGATACCGGCTGGCGTGGCGCAAGCATGGAAGCCAGGAAGACTTTCAGGAGATCCCCGGCGAGGAACGGGAGAACACCGTGCGTGAAGGCGCGTTCGAACCCGATGAACGCCGAGAGCCGGAGCAGGCCGAAGCCATAGATGGCGAGCATGCCGAGAAACATGGCGATCCCGCGAGGGAGCCGGATGCCCCCGATCCGCCTGCCGGACAAGCTGCCGACGATGGCCGCTGCGGCGATGAAGCCGATGAGATAGCCGCCGGTGGGGCCGAGAAGCTGATACAACCCGAAGGAGCCGCCCGAGAACACGGGCAGCCCGGCAATACCGGCAGCCAGATAGAGCAGGATGGCACCGGTTCCCTGAACGGGCCCGAGAAGCGCAGCGACATACAGCACGCCGAAGGTCTGTCCGGTGATGGGAACCGGCCGGAGAGGAATCTCGATGCCGGAGCAGAGGGCGATCAGGGCAGCCCCGGCGATGATGGGGAATAGGCGGCCGCGCGGGATGCTGAACGGCGCCAAGGGGGCTTCGAGAGTGGTGCTGGGTGTCATGATGTCTCCCGGAGGTGAGATCGTCCCGGTGTGGGACGCTCGAGGATAGCACGACCGGGGGGCAAGGAAAAGAGATCGGGAGCAGGTGGCCGGGACGAAGATCCCGGGAAGTCACGGAGGTGAAGGATTCTTGGACTTCTCACCGCCCGTGGTCTGGGCGGGCGCCTCCTGCCGGCATCTGCCCTGTCGAGGACGACGGTTGCGGTCCGGGACGTTCGTTGTTAGAATCCTTGGTTCTGGTTCGGCGGTGTCGGGCTCTGGACAGCCCGAGGCGATCCGCGAAGGACCGACAAGGAGGAGTGACGATGCTGCAGGATGGAGACAAAGGCGCGATCATCCAGCGCGACAAGACGACCTACGCGATTGCCCCACATATCCCGTGCGGGATCGTGACGCCCCAGACCCTCAGGAAGTTTGCCGAGGTCGCCGAACGTTTCAAGATCCCGGCGCTCAAACTCACAAGCGCCGAGCGTATCACCCTCGTCGGCATCCGTGAAGAGGATGTGGATCCGGTCTGGAAGGCGCTCGCCATGGATCCGGGGGCTGCCACCGGCCTCTGCATCCGCAGCGTGAAGACCTGCCCCGGGACGACCTTCTGCAAGCGGGGTCTCCAGGACAGCCTCTCGCTGGGCATGGAGCTCGATCGGCTGTATCACGGGATGCCGCTGCCCGGAAAGTTCAAGATCGGCGTCAGCGGCTGCCCGAACCAGTGTGCCGAGACGTGCATCAAGGATCTGGGCTTCGTGGGGATGCCGAAGGGGTGGCGGGTCGTGGTCGGGGGGAACGGCGGCGCCGTTCCGCGGCTGTCGAAGGAGCTGGTGCGCGATCTCGACCAGGCGGCCGCGCTCGACGTGGCCCGCAAGGTGATCGAATGGTTCAGGACGAACGCCCGCCCGCATCAGCGGCTCGGGATGATCCTCGAAAAGAAGGACATCGCAACCTTCCGCACCGAACTCCTCGGCTGACCGTACGAAGGATTATCCGCAGATGACGCAGATGAACACAGATATTCCGGAAAACTCTCAGAAAAGGGAGAGAGATGTCCAGGATATCTGCGTCATCTGCGCCATCTGTGGATCATTGTTCAGGCTTTGACCGAGGCAGGAGCCTGCTCGGGGTTCCGGTCGGTCACATATTTGAAGATATACAGAGCGACGGCCGAGACGAAGCCGATGGCCAGGAAGACGAACCAGATGTTGTGGGCGTTGGCGTAGACGGCCGCCTTTTCCGCCGCCGAGATCCCCGCCGGCAGCGTCTTCGGATCGGGGCAGTAGGCGTCGAGCAGGAAGCCCGAGAGAATGAAGCCGGCCAGCGCCGAGAAGAACGAGTGCAGGTGGCTGAAGCCGAGATACACTCCTTCCTGGCCCTTCGGGGCCTGGAACGAGAAATACTCGAGGAAGCGCGGCGAGATGAAACACTCGGCCAGGCCCTGGATCGCGATTCCCAGGATCATCATCACGGTCACGGGGTGCATGCCGAACACGCCCGACTCGAGCCACTGCGAGCTGGCCATGGCGAGCGCCGAGAAGGGCATCAGCATCATGCCCACCAGCATCGAGGAGACGGCCGCGAACCGCTTCATCAGCTGGGTGATGGGCACGACGAACAACACCACGACGATCGGGTTGACGTTGGCCAGCCACTCCGGCTTCGCGGTGTCGCCGATCAGGCGAATGACGTATTTGGGCATCGTCGCGTACATCTGCTGCTGGATGATCCAGAAGCCGGCGACGATCAGCGTCAGGGCCATCAGCCGCGGCGAGAGGAAGATCGCCTTGAGCGAGGTGAACACGTCGCCGACCGACTTGTCGGATTTGGCTTCGTTCTCGACGCTCTTGAACAGGAAGATCGCGAACAGCAGCGCGAGGAACGACATGCCGGCCGAGAAGAAGTTGACGTACTCGAGACCCATGCCCTGGCGCACATAGGGCACGACGGTCTTGCCGCCGAACGCGCCCAGGTTCACGACCCAGTAGAACAGCGAGTAGGCCCGGGCGCGGTTGGCCTCGTTCGTCGTTTTGGCGACGGTGCCGGTGATCAGCGGCTTGATGAACGAGCCGCCCAACATGAGGATCCCGAGGATGCCGATCACGGCGAGCTTGCCGTGGAAAAAGCCCAGAAGGGTGTAGCCGATGGTCAGCAGGGTGAACGCGAGGATCATACCGTTGCGGAACCCGATCTTGTCGCAGAACGCGCCGACGAAGGGTGGCAAAAGATAGAGGAACGCATAGAACACGCCGGCCACGACGCCCGTTTCCTTGTCGGAGAAGCCGACGATGTCGGTCAAAAACAGGGTGAGGACGATGAAAAAGCCGTAGTAGGCGGCGCGCTCGCACAGCTCCATGAAGTTGGCGAGCCAGAACTCCTTCGGGAATTTCCAGGTTTCAGCAGACATGACGGTTCCTTTCCATGGTTGGGAAATCTGTTGCGGATGACTATAGCACACCTTCGTTCGTCGAGCCCCTTCCGGCAGCGTCACGGGGCAGGGTCTGCCGTGGACGCCGGGGCCTTGACCGCGGGACCGAAGCCGCTTAGAGTGGATACATGGATCCCGTCACACACACCCTGATGAGCGCGACGATCGCGCGTGCCGCCTTTCCCGCCCTTTCGGGCGCCCGGGGTCTGCTGCTGAGCGTCATTGCCGGCACCTTCCCGGATGCCGATGTCCTGTTCCGGAGCCTGGGCGATGGCCCACTCGACGGCATGCTGCTCCACCGCCACTTCACCCACAGCGTTTTCGTCGCCCCGCTCGGGGCGCTCGTCGCGATCCTGCCGTTCTTCTTCTGGAAGGAGGATCGCGAGCGGTGGCGAAGCCTCTGGTTCGCCTCTGCCGTGATCTATCTCGGCCATCTGTTCGTCGATTATTGCACCAGCTATGGAACGCTGCTGCTCTGGCCCTTGACCGACCGTCGCTTTGCCATCGACATCGTGTCGATCTGCGACCCGATGCTGCTGGCGCTCTTTTTCGCCGCGCTGGTCTGGAGTTTCCGGCCGGCCCGGCCGCTCGCCGCTGCCGTCGGGCTGGTGTTCGCCGTCGCCTGGCTCACCCTCGGCTGGCATCAGCGCGACCGGGCTCTCGAACTCCAGCAGAAACTCGCGAAGGAACGCGGCCATGTGATCGAGCACGGCCGGACGACGCCGATGCTGTTCAGCATCACTCGCTGGCGGTCGATCTACCGCGCCGGCGACACCCTCGTTGCAGACGAGATCCAAACGCCGTTCATCGGGGCCGCGGTGAACGGGGAAACCGCATCCGTGCCGCTGTTCACCCTGCCTCCGCAGGATGATCCGTCGTTCGACGAGCGCATGCGGGCCGACGTCGGAAAATTCTCGGCCTTCGCCGACGGCTTCGTTGCGTTCGCCCCCGACCACGATGATGTCATCAGCGACATGCGGTATTCGCTCCGCGCCGGAGCGTTCAAGCCGCTCTGGGGCATCCGGCCCAGGCCCGGGCAGCCCGCCGAGTTCATCCGGACCGGCGTCTCCCCGCTCAAGACGGTCGAAGAGATGAGCCGCACCAGGCCGACGGTGCCCTCCGGACCGGGGCACCACGCGAAGCCGAAACCCTGAGCGCCCGTTCCGGCAAGGGCGGCCGCGCGGTCAGCGCTTCAGGAGCTTCTGCCACGAAGGCGGCAGGTTTTTCTCGATCTCGACCCCTTCGAACGGCTTGCCCGTCCGTGCACCCGCCCGCTTTGCCCACGCGGCCATGCCGGCGAGCCCGTCCTCGAGCCTGACGGGCTCCGTCGTGATGCCGAATACGCGGCGCGCCTTCTCGTGCGAGGCATACGCATGGACGACCTCGTTGCGGGCGGGCAGATGCCCCACTTCGCCGTGCAAGCCCATGGCCGCCATCACGGCGCCGGCCAGCTCGTTTACCGAAACGGGGCGGTCGGCGCCGATGTTGAACACCTGGTTCCGGGCCATGGGGATATCTATACTATTCGCTATGATGGGTGCGACGTCGTCGATATGGCTGAAGGCGCGGGTCTGGGTGCCGTCTCCGAACACCGTCAGCGGCTTCCCCTGCATGAGCTGGTTCATGAAGATACCGATCACGTTCCGGTAGGGATCCCCGAGGTTCTGGTTGGGGCCGTACACGTTGTGCGGCCGGAACACGATCCAGTCGAGGCCGAACATCTCGTGGGCCGCCCGCAGATCCAGTTCGACGGCGTATTTGGAAATGCCGTACGGGTCTTCGGGCTGCGGCGTCAGCTCCTCGGTCATCGGGAGCTGGTTGCGCCCGTAGACGGCGATCGAGCTGGTGAAGACGAAGGTTTTCACCTGGTGCCGCACCGCCGCGTTGATCAGCGTGACGCTGGCGAGCAGATTGTTGGTATAGTTGAAACTACGGATGAAATGGGACAGGCCTTCGGCGGCATAGGCCGCCAGATGGAACACCTGATCGAACCGGTGCTCCTCGAACAGCCGCTCGATTAGCCCCGAGTCTCCGGCATCACCCGCGACGAACCGCGCGCCCTGGGGCACGTTGTCGGGGAACCCGCCCGAGAGATCGTCGACGACCACCACCCGGTGCCCGGCCCCGACCAGATGCCGCGCGACATGGGAGCCGATGAAACCGGCACCGCCGGTGACGAGAACCGATTGGGACACCATGGTGATCCTCCTCTTCCCTCAGCTCGGGCAGAACTCTTCGAAGCATTCCCGGATCAGCGCGATCCGTCGGACGATGCGGTCCATTTCCTGGATCAGCTCGTCGTTGTCGGGATTGTAGGCGGGGTCGGCGAGGATCTCCTCGCGCCGCTTGTCGAGCAGATCATACAACGCGTGCAGCTGGCGGCACAGGATCTCGGCCGAGTAGCCGCTCTTGGGGCCCGTCTGAATGGGCTTTTTCGGTATTGCGTTCGGCATGCCTTCCTCCAATACGTGAGGGATGCGGTTCGATCCGAGTATAGCACGTTCGACACAACACCCCGGAACCGATGTTCCGGGGTGTTGGCTGCGAAATTGGATCAGATCACTTCTTGGGGGCGGTCAGCGCACCCGAGTTGAGCTCGATGACCCGCTGGAACGCCTTTTCGGCCTCGGCGGTCTTGCCGGCCTTGCGCAACATATTCCCGAGCTGGAGCATCATGCGGGAAGCGACTTCGGGGTTTTCCGCCTTCGTTTTTTCGACGCCTTCGTTCAGGATCGCTTCGGCTTCGGCGGTCTTGCCCTTCTCGAGGTAGATCTCGCCGATCTCGTTGTAGACGCGGCCGATCTGGTCGGCGACGCGGCGCTTCATATCGGGATCCGTGACCGAGGCGTGCAGATCGAGAATCTTCTTGAGCTGGGCCACGGCTTCATCCGTCTTGCCCTGCTCGCGATACAGGTTGGCGAGGTTCTTGTAGGCCTCGGCGGTCGTGCGCATCGCGGCCATCTTCTTCATTTCCTCGGGATCGATCTTCCGGCCGCGGGGACCCATGCCGGGACCGCCCGGGCCCATCCGGCCGCCAGGCCCCATCCCCGGTCCGCCGGGGCCCATCATCTCGGGCGGCGCGTCACCCGGCTGGGGTTCGGACGGAGGCTCCTGCGTCCAGGCGGCACCGCCGAACGCGAGCGTCAGCAAGAGAACGAAGCAGGCTATCCACGTGAATGATCTTCCCATAACTCCTCCTTGTCGTTTTCATCCTCGATGAATGAGAATGATGAATCCTGGTCGAGAAACGTCCATGAGTGAGAGTCGTCGGTTTCGGTTCTGGTTACGAACGAGTATTCCTGGGCCGGTTCGAGAAAGCTGAAGGGCGCCCCGGGCTTCTCCTCGGGAAGCAGGAACGACAGGGTCTCCACCGCCGGTGTGGGAATCGGCCGCGCGGGCTGGGGAATACCGCGAACGGTGAGCAGATACAGCGCGAAGGCGGCGGCGACACCCGTCAGAAGCAGCGAAAGCCGGTGAAAGAGGGTGGAGCCGGGAGCGGTCGGCGTGGGCATGCGGACATCGACACCTGTAGGAAGGGCTTCCCAGAATGCGGGTCGAAGGCCGGACGGCGGGGTGGCGATTTCCCGGTCGAGCCAGCCGAGGCAGTCGGGGCAGGTCGCGAGATGCTCGAGGGTTGCGGCATCGGGTTCCGGCTGGACCGCGCCATCCGGACGCCGCCGGCCCACTTCCGTCGGTTCGAGCCGTTGGCGGAACACCGCACAGGTGATGGTCATGACGCAACCTCCTTTTGCCGGGCTTCGTCTGCCCGAGGCCACAGGCCGGCGAATTTTATCCTGGCCCGATACAGCAGGATCTTGACGTTGTTTGCGGTGATCGAGAGGACATCGGCGATCTCGGCACAGCTCAGGTCGTCCCAGTAGGCCATGATCAGGATTGCCCGATCCCGCTCCGGCAGCCGGTCGAGGACGGCCCGCACGTCGAGGCGGGCCTCGAGATCTGCGTGAGCCGAGTCGCACGCCGGGAGATCTTCCGGAAGCTCCGTCGAGCCCCCGCCACGCAGGTGCCGTTCCCGGACACGGAGCACCTCGTGGTAGGCGATCCGGTACAGCCACGTTTTCAGCCGGCTGTCCCCGCGGAACTCCCGGATCGAACGGAAGGCTGCGGCAAACGTCTCCTGAACGGCGTCTTCGGCGAGTGCCCGGTCCCTCAGCATGCGGAAGGCGAGGGTGTGAATGTACCGGCCGTAGGCTTCCCAGATGCTGCGGAACCCTTCCGGCCGGCCCTGCCGGGCCAGTGCGACCCGCTCACCGTCGTTCATCATCGAGTATGATACGACGGGGCGTCGGGCGGTTACAAAAATATCTTGTGATATAAGAAAAATCCGCCGCGGGTCGCGGCGGATTCAGCGGATACGAAGCGGGGATCAGCGGCCCACGTACAACACCTCTTCGTGGAGTTCGATGCCGAACATCTCCTGGACCTTGCGCTTGAGCAGCGAGGCGAGGGTGCGCACGTCGGCGGCGGAGGCCTTGCCGTAGTTCACGATGAAGTTCGCGTGTTTCGTGTAGACGCTCGCGCCTCCTACGACCATCTCCTTCGCCCCGGCCTTCTCGAGAACCTCCCCGGCGGCCCGGCGACGGAGTTCACCGGGGTTGGGGTCGAGATTCTTGAAGAACGAGCCGGCACAGCCCACTTCGATGGGGGGATGCTTGGAGTGGCGCTGGGTAAGGATGTCGTTGATCTGGGCGAGGATCGCGGCCGGATCGCCCTGGGTGAGCCGGAAGGTGGCCCGCAGGATGATGCCGGGCCGGCGCTTCAGGCTGCTGGTGCGGTAGCCGAACTCGAAGAACGAGGGCTCGACGCGATGGACCTCCCCGGTGGTCGGATCGAGGATGTCGGCGGAGGCGAGCAGATCGCCGATGCATTTCCCATACGCGCCGGCGTTTCCGTAGATGGCGCCGCCGACCGTGCCGGGGATGCCGGCGAGGGTCTCGAATCCGGTGAGCCCGCTGCGCTGCGCGAGTTGAACGACATCCCACAGCGGGTGGCCGGAGGAGACGGTCAGCAGCCCGGAAGCCGCGTCGACGAGATTCCCTTCGCAGACCCGGTTCCGGATCACGAGGCCTTCGACGCCCTGATCCGAGACGACGAGGTTCGAACCGCCCCCGAGCAGGAAGCAGGGGACGGATTTCGAGAGGGCCAACCGGACGGCCGCCGTCAGCTCTGCCTCGGTTCGCACTTCGAGGAACAACTGGGCAGGGCCGCCGATATGGAACGTCGTGAACGGTGCCAGGGGCACTTCACGCATCAGGCGCTGTTCGAGTTCCTTCATGATTCCATCCATCGCACACCTCCGACGAATTCAGTCCAACCTGTATATCGGCTGAAGAGGTCGGAAGCTGCACCGGAAGTTACTTCTTCGGGGCTCCCTGGACGATCGCGATCTGCATCTTGTCGCCCTGCTTCACCTTCTCGGGAACCTCGTGGCCCTTCACGACCTGACCGAACACGGTGTACTGGCCGTCGAGATGAGGGATGGCGTCGAGGCAGATATAGAACTGGCTGCCGGCCGAGTTGGGATCCATCGTGCGGGCCATGGCCAGCGTGCCCTTCTTGTGCTGCCGCTTGCTGAACTCGGCGGGAAGCGTGTAGCCGGGGCCGCCGGTGCCGGTGCCGAGAGGGCAGCCGCCCTGGATCACGAAACCGGGAACGACGCGGTGGAACGTCAGGCCGTTGTAGAAGCCCTTCGCGATCAGGGTCAGGAAGCTCTCGACATGCTTCGGGGCGACATCGGGATACAGTTCGAGCCAGACCTCGCCGGCGTCGGTCGTGACCTTGACGACGGGATTGTCCTTGTTCTCGAGTTTGACATCGGCCGGAATCTGCGCCATGACGGCGGAAGCGGCGAAAAACAGGAAACTGAACGCGGCGAAACGCAGCATCGGTGAAATCCTCCAAGATATTCGAAGATGAAAAGCGAGAGGCATTTTACCTCAGGAAGGCTCCCGGAGGATAGGGGCGAACCCGTCCAAAAGAAAACCGCCGGCGCTGGGCCGGCGGGGCTGGTTTGAAGAGAATGTCAGCCGTTGAGGGTGAACTGGACGGTGATCTGGACCCAGGTTTCGCGGGGTTCGCCGTTCACGAGCACCGGGGTGAACCTCCATCGGCGCAGGGACTGGGAGCCAACGATCGCGAGGCGCGGGTCGATCGTGGAGCTGAGCGTCATGACGTCGCCGACGGTGCCGGCTTCCTGGATGAGAACCTTGTAGACGGCCTGGCCGCGCACGCCCTGGCGCCGTGCCCAGTCGGGGTAATCGGGAACCACGCGGCTGATGATGCGGGGCGGTTCGAAGCGCTCCGTGCCGCCGCCGAGAGACTCGATGCCGGCGATTGCGACGTCGCCGCCGCCCGGATCGGCCTGGGAATCGGGGTTGCCGCTGGGAGAACTCTTTTCGTCCCCGGCGCCGCTTTCGAGGGGGCCGCTCATCTCGTCGGCCGGCTCGGGCGTGTCGATCGGGTCGCCAAGCTCGAGGCCGGCGATCGGCGAGGTGATGGGGGAGGGGGCTGCCGCATCCGGCGAGAAGACGCTCACCTGGTCGAAACTCGGCTGCTGCAAGGTCGGCCGCCGATCCCGCGAGGTGTCCGGCCCCGCCTGGACGACGGCGGGCTGGACCTCGGTCGTCTTGACGGGATCGACCTTGCCCGGCTTCGCGCGCTCGCCCGGCTTGTTGACGGGCTTGGTGCGATTCGGACCGGCAAGCGTCGGGCTGTGCTTCTTCCGGGCCCGGGCGGCCGGCCGTTTCGGACCGGTCAGGCCGGTCGACAGCTTCGTGCTGGTGCCGCTGCGCAGCGTCGACGCGGGCGTGGGCAGGGGAACCCGCCCCGAGCCGGGTTTGGCCGTCACCAGCGGCCCGACGAGGCGGACCTGGTGGATGACGGGCAGGGCCGGGGCGATGACGCTTCGCCAGGCCACCCAGGCAGTCATGAAGAGAAGCAGTGCCGCGTGCAGAAGAATCGAGACCTTGAACTCCTCGGTCCCTTCCTCTTGCAGCAACGGCAATGCCTGTTGTTCAGCGCGTTCCATTCGTCACACTCTTCGTGGAAAGTCCGACGTTCACACCGCCGGCGATGCGGATCTTGTCGAGAACCTGGATCACGATGCCGTAATTCGCGCCCTCATCGGCCTCGAGCAGAACCGGCCGGTTCGTGTCGCCCGTGACATACTCCGTGACGCGCGCCGCAAGCTCGGCATCGTCGATCTTCGCGCCCGACAGCATCACGGTTCCCTCGCGGTCGACCTGAATCGACAGTGTCTCACCCTCGATCGCGGCCCCCGACGAGGCTTTGGGAAGCTCGACCGGGAGCTTTTTCGCATCGTTCGCGAACGAGCTGGTGATCATGAAGAAGAAGACCAGCAGCAGGATGACGTCGATCAGATTCGTGACGACGATCTGGGGTTTCTCGCGGCGCCGTTCAGGCAGCAGCTTTTTCACGGTGTCCCTCCGGCGTGCTGGCCGAGAGCGCCAGGTTGTTCGCGAGATCCAGCGAGTAATACTCGACCTGCTCCTCGAACTCCTTGATCCGGCTTTCACACCAGTTGAAGGCGGCAAGGGCCGGAATGCCGATGAACAGGCCGGCAGCCGTCGTATACAGGGCTTCCGAGATGCCGCCGGCGAGAGCGGTCGGGTCGCCGATGCCGATCGTCGAGATGATGCTGAACGAGGAGATCATGCCCGTGACCGTGCCGGTCAGGCCCAGCAGCGGGGAAATCGCCGCGATCGTCGAAAGGATGCCGGTGTTGTGCTCGTACCGCTTCATCTGCCGCAGCGCTTCCTGGCGCATCACGTCGAGCAGGGCATCCTTCGGCAGATCCAGGCGATCTATACCGGCCTCTATAACACGTGCGAGCGGGTGCGTCTCCTTCCGGCACATGCGGATGGCTTCGAGGTAATCCCGCGCCGCAAGCGCGCTGCGGACATGGACCATGAACTGCTCGGCGCCGTTCGCGCGCCGCAGGTAGAACCGTGCCCGCTCGATCATGATGGCAACGCCGATCACGCTGCACAGCATGATGGGCACCATCACGGGGCCGCCCTTCACGAAAACGTCGACGATGAACAGATTGCTGAACATGGCTGCCTCCTAGAAGTGCGCTTCGATGCCGGCGAGAGACACACGCCCCTCTTCCGGAACCGCGTAGCGGATGCTTTTCGCTTCGTCATACAGATCCTTGATCTTCACATACGCATGGATCTGCGGGGTGACCTTGTATTTGAGCGTCAGGTCGGAGCGGCTGTAATCCCCGGCGTCCACGGAGGCGACCGGGATGTAGGCGATCCGGTCGAACATCGCCTGGCGCGAGAACTCGCCTTCCCACCGGCTATTCTGATAGGAAAACGAGATGTCGAGCAGCCGCTTCGCTTCATACGAGAGCCGGGCGCCGGTATCGTCGTTCTTCGGGGTCTGGAACGTCGTGGCCGCGCGCAGCGTGAAATGGTCGTCGAGCTTGAAGCTGCCCTTGATCTTCGTTCCGGTCCGGCGGGCGGTCGGAACGAACCGCAGCGTCGAGGCCAGCAGGCCGCGCCCCGGAAGATACTCGTCGGTATACTCGATCGCATCGTTCTCGCGTTCCGAAAACAGCTCGAGGCCGAACGTCGTGTCATCCTGCCAGCGGTAACTGATCGTGCCGGACGTGCGCTTCAGGTGCGAGGCCTTCAGATCCGCCGTCGCCACATACCGGCGCGGCATGAAGATCTTCATCAGATCATCGTTCTGCAGCCGCTCGTCGTAGTCGAGAATGAACTGCCAGGGCTTGGCCCAGCGGTAGTCATACCGCAGGAAGGGGGCCGTGCGGTCGCGCCCCATCAGGCCCATGCTCTTGAGGCCCAGCTCGAGATACGAGCGGCCCTTGAAGTCGAACTCGCCGGATACGGCGATCGAGCGCTTGGTCAGATCCTGTTCGTTCGCGTTCTCGGGGCTCCATGAGGCCTTCTTGAGCTCGAGTCCGGCCTTCCCCTTCAGGTTGGGCCGAAGATCCGTCTGGTACTCGGCCTCGACCTCGGAAGAGAACAGGGTATCGTCTTCCTCATACGAGATCGAAGAGTTCTCGGCGATCCGGTTGGCCGAGTCGATCCGGGCGCGCGCCTGGAAGAAAGCGCCGTCGGAAAGGGTCGCATGGCCTTTCGCCGAGATCGAGCGGACGGTGTCGCGGATCTTCGCGTCGGGCGTCGGGAGATGACGCCAGCCGCGCTGTCCGAACGTCTCCCCGGTGAGGTCGCCGAAGGTGGTCAGCTCGTAGCTGCCCTCGCCGAGCGAGGTGATCGCGGCATGAGCCGCATACTTCTTGTCATCGGTGAACGAGTTGAAACCGTCGTGGAACGAGCGTTCGAGCCGGATATCCCCGACATACCCATTGTAGCTGCCCTTCCCGCGCAGGATGTATTCCTGGGTCCCGCTGCCGCCCCGGCCGATGGCCAGGCTCACCTCGTCGGTTTTGGCGCGGGGCGCCGAGATCGGAAACGCCTTTTCCACGAGGGGAAGCGCCTCGGGCTCGGCCTGCTCGGGCAGCAGGTCGGGAAGCGGCGTGTCCTTTTCCCCCATCGACATCGAGATGTCCTGCGGATTCGGCGCGAACGCGTCGGACTGCGCATCCTTCCCCACGACCTGGACCTGGCCCATGTCGTAGGTGTCCTTTGCCGAGGCCGGCTGACAGCAGGCCAGGATCGCCATCATCACTCCAACAGTTTTCCAGCGCATGGTTCCCTCCGGACAATTTTTTCTTATCTGCATTCCCTATCGGCATCCGGCTGCCAAATCCTGACCTCTCATGGAAAGCCCCATCCGGAGCGGATCTTCAGAGGTGTGAAAGCCCCCCGGACGAAGCCGGGGGGCGGGTGCTGCCGGTGGAGGAGGGACGGGGGCCGGAAGAGCCTCTCAGGGCTTGTAGGCGGCGGCCTCGTCCGCGAGGGGGCCGGATGGCTGGATCCGGAGGACCTCGGCCCACATCCGTTTCGCCTTGTCCCGGCGGCCGGCTTTGTGGTAGCCGCGGGCCGCTTCGGCATAGGCATCGGCGTGCAGCGGGGATTTGGGATACATCACGGGGATCTTGAGCAGCTCGCTGATCCCATCGTCGGTCCGGTCGAGGGCCAGAAGGGAGCGGCCGAGCCAGAGGCGGGTCTCGGGAATCGTCACGTCCGTCGCCGGGTAATCCTTGAGGATGCCTTCGAAGGTCTCGACGGCGCCCGCGTAATCCTTCATCAGGAACAGGCTGATCCCGACGGCGCGGCGGGCGCGCGGGGCGATCGGGTTCGTGGGCTCCTCGGCGATGATCGCTTTGTACTGCTGGATGGCGAGCGGGTGGTTGCCCAGCTGGCGCGAGATCTCCCCGATCTGGAACCGCGCTTCCTGCCGGAAATACCCGGTCGAGTCGCGGAGCTGGGAAAACGCGACGAGGGCCTGTGCGGGGTCTTTGAGTTCGATCTGGCAGAGGCCGGTCTTGAACAGGGCATCCTCGCGGAGGGAGCCCTTCGGGAAGCGCGTGAGATACTCCTCGAACTGTTTCACGGCTTCGGGATACCGGCCGGCTTTCATCAGCACCTCGCCGGCACGGAACACGGCCTGGGAAGCGAGATCCGTGGTGCCTTTCCCAATGGTCGTGAAGGCTTCGAGCGCATCCGCATGGCGCCCCGACTGGTAGGCGATTTCCCCGAGCTGGAACAGGGCGTCCATGCGCGCCGTGCCCTGCGGGTAGTCGGCGATCAGCCGTTCGAAGGTTTCACGGGCCGAGGTGATGTTGCCCAGGTTGAAATAGCATTCGCCGGTGCGGTAGAGGGCTTTTTCGCGCACGGCCGGCGTTGTCTCGCGGCGCAGGAGCGGGGAGAGGTCGTCGAGGGCTTCGCGATACTTTCCCAGAGAGATGCGCACGAGCGCGGACTGGTAGCGGGCGTCCTCGCTGCGGACATGCTTCGGATGCGACTTGATGAACGTCTGGAACGCCGTGAGGCTCTGCTGATACTCGCCCAGGCGGGAGAGGGCGAGACCCCGCATATACTCCATCTCGAGGGCCTTGTCACCGGAGAGGATCTGGGATGCCTGCTTCATGCGGTTGGCCGCGTCCTGATACCGGTGCAGGTTCATCAAAAGATCGATGAGGTTCTGGATGGCTTCGGCACGGACGGTTGCGGTGGGATCGTCGGCCAGCCTGCCGAACAGCGGCAGGGCCATTTCGGGCTTGCCGTTCTTGATGTGGCACCAGGCGAGCGAGTAGACGGCTTTGTCCTGGAGGTCCTTGCGCGGGGAGGAGGCGATGATCGACTCATACTGCGTGATCGCCTCGGGATACTGCTTGTGACGGAAAAACGATTCGGCGAGGTAGAAGGCGACGCCGGGCTTCTGGTCTTCGGCCGAAAGGGGGAGCGCCTCCTGGAAGTGCGTGATGGCCTGTTCGTGGAGGCTCTGGTTGAATCGCACGATGCCCGCCTGGAGGTGGGCTTCCTGGCGCTGGGCCGGCTTGAGATCCTTCTCGGCGAGCAGCTGCTCGTACACCTGGGCGATCTTTTCGGGGCCCATGCCGTATTTGACCATGAGGAAGCCGGATTTCAGACGCGCGTCGATCCAGAGCTGGCGGTCGGAGGGCTGGACGAGGCCGAACGCCTCGATCGCGGATTTGGGATTGTTGTCTTTCGCATGAGCCCAGCCAAGCCCGTATGCGGCGCGGTTGCGGAAGCTGCTCTGGGGATAATCCGCGAGCAACTGGGAATACAGGGCGATGGCGGAGCGGAAATTCTGGGAGCGGTAGCGGCACTCGGCCTGCCAGAAGATCGATGCGTCACGGTTCGAAAACGGGGTCGGGTCCGAGTTGATGCGGGAGAGGATATGGTCGGCCTCTTCATAGAGCTTGCGCTGGATCAGGCCGAGCGCGTATTTATACTGCTGCACGGTTTCGGGGGCGTCGCCGGGGGCGGCGCCGGACGGCAGACCGGCGAGGGAGAGGGCCAGAACGAGCAGCAGCCGGCAAAGCGCGGTTCGGAACGGGTTGCGCATGGGTCAGTTGCCGTCCTTGCCGGAGTCGCCGGATTTCGGCTCGTCGTCGGGCTGGCCGTTCTGGGCCTTTTTGAACTCGCGGATGCCGCGTCCGAGGGCTTTTCCGATCTCGGGAAGCTTGCCGGGCCCGAACAGAATCAGCACGATGACGAGGATCACGATGAGTTCTGAAAAATTCAAACCCATATTATATCTCCTTGCATAGGAAAGACATGCGTCTCTTGCGCGTCGTTCCGGAGCATTGTAACATGGGCTTCCCATCGCATCAAGCCGCGGTGGGATGCGATGCGAATGACACCGCGACAGGAGAAGAGGCGTGAACAAACGATGGCTGATGGCGGTTTGTGTTCTGATCATCCTGGCCTGCAGCGTTACGGCCAGGGGGATTGCCGGCCCGGAAACCGCGACGCCGTCCGTTTCCGCCGTTCTTCCCGCCACGGCAGCCGAGGCTCTCGCCGGGGAGGCGCAGGCGTCGGCGGCGCAGGGGTTCCGGACCGACCGGGAACTCGAGACGTATGAGCTCACGGCCGTTGCGGTCGGGATGCGGCTCGCTCGGACGAAGGCGCGGGCCGATGCCATCGCCTCGACCAGCCTCGATCCGGCCGATGCGGTCGATCCCGAGGCGGAGCGGAAGGCACTCGACGGGCTTGTCTCCTCGCACGCCGAACCGGTTCTTCCGGCGAAGAGCCGCACCCGCCTGGAATCGGCACGGCTCGATCAGAAGCTGATCCAGTCGAAACGCCAGATCGCCCTCTCGAAGACTGCCAGTCTCGAGGCCAAGGCCCGGCAGCTCGGGCAGGAACTTTCATCGGCCGAACTCGAACTCGGCGAGTGCACACGCCTGCTCGAGGAACACCGGAAGCGCCTCCAGGCCCTCGAGGCCGGTGGGGCCGCGGCGCTTTCCCGGGAGCTCGTCATCCGCAAAAAATCCCTTCTCGACGAGCTGATCACCACCCGCGAGGAGTATCTCCGGCAGTTGCAACGTCTCGCGGCGGGGGCCAAGAACCGTCTCGCGGCCGTCGATGACCGCGCGAAGGCGTTGCGGGAAGTGATCGCACGGTATGAGGAGTTCGACGGGAAGATCGGCCTTCTCATCCGGCGACACGAAGAGACTGTCCGGCGCCAGACGATGGAAACCGAGGCGCAGGCCGCGCAGGAAGCTGCGGATGCTGCGCGCCGCGAGATCGAGGCCCTCGACCGGAAGCTTCAGGACGTCGACCGGGATCTGGCCGAGGAGTCTGTGGCCAGCGCCTCGAGCGTCGCCACCAAGCTCCTGCTCGTCTCGAAGCGCGAGCTTCTGCTGTCCCAGAAGGATGCCCTGGCCGAACAGGCACGGCATCACGATCTGCGGGGACGGGCGGCCCGGGATACCGCCCTGTTCGAGGAGATCGAGCAGCAGGTCGAGACGGCGAGAACCGGCTCCGGCACCATTGTTGCCCTCGGTCGCACGGAATGGCTGCCGCGGCTCGACCAGGCCCTGACCGAATACCAGAATGAAAAAGCGCTTGTCGCCAAGCGGATCGAGCTGCTCGGTTCCACACGCCTGATCGTCGAGCAGGCGCTCGCCGAGGCCGAGAAGGCGGGTGGCCGCGCCGGTGCCGCTCTTGCAGCGGCGCGTGACGAGGCGAGGCTCCGCCGGCCTGTAGCCCTCCTGCCGTTATTCGTTATAAAACATCTTGCAGCGGCGCGTGACGAGGCGAGGCTCCGCCGGCAGCAGCTCGGGCATCTCCAGGCCGCACTCCAGGCGTTGAACGAACAGAACGCGCGCTACGACGCCCTGATCCGGCAGGCGTTCTCCGTGAAACAGACGATCCAGTCCGCGATCGACGCGGAACAGGACAGGAGACTCTTTGCGCGCAGCCGTTTCAGACCCCGGCCCGGCCTGGTCAGGGCGATCATCGCCGACGTCGGTGCCGTTCCGGCCGGTATCCTCGAGCGTCTCGCGGCAACGGGCCGTCAGCTATCCACCGGCCTTGCGGCGCAGCTCCTGCTGACCCTGCTGATCTGCTTCGGGATCGGCCGCACCCTTCACGGCATGCGCGTGACGGCGCCCGATCCCGAGCGCGACCACGCCACCATCACGGAGTGGGTGAAGGGAAACGCGGTATTTCTTGCGACGACGGCGGCGCTCGTTGCCGTCTCCCGCCAGGCGGAGCCGCTCATCCCCCTGTTCGACGTGCCGGCGGCCTTCCTCGCCTCCTGGCTTGCCTACTCTCTGATCGAGCGAACCCTGCTGCGGCGCCTTCATGAAAACCACATCCTGCGCCTGTCCCTGACGGGCATCGCCCGGGTGATGGCGGTCGGTATCCCGGTCATCGCCCTGCTGCGCTCCTTCGGCACGTATCCCGAGCTGGTCTTCCTCGTCCGCCTCGCCTGCAAGCTGCTGATCCTGTGGCCGATGATCCGGTTCATCCGGGCCGCCGCCGCCTTCAGCGGTCTGCTGCAAGCCTATTTCGGCCTGAAACAGGAGTCGCGGCTGCTCCGCATCGCGGTTCTCGCCTATAAATTCATCGCCATCCTGAATCTCGTCTGCCTGCTGACGTCACTGTACGGCTACGGAAACCTCGCCGCGTTCGTCTTCATCCGGAATATGGAGGTTTTCGTGATCGTGCTGATGATCACGATCTCGAAACCGGTATCGGAACGTATCGCCGACCGCCTGTTCGATCCCGCCACGGGAGTCGCGACCCCGCATGTCACGCCCGAGCGCGCCCAGTTCCTCTCGTTTCTTTCCCGCAAGCTGATCCGGCTCGCCGTCTATCTGTTCGCCGCCCTCTCCGCGGCCTCGATGGCCGGAATCACCACCAGCACCCCCGCCGTCCGCTTCATGATCGATTGGGTCTCAGGCCAGAGCGACTGGCTGTTTGCCCGCATCGGCCGGATCGCGATCATCGCCGCTGCGATCGCCCTCGTCCTCGAGTTCGTCCAGACGCTTGGGGAAAGCGTGATCGCGTATGTGAAAAACGAGGACCGATCGAGCCTCACGGAGAACGAGCGGCGTGCCTCGACGCTCGTGCAGATCGTCAACACCAGCGCCCGGGTGGTGTTGTTCTGCATCGGGGGCATCATGATCCTGCGGGAGCTCGGCATGGACATCACCCCCCTGCTGACGGGCGCCGGCATCGTCGGTGTCGCGATCGGCTTCGGCAGTCAGAGCCTGGTGAAGGATTTCTTCGCCGGCTTCTTCATTCTCGTCGAGAACCAGTTCCGCGTCGGGGACGTCGTCGAGATCGCCGGCCGGGCAGGGGCCGTCGAAAAGATCAACCTCAAGACGACGGTGCTCCGTGCCAGTGACGGGAGCGTGTTCATCATTCCCAACGGGGAGATCACGGCGGTCAAGAACATGACCTACACCTGGTCCCGGGCCGTTCTCGATATCGGGGTCTCCTACGAAACCGATCTGGATCGTGCGATCGAGATCCTGCAGCGCATCGGGGACGAACTCGCCTCGGATGCCAGGCACGCCGCGGACATCTGGGGACGGCCCGAGGTGCTCGGCGTGGAAAATCTCGATTCGTCCTCCGTCGTTCTCCGGATGCTCGTCAAGACGCGGCCCCTGACGCAGTGGGAGATCGCACGGGTGTTCCGCAAACGCATCAAGCAGGCATTCGACGAGGAGGGAATCGAAATACCCTTCCCGCAGAGGGTCGTCACGCTGCGGGTCGACGAGGATATGAAACATCTCCTGCGCGGCCTGGGATCGAAAGACGTGTGAGCCCTGGCCCGGAACGAAAAACCGGCCGGAACCGTTTGGTTCCGGCCGGTCGTGCTGCGGGCTGACTCAGATCGCGTGCTGGAGGAAATACCACGCAACCCCGCCGATGGCGAAGGTGATGATCGTCTTGATGATGATCGAGCCGATGACGTTGGGCTCGGCGCCGGGTTCCTGGGCGGTCGCGGGCGTGCGGGACGAGTCGTTCTGTGCGTTCATTTCATGCGTCCTTTCATATTGTCCGTAAATACAAGTGAAAATATAATACTGCTACGGATAATATGTCAGAGGCCGGGACGCGGGAGGTGGGTGACGGGAAGCCGCCAGGTGAGTCGCGGGCAGGCGCCGGGCAGCGCGTCGATGCGTGCACGGGCGAATGCCGATGTGGCGGCGAGGGGGCGATCCTGGGTGACAAGGCCAGGGACCGAGCCGGAGGACTGCCGGTCGGCAGGGAGCTTCGAAACGGAGCGGATGTCGCCGATGCTGCCGGAGTCGCGTGCCGGCGGGGCGGAAACCGTGCCATCGGCCGGGTTTTCGAACGCGGGCCGGGCAAGGGGGATTCCGCGGCGCGGCAGATCCGCCCCGGAGGCCGCCACGACGGGGACCAGCAAGGCAAGGATGAGCAGCAGCGAGAGTATTCTTCGCATAGGTTTCCATTCTATCAGGAATCGGCTGCCTTCCACAAGCAGGCCGGATGGGAATCCGGAAACGGCCGGAACCGTTGACATCCATCAGGGAGGTGGGATACTCTCAGAACCATGCGAATACCGAGAATTCCGACGTTGTTACTCGCTTTGATGCTGCTTCTCGGCATCGGCTGCCCTGCGCTGCCCGCTGCACAGACGGTCGATGTCAGCGATCTTGCGGACGATATTCCCGAGCCGCAGGGCGCTTCCCAGGAGCTTCCGTCGCCGGTTCCGATGATCTACGAGTTCGTCGGCGGCATGATGGCCGGCGAACACGATCGCTGTCTCGCGAATTTCGACGTTCGCACGTTCATGACCCTCCTGTTCGGAAAGCCGCTCAAGATGATGAGCCCGTCCGAATTTTCCGAGCTGTTCGCGTATCAGGTCCAGTCCCAGCGGAACGAGTTCCGTTTCCTGGCAAAGGTCATGTTCCGGATCGGCAAGGACGCGAAGTTCAGCTACTCGAACCCTCGCTTCCATGGCAAGACGCAGTGCAAGGTGAACGTGCGCTTGAAAACCACGAAGGGCACGTTCGATTTCACCGTCTACTGCCGGTATCTCGAAGACCGCTGGATCGTCTACGATTATGCGCTGAACGAGCAGCGCTACTCCGAAACGTTCAAGACGGCGTTCGCGAAGATCAAGATCGATGACTACGTGCGCATGCTGCGGCCCTTCTACGACGAGGAGATCCGCTTCCGCCAGATCAAGAACGACGAGTTCGGCATCAGTCTCAAGGTGCCGGATTACCTGACGATCCGGGAAAAGGTCAGCCCGGCGCTGCTCTACTCGATCTCCGGAATGAATGGCCAGATGCTGATCCACGTGCAGGCGGCGACCTACTCGCGACCCCAGACGCTCAAGCAGGTCGCGATCGAGATCAAACGCAGCCTCATGCCCTTCAAGCCCCGCCTCTATGACCAGTGGAAAACGGACATCGCCGGCGTCGACATCGGCCATGTGCTGTTCAAGTTCGAAAAGAACGGCAAGATCCTCTACACCCACATGATCATCGTGCCGATGGGCCAGAAGCTCGTCGTGCTCAACTTCTACCACGCCTCCCTCCAGCTGATGAAGCACTACTCGACGATCCGCGACAAGATTTTCGAAAGCTTCCGGCTGCCGAAGATCGAGGCCATGGGCGGCGACCTGAGCATCCCCTCCGACGATGCGGCACTGCCCACCGCCAACCGGACCCCGAGTGAGCTGCCGCCGTATGGGGAGCAAACCCCCGCGAATCCGCCGGTCGAGGAGATTCCGCCTCCGCCGCCGGGTGAGGAAGGCGTGCTGACGCCGGATACCGGCCTGCCTCCGACCGGTGACGAGGAAACGCCGCCTCCGCCGCCGCCTGTAGACGACGAGAATGGGGAGCTGCCGCCTCCGCCGCCACCTGATGGTGACAGCGGGGAAGTGCCGCCGCCGCCCCCCGTCGACGATGAGAACGGGGAAGTGCCTCCGCCTCCGCCTGCCGACGAGAACGGTGAGGTTCCGCCTCCGCCCCCGCCGGCCGACGGGGACCAGCCTGCAGATCCCGGACAGGATCCCGCTGGGCTCCATGGCGACGAGGAGGTCCCGCCTCCTCCGCCCCCGGATGACAGCGGCGACGTTCCGCCTCCGCCCCCGCCGGATGACGGCGGCGGAAGTGATGTGACCTTCTGAAACCGCTACTCGACCGGATCTCCCGGTTCGAGAAGATCGACGAGAACTTCCCACCCGTCCACGGACGAGTGGGATTTTTCTTGCAGGCGAGCTCTTCCGGAACGGCCGAGCCCGTATCCGTCGTTCCGGTCGGCGTCGGATTCGGAAACACCGCCGAGTTCGGTCCAGCGGCCGAATGGAACCTCGATATGCGTGAGAAGCAGCCGGTTCTCGTGTTCCGGCCCGGAGGACGCCCGGAGTTCGATGATCGCCGCGTCGGTTCCCACGCGGGTTCCACGAATTTCGATTCCCTGGCGGTGGGTGATCGCGATCGTTTCCGGGCCCCACGGCGCGGGGACGGTTTCGAGACGCAGGGCATCGTCGGTGAAGCGGAGCCAGGCGCCTTCCATGCCGACGACGCTGCGCCGGTCGGTGTCCCGGGATGTGCCGGAGCGGGATTCGAATTCTGGCCGGGGGTGGGAGCCGCTCAGGCCGATCTTCGTGACGGAACGGGCCGAATTCGTCCGGCGTCTGACCGAGTACCGGAGCGTTGCCGGGCGGCGGTCGAGCCTGGAGATCAGAGCTGCTGCCTCATCGAGCCGTTCCTGCGTATCGGCGGCGAGGACGACGGCCTGGATCGACGGAACGGGTGAACAGCGCAGATCGTCTCCGAACAGGCGTTCCAGCATCATGCATACGTCTTCCGGGCTCTGGGAGCGGAGTTTTACAACCCTGGAAGCGGCCTCTGCGGAGCCTGTAATCAACAGAAAAGCCGCGAGAAGGGTGGTGAGAAAGAGGCGCGTATTCATCGGAATTCTCCCGTCATGAAGTTCGAGGGGTCAGCGGCGTGGAGAAGGTTCGGGAAGAGTGCCGGCGGCCCCGTCGCGACGGGTGTCACCCACGGCGACGAGGCCCTGGGATGCGACACCGACCGCGGACACGAGGCCGAACAGGTCCGCTCCGGCCGGCAGAAGGCTGATCCGACGCGAACCGGGCAGGGCGGACGGAACCGGCGGCTGCTCCACCTGGAGCCCGCCGGAACGCTGGATATGGATGCGCGGGGCATGGACCGCATCGGGGAGGGAGCGGTCGCCATGCAGGAGGGCGTCGAGGATCAGGAAGAGATTCGAGACGATACGGCCTGCCCCGGCGCCGCCGATGGCGCAGACGGGACGGTGTCGATCGAACACGAGCAGCGGGGACTTTGTCGAGACGGGGCCGGCATCGGCCGGATACGTTGGCGGATACCGGAACGCGGGATTTTTCCGGTTTGCCGTTTCGTTGTTGTAGAAGAAGCCGAGCGGACAGAAGTCACCGGTACCGAAATGCGTGCCGAGGGTGAGGGTCATCGATACGATCATGCCGGTCCGATCCCAGGTGACGAGATGCGTGGTTTCGCCGGGCATCTCGGCGGAGTCGGGAGCCGGGGGCTCCGGTCGCGTGCCGATGGCGGCGAGGCTGCGTTCGGCCTCGATGAGAAACCGCGCCGGCGAGCCGATCGATGCGGGCAGAAGCGAAGACATCAGGAAGAACAGGCGTTCGATGATGCGGATGCGCTGTTCCGGGGAGGCGCGCCCCCCCTGGCGCCGTTCGAGATCGAACACGGCCTTCAGGCCGGCCATCACGACGACGGCAGAGGAGGGAGGCGGCGGGCCGGCGAGCGTGTACCGGCCGATCCGGAGAACGGCGGGCCGGACGAAGCGTGGTCGGAAATTTGTTATATCAGATATAGGATAGAATGAACCGCGAGCCCGGAGATCGCCGGCCAGGATGCCGCCGGCCAGCCCCTGGGACAGGCCCGGAAGACCCCGGGAGGCGAGGAGGCGGAGGGTTCGGGCCAGGGCGGGTTGAACGAGCCGTTCGCCGGGGGCCGGGGGACGACCGGTGGGGGCGAACACCCGTCGTGCCAGAGGATCGCGAAGCCGGGGAAGACGCTCTTCGATCCGGCGGGCGAGATAGGCTGAGACGGGAAAGCCCTCCGCGGCAACCCGGATGGCGGGGGCGAGCACCTCGGCCCGGGATCTGGAACCGTGCCGGTCGTGGAGATGGAGAAGAAACGCCGGTTCGGTGGGAAGCCCGATGTCCGAAGAGCCGGTCGCCGCACCGGGGGGCAGGGGGCTCGAGGCGTCCCAGGCTTCGAGGCCTTTGGCGGGGAGACGGAGGATCGCGAACCCATCACCGCCGAGGCCGGAGTTTGATGGCTCGACGACGGCAAGCATGAAGGCGGCGGCAACGGCCGCATCGACGGCGTTCCCCCCCTTGTCGAGCAGATCCAGAGCTGCTTGCGTGGCCCGCTCGTGGCCGGTCGAAGCCGCACCTCCCGGGCCGTGGGAGACGAACTCCCGGGCCGGGGCCTCGTGGGACAGCAGGGCGAATAGCAGGAGAAGAAGAGGAAGGGGAAACCGTCGGACATGAATCATATCAGCAAATATGCCTCGATTTTCTGGGTCTTTCCCTTGACCTCACGGAAGGGAAGGCGGACCGTCGGCGTGCCGGCGGGGGCAAGGGCCAGAACGGGCCCGGAAAGCACGATGCGGGTTCCCTGGGTCGTGTGAGCCAGGGTCGCGAGACGCGCCGCGAGATTGACCGGATCCCCGATCACGGTGAAATCGAGGCGGAATGCGGCGGCTCCGATGGTTCCCGAGACGACGGTGCCGGTGTTCATCCCGATGGCCGTCGTCCAGGAAACGCCCTGCTCCCCGAGGGTGGGGGCGATCGCCCGGGCGACCTGGAGCGCGGAGGAAACGGCCGCGCGGGCGCCGCCGGGCACGTCATGCCGGAACACGACCATGACCTTGTCGGTGATGATCTTGTCGATCTCGCCGCCGTGCCGGATGACGGCCGCGTCGATGACGCTCAGGTGGGTCTGGAGCGCGGCGAAGACTTCGGCCGGTCCGTGGTCCGCCTTGAACTGTTCGAAGCCGACGATGCTCGAGAACAGGACCGTGACATCGCAGGCGCGAGGTGTCCGGTCGGCTTCGCCGGTTTTGATCGCCTCGAGTACCGAGTCGGAAACGAAGGATTTGAGGTGCCGGCCTTCCTGAAGCCGGCGGGACATGTGATTGAACGCGGCGGCGATCGAGCCGAACTCGTCGTCCCGTGAGGTGTCGAGCCGGAACCCATACCGGCCGGAGGAGATGGCGTCGATGCCGCGACGCAGTTCCGACAGGGGCAGGAGAAAAAAGACGGCGGCGAGCGATCCGAGCAGAACCGCGCCGATGACGAAGCCGAACAGACCCAGGAGGGCCGAGCGGCTGATGCGTTCGAGATCGCGGTCGATCTGGCCGGTCGAGCGCTGGCCGGCGATGACGCCGCGCAGATAGCGGGCCGGATAGACTTCCTGGACCGGCCGGCCGGGCTCGTTGTCCGCCGTGCGCCGGATGATCTGCTGGGTCTGATACCCCGTGTTGAGGAGCGCGTGAAGGCTCGGAAACCGGTCGCGTTCGACGGCGAAGGAGGCGGGGGTGATCGTGCGATCGTGCTTCATGCCGCTCATCACGACGGTCCGGTCGGGCGAGGCGGGATCGGGCAGCGTGCGGAAGGTGGCCGTGAGATACGGTTTGTCGAGCGCACGGCAGCCCCAGACCCAGGTGAGGTTGATGCGGAGGCCCGGAGCGAAGGTCAGTTGCGTATCGATCGAGAAGTTGGCCTCGTGAAGGAATTTGACCTCGAACAGCCGGTGCGGATAGAACGCGATGTTGATGTAGGTCGAGAGGCCGCCCAGGTTGATGAAGATGTCCTGAAAGGTTTCCTGTTTGAGGGCTTCGGCGAGAGCGGTCGCTTCGGATTTGCCGGCCGCGGTCTCAGAGGTGTCGACCCCGAGACGGTGGAGGCCGCGACTGATCATATACTGGACGATGGGGTTCGGGTCGACGCGCGAGATGATCTGCTTTCTGCCGGACGGGAGGAGCATCGCCTGGATGCTGTAGTATCTGCCGTCGGAGGCGACGACGAGGATGTTGTGGAAGACATCGTTGTGGAGCGCATTGAAGGTCTCGAGAAAGGTTATAAAATAACTTTCGATATCATTCAGCCCGATCGTCGGATCCGAGAACCGGTCGATGCGGGACCGCCGGTGGAACGAGCGGAGGTAGTTCGAGAACGAGGCGATGTGGGCGCGGTCCCCTTCGTCGATATCGACCAGCTCCTGGTGAAGATCGCGCTGGAGAGAGGCGCGCCGGTCCCGTTCGGTCTCGAACTGGTACCGGCCGATCATGACGCCGGCTCCGGTCAGGGGGAGGAGGGCGACGGCGAGGAAGGCGGCCGGAAGCAGGCGGCGCACCGTGAAAACCGGGCCCCGACCGAAGATGAGGCGTTCCCCGGCGATGAAGCTGCCGACCGTCGCGAACAGCAGGAGGAGGCCGAGCAGGGAGACGGAGGAAAGCGGCCACTGTTCCGGGGCGGGGAGCGGGCGCGCGACGAGCAGACGATAGCCGGGGGTGCGCTCGGGGGGCGCGGCACAGATCATGAAGGGGCCGGCTCGGGCAGAATCGAACCGGGACGAACGGTATCGGGAGGATGAGGAGAGGTGACGGAGGAGATCCGGCGTCTCCGACAGCCGCCGGTTCGTGAGGAGGGGGCGGCCCGAAGCGAGCGGAAGCATCATCGCACACTCATCCGGAGAGTCCCAGGTGTTCACCAGAAGCGCCGGGAGGTGAGCCATGGGAATTTTCCCCAGATCCATCCAGAAGATGACGATCAGGTTGGGCTCGGCAAACGTGTGGAAGAGAAAGTGGGTCGTCTCGAGGGATCGGAGACAGAACCCGTCGTCCCGTCTCAACCGGAGGGGATCGATCGGAATGAGCAGGCCGAACCGCTTGAACAGGTGGCTGCGGATCTTCTCGCCGAGCGGCGGAATGGGGCCGTTCTCGCCCTGCTCCTTCAGATAATCGATCTGGGCATACGCATCGGCAATGGCGTCGAAGCCGCCGCCCGGAGCCGATGTGAACAGCCGTTCGGGGGCCGTGCCGACCCGCACCACGAAACACTCATGTGGCGGAAGGACGGGGGCGAGGAGGGATGCGTGGGTCGAGGCGATGCGCTTCTTCAGGTCTTCCGTCGTGTAGGAGGTCGGCGGCCGGCCGTCCAGCGCCGCAGCGAGGAACCGGGTGATGGCTTTGCTCATCAGGCTCGGCGCGGAATAAGCGCCGGTGGCTTCGTTGATATTCCAGCGAATATGGTTTCTGATCTCCTCGATCCGTTCCTCGGAGCGGAGATGGAGATTCTGACGGATCGTCACGAGATACGCCAGGGAAGGCAGGAAAAAGAGGGCGAGGAAGAACGCGAATCGGGTCATGCGCCCCGTCATGCTTCGGCCTCCCTTCTTCGGACCAACTCGGCGGCCTGTTCCCGCGGGAACGGTTCGAAAACGAAGGAGGGGCCCGCGAGGGAAACCGTCGCCTCGTCGGCGATGATGCGGCTGTGCCGGCCGCGCTTCGAGAGGTTTTCGAGCGCTTCGGCGCGACCGCGGGGCGTGCCGATGACGACATAATCGCGGCGGCGGCTTCCGGCGAGGGTTCCGGCCATCAGCTCGCCGGTTGCGATGCCGATGCCGACCGCATAGGTGAACGAGCCCGAGACGGCGCGGAGACGATTGATGCGCTCGACCTCCGCGTTCATCTCGAGAGCCGCGAGAAGGGCCGCGTGGGCACCGGCATCGGGGCCTGTCGCCCGGAACAGCGCGACCACTGCATCGCCGATGAACCGGTCGACATGTCCGCCGTGGCGCAGGATGGCCGACGTCATGGCCTCCATGTGTGTATTGAGGAGATCGACGATCTCTGCGGGCGGATGGGACTCCGACATCGTGGTGAAGGAGCGGATGTCGGAAACGAGGATCGTGCCGGTGAAGGCATCGGCGCGGGCCGTCTCCATATCCTCGCGGTCGAGGGAGGATTCAATAGCTCCTGATACGAATTTTCCGAGTTCGCGCCGCTCGCGGAGGCCGTCGATCATCGCGTCGAACGAAACGGTCATTTGGCCGAGTTCATCGGGCCGTTCGAGGCCCGTGCGCACCGTCAGGTTGCCCGATGACACGTTGCGGAGGGTGCGATCCACGGCCTCGAGGGGTGTCACGAGGTGGTCGGCGGTGAGTCGTGCGAGCCGGTAGGCGATCACGCCGAGCAGCGCCGTGAACAGCGCCAGGAGGGATTTGTTCCGCGCATCGATGTCGAGGATGCCGTCGACGGACCAGAGGCTGGCCGTCACCATCGGGCCAAGGGTCCGGCAGGGGGCTGCGACGGCGAGGAGGGTCCCGCGGCGAATCGTGATGGGCGTGTCGGCCAGGGCTGCATGATCCATGCATTGCCGAAGCAGGCGGCCGGGTTCCGAGTTCCAGAAACCGGCGTTCTGGGGCGGCTGATGGGGAGTCGCTCCGCCAGGTGTCACATCGCCGCAGGCATGCCGCGCGGGATGCTGCAGATTCAACCGGTTGATCTCCTGGGTGAGAAACGTCTTCTGCGAGCCGCGGGCGGGCGTGTTCAGGAGCACGTAGGCCCGGGGGACGCCGGATTCGAAAAACATCTGGGAAACATGCAGCCCGATATCCTCGGAGCCGATCGAGGTCATGTGGCCCGTTTCCATCAGGCTGAAGAACAAATCGCTGAACTGGAGGACGCCGAAGCTTTCGAAAATCGTGCGCCAGCTCTTCTGATTCTCGGTGTCGAGCATGATGCTCGAGTTGCCGAACTGGCCGAACCGCGAGATCAGGGAGTTATGGGTCAGGTTGATGATGCCGGCGAAAAAATCGAGATTTTCGATCGAATCCTTGTCCTCACCGCTGGATGAGAACGAGCGGCCCTGGCTGCCGGGCTGGAAGATGAGCACGTTGTTCAGGGGCTCACGTGTTGTGGAAAACGTCCCGTAGCACTCGGCCGCCGCGCTGGCGACGTCGGCGGAGGAGCTGCTGAGAACATTCCGGATGAAGGAGGGGGAGGAGAAAACCTGTTGTGCCGCGCGAGAAAACCGGCCCAAGCTCTGCCGGCTGAGAATGTCGAGCGCGTTGAGGGAATCGATTGCCCCGGTTTCGATGGTGTCCACCGCGCGCTGTGTCTCGGTCGAGATCTGGAGATATCCGAAGGTGGCCAGCATCCCGAGAGGCAGCGATGCGACGAGGAGAAACTGGGTGCGAAGCATCGTGCGAAGGGAAACGGGCGGCGGTCTTCCGGATACCATGACATATAAAAAGGTGATCCCCCAGCCCAGGAGCAGGAGCGCGCGGCTTGCCGTCAAAAGCCCTGAAAGCGGGGACGGATGCTGGGGGAGGGGAGCGATCGCGAGCATGTCGAAGGGATGTTGGGGAGAAAAACTTTCCCGGAACACGAGGAACTCCTCGTACACGGTGAGACGACCCTGTTTCATCGATGGGGCTGCGGCGACAAGCTTGCGGAAGGAGGCTGGCCGGATGCGGGCAAGGGCAGCGGTGGAGCGCGCAAGAAGGGGCCTGCGCCCTTCTGATAGCCCGGGAAGGGGAATGAGCAGAGGATGGAACAATCCCGCCGCCGACCGGTCGGCCAGTTCCAGGGTGTGCCGGAGGGCGCGGGGAGAATCGCTCAGGTTCCCGGGCCAGAGAATCAGCACGGCTCCGAGGATGTGCGAGCCGTGGTTGATCGTTCGCCACATGGTGAGCTGGAGACGCCCGTCGATGATGGTGGGGGTGACGCGGCCTTCCCGGCCGGCCAGGACACGCGGTGGCGTCCAGGGGCCGAAGATGAGGGCATTCGTCGGCATGAGCGCCTTCATGCGGCGCTGGTCGATGGTGCCGGATTCCGCCGTGGTGCGGTAGAAGTCGAGCAGCTCTGCCATCAGCCGGAGTTTCATGCGTGGAAACGAAGGATGCCGAAGGGGTTTGAAGCGGCCGTCCGGGGAAACGCCGAAAGAAACCACGAGCGTACCCGCCGGCCGGTGCGTCGGCGGGTACGCCCGTTGAAAGGCAGCCTCCGGGATGCCGGAATCAAAAAGAGATCCCTTCCGGGATCTCTTTGCTGCTTCGAGGATGAGGCTCTCGAAACGGACCCCCATCATTTCCAGTTGGGAGTCGATGGTGTGCGAGGCTCTGAGACGATGAAGACCCTGTCGGGCAAGACGCTGCCACTCGCGACGGTCCCGCTCATCCCTGAGGCTCGCAAGGCGCATGTCCGTGACGGACAGCGCCGCGAGCAGCAGGAACGTGAGCAGGAAGGGGGCCGCGAGAACGATGAGTGCCTTGACCCGCGAAGCCACTTTCGATCTCTAGAACCGCAGCACCGGCCTGAGCCGGTTCAGCGCTTCTTCGAGGAACGGGCGGCGGCCTTCTTGGCCTTCTTGGCCGGGGCGGCAGCTTTCTTGGCCTTCTTGGCAGGAGCCTTCTTGGCAGCCTTGGGAGCCGGTTTCTCAGCCTTCTTGGCGGGCTTGGCGGACTTGGCAGGCTTTGCGGCGGGCTTGGCAGCCGGCTTGGCGGCCGGTTTCGCGGCCGGCTTGGCGGGCTGTTTGCGGGAAGAGGGGAACAGGGGCTGATCGGTGTCGTCCTTCACGGCTTTGCGGGCGGCAACGTGCTTCTGAACCTGCTTGCGCAGTTCGTCGGTGGTGTACAGGTTCTTGCCCTTGTTGGTGATGTGCTCTTCATAATAGGAGGTGATCAGATCCGTGACGGATTTGAGGATCATATCGTCCTTCGGGTTCTTGATGGTGCCGAGCACGATCTGGGAGGCATAGCCGAACACCAGGCCGAAGAGGGTGTTCATGGTTTCCTGATAGGCTTCTTCGGTGCGGATCGAGGCCAAGAAGTCGACCTTGCGGACGCGGTCGCGGACCCACTTGTGGAAGGTGGACATCAGCTTACCGGACTGCTGCTGCTCGAAGAACAGGGCTTTGAAAACATTCGGCTTGTCGCGGCCGAGGAGGCACATCGCCATCGCCACATCCCCCAGCAGGTTGTTGCCGCGGGGCTTCTTCACTTCGGCGACCAGATACTCGATGGCGGCCTTGAGGGTTTCGTTGCGCAGATCGTTGATGGTGTGGAACAGCCAGAAGATCGGCATGGTGGAACAACCGACTTCGGTGGCAACGCTCACCGCGGTGACGGAGGGGAGGCCATCACGCTCGAGAACGGAATAGGCACCTTTGAGAATGTCTTCATAACCGAACATGGTACGACGGGGCATGCAAGTAGCTCCTTCTCGTTTAGATATAACCTCGAGCAAAATAATATCACCCAAGACATTACGCTCGATATCCAATCATAATGTACCGGTTCGGATTTCGCAATCGGTAATTGAAAATATTTTCAAAAATTTTCTGGCACTCTCAAAACGCCTGCTGGAACGGGATTCGTGCGTTCCCGAATGACAGACGGCCCATTCTATGGTAACCTTTTTTCTCGATCGACCTTCACCGGGTACCGAAAACGGGTACCCACGAACGGAAAAATCTGGACGATCCCCGTAATCCGCGGAGACGGCCAACCTAGGGAAGGAGTCTTACGTGTACAAGATCCTCGAGAAGGAACAGCTGGCGGCGGGTATTTCCCGCCTCGTGTTCGATGCCCCGCTCATCGCGAAGAAGCGGAAAGCCGGCAACTTCGTCATGTTGCGCGTCGCCGAAGGCGGAGAGCGCATTCCCATCACCATCGCCGATTCCGATCCCGCCAAAGGCTCCGTGACGCTGTACGTCCAGGCGGTTGGCAAGACGACGAAGCTGCTGACCTCAAAGAATGTCGGCGAATCGATCACCGATCTCGTCGGCCCCCTCGGTGAACCCACCCATATCGAGAAGTTCGGAACCGTCGTCTGCATCGGTGGCGGCGTCGGCACCGCCGAGATCTATCCGATCGCCAAAGCCCTGCGCGATGCCGGGAACCACGTGATCGGGATCGTCGGCGCCCGCAACAAGGATCTGGTCATCCTCGAGCGCGAAATGCGTGAAATATGTAATGAATACTATATCACCACCGACGACGGTTCCGCGGGGATGAAGGGATTCGTTTCCGACAGGCTCAAGCAGATCATCGACACGGGGGTGAAGATCGGCTGCGTCTACGCCGTCGGCCCCATCCCGATGATGAAGGTGTGCGCGAACGTGACGAAGCCGTTCAGCATCAAGACCTACGTCAGCCTCAATCCCCTCATGGTGGACGGCACCGGGATGTGTGGCGGCTGCCGCGTCACGGTCGGAGGCAAAATGAAGTTCGCCTGTGTCGACGGCCCCGAGTTCGATGGCCACCAGGTCGATTTCGACGAACTGATCATGCGCAACCGCACCTATGGCGACCTCGAGAAACAGTCGATGAACGAGCACGAATGCCGGCTACAGAAGGCGGCAGATGCGAAAACCGGAGGTAACTGACATGTCGGCGAACCCTCTCACCCCCCAGCAGCGCATGGCTCTTCCCCGCCAGAAACCCCTGGAACAGGATCCGAAGGCACGCAGCCGCAACTTCCAGGAAGTCTGTTTCGGCTTCGATGAAAGCCGCGCGCGCGAAGAGGCGAAGCGTTGCCTCGAGTGCAAGAACGCGCTGTGCGTCAAGGGCTGCCCCGTCGGCGTGAACATCCCGGCCTTCATCGCGAAGATCGTCGAGAAGGATTATGTCGGCGCCGTCCAGAAGATCCGTGAGCAGAACTATCTGCCCGCCGTCTGCGGCCGCGTCTGCCCGCAGGAGATGCAGTGCGAGGCCCAGTGCGTCCTCGGCAAGAAGCACCAGCCCGTCTCGATCGGCAAACTCGAGCGGTTCGTGGCCGATTACGAGATGCAGAACAACCTGTTCAAGAGCCCCGTCATCATGAACCGGCTCGACCGCAAGGTCGCCATCGTCGGCTCCGGCCCCGCCGGCCTGACCTGCGCCGCCGAACTCGCGAAGCGCGGGTACCAGGTGACCGTGTTCGAAGCGCTGCATGCCGTCGGCGGCGTACTCCGATACGGCATTCCCGAGTTCCGGCTGCCAAAGGCGATTCTCGACACCGAGATGGAGCGCATCAAGGCGCTCGGCGTGAAGGTCGTACTCAACTTCGTCGTCGGCCGCACCGCCACGCTCGACGAGCTGTGCAACGAGATGGGCTACGAAGCCGTTTTCCTCGGAACCGGCGCCGGCACCCCGAAATTCCTCGACATCCCCGGCGAGAGCCTCAGCGGTGTCTACTCGGCAAACGAGTTCCTGACCCGCGTCAATCTGATGAAGGCCTACGGCTTCCCGGAATCCGACACCCCGATCCGCATCGGGAAACGCGTCGCCGTCTGCGGTGGCGGGAACACGGCCATGGATGCCGTCCGCACGGCAATGAGACTCGGCGCGGAAAAGGCCTACCTCGTATACCGCCGCACCCGGGCCGAGATGCCGGCGCGCGTCGAGGAGATCCTGCACGCCGAAGAAGAAGGCATCGAGTTCCTGTTCATGACCAACCCCCTCGAAGTCCTGGGGGATGAGAAGAACTGGGTCAAGGGCCTCCGGCTCCAGAAAATGGAGATGGGCGAGCCGGATGCCTCGGGGCGCCGCAAGCCGGTTCCCGTCAAGGGCTCGGAGTTCGTGCTCGAGGTGGAGACGCTCGTCGAGGCCATCGGCCAGGCTCCGAACCCGATCATCCAGGCCACCACCCCCGGCTTGAACGTGACCAAATGGGGCACCGTCGTCGTCGACGAGAAGATGACCACCAGCCGGCCCAACGTGTACGCCGGCGGCGATCTGATCACCGGCGGCTCGAAGGTCATTCTCGCGATGCAGGACGGCCAGAAAGCCGCTGCGGCGATCCACGAGTATCTCCAGACCCATTGTAAATAGCTGGTGCTTTGTCATTCCCCCGGTCGCAGGACGCGAAACCCGTGTCCATGCGGTCGGGGGAAAATATTTTGACCCGGTCGTGCAATGGTGGTATGATTCGTCCGTCGTTCTCGTGAAAAATGGAACGAACAACAAGGAACAGGAAACTGGAGGAATTGGTGATGGCTGACAAGTCGTTCAACGCGTTTGAATTGGCCCAGGGACAGTTCGATGACGCCGCCAAGGAAATGGGACTCGACCAGGGAACCCGCGACCTTCTCCGCAACGTCGACCGGGAATATCATTTCAATATCCCCGTCCACATGGACGACGGCACCGTGAAAGTGTTCCGCGGCTTCCGCTGCCAGCACAACGACGCGCGTGGCCCGTGCAAGGGCGGCATCCGCTTCCATCCGCAGGAAACCATCGACACCATTCGCGCCCTCTCGATGTGGATGACCTGGAAATGTTCCGTGGTCGACATCCCCCTCGGCGGCGGCAAGGGCGGCGTCATCTGCGATCCGCACAATCTTTCTGCCAAAGAGCAGGAGCAGATTTGCCGTGGCTGGATACGCCAGGTTCACAAAGATGTCGGCCCTCTGCGCGATGTTCCCGCCCCGGACGTAATGACCAACGGTCAGCACATGCTGTGGATGCTGGATGAATACGAAGCAATCAACGGCGCGCATTTCCCCGGCCTTATCACCGGCAAACCGGTCGGTATGGGCGGCTCGCTGGGCAGAACCGAAGCCACCGGCTACGGCGTAATCTACACCGTCCGCGAGGCTCTCAAGCTGCACGGCCTTAAGCCCGAAAACACCGTGGCTGCGGTTCAGGGCTTCGGCAATGTCGCTCAG
>JAKQOH010000128.1 GCA_029565415.1 Candidatus Rifleibacteriota bacterium | reverse complement strand
CATTTTTATAGGAGGTTTTTATGGTAAGAAGGATCGAAAAGGCAGCAGTCATCGGCTCCGGCATCATGGGGGGCGGTATTGCTGCGCTACTGGCTGGCGCCGGTATCCCAACTTTGCTTCTGGATATTGTTCCATTCGATTTAAAAGAAGAGGAAAAGAATAATCCGGCAGCGCGCAACAGAATTGTTAAAGCGGGCATGGATGGCGCTCTCAAGGCCAAGCCTGCGCTGTTTTATGACAAGAAGGACGCCGATCTCATCACCCTGGGCAACCTCACCGATGATTTCGACAAGCTGAAAGATTGCGATCTGATCGTGGAAGTCGTTGTCGAAAACCTCAAGATCAAGCAGGACCTCTTCGGCCGCGTCGAAAAGATCATGAAGAAGGGTGCGATCATCGCGTCGAACACCTCCGGTCTTCCCCTCGACAAGATGGCCGAAGGCCGCAGCAAGGAATTCAAGCAGCACTTTCTCATCATGCACTTCTTCAACCCGGTCCGTTACATGAAGCTCCTCGAGCTGGTTGCCGGTCCCGATACCAGCAAGGACGTGTGCAGCTTTGTCGAGCAATTCGGCGAAAAGGTCCTGGGTAAGGGCATCGTATGGGCCAAAGACACACCCAACTTCATCGGCAACCGTATCGGCGTTCAGCTCATCTGCGAGGCCTTCAAACTCCTCGAGACCGAGCCGATCACCATCCCCGAAGTCGATGCGATGTTCGGCCCCGCGTTCGGTATGCCGAACACGGCCGTCTTCGCCCTCGCCGACCTCGTTGGCCTCGACACCATCGGCCACCTGGCGAAGAACTCCTACGAGCTCCTCGTAAACGATGAGCGTCGCGACCTCTACAAGCTCCCGGCCTATGTCGAGAAGATGCTCGAGAAGAAGATGTTCGGCAACAAGACCAAGGACGTTGGCGGTTTCTACAAGTCCGAAGTCGATATGGCCACCTGGAAGAAGATCAAGAAGGTCCTCGACGTGAAGAGCGGCGAACAGAAGGAATTCGACAAGAAAGCCCTCGTTCCCGCATGCGCCGCGGCTGCGAAAAAGGCTGCGACACTGGCCGAGAAGCAGAAAGCGATCCTCTTTGGCAGCGACAACGGCTCCAAATTCGCATGGAAGCTCATCGCGAGCGCCGCGATCTACGCCGCGAACCGCATTCCCGAAATCTCCGACACCATCGTCGGCATCGACAATGCGATGAAGTGGGGCTATGCGTGGGAGGCCGGTCCCTTCGAAATGTGGGACAACGTGGGCGTCGAGGAATCCGTCAAGAAGATGGAAGCCGACGGCTACAAGGTTCCGGAAAGCGTCAAGAAGATGCTCGCCGGCGGCAACAAGTCCTTCTACAAGATCGAAAAGGGCAAGCGGCTCTACTACGACCTCGTCGGCGGCGGCTACAAGGAAGTGAAGACCAGCGAAGGCATGATCTTCCTTTCCAACATCAAGGCCGACACCAAGTCGATCGTCAAGTCCAATCCGTCCTGCTCGCTCATCGACATCGGCGACAACGTCTTCAACCTCGAGTTCCATTCGAAGATGAACGCCATCAACAAGAACATGGTGGACTTCATGTACGAAGCCGCCCAGTATGTGTATGAAAACGGCATTGGCCTCGTCATCGGCAACCAGGCACCCGGCATCCCCGGCGCCTTCTCGGCCGGCGGCGACCTTTCTTACATGATTGGGCTCGCGAAAGACAAGAAGTTCTCGGAAATTGATGCCTTTATCCGCAACGTGCACACCGGCATCATGGGCATCCGCTACGCTCCGTTCCCGGTTGTCGCCGCTCCGTTCGGCATGACCCTCGGTGGCGGCTGCGAAGTGTGCCTCGCGGCCGACATGATCGTCGCCCACTGCGAACTGTACATGGGCCTCGTCGAGATCGGCGCCGGTCTCGTTCCCGGCGGTTGCGGTATGATCAACCTATGGAGGAAGTTCATGGATTCCGTGCCCGGAAAGGCGGAAGTCACCGACCTCGGTGGTTTCTTTGTCCCGGCCTTCATGAACGTCGCCCAGGCGAAGGTGTCCATGTCAGCGAAAGAAGCGCGCGGCCTCGGCTACCTCGGTCCCAAAGACAAGATCGTCATGAACAAGGATTTCCTCATTGGCCAGGCCAAGAAAGAAGTCCTGAGAATGGTTGAAGACGGATACGCACCCCCCGCAAAGAAGCCGATCAAGGTGCTCGGTGAAGAGGCGATGGGTATGGTTCTGGCCAACCTCCTCAATATGAGAAGCGGCGGCTACATCACCCCGCACATGGAAGAGATCGCCAAGCGCATCGCCTTCTGTATGTCGGGCGGAAACGTTCGCAGCGGCTCCCTCGTATCCGAAGATACTCTCATGACGCTTGAGCGCGAAGCCTTCGTCGATCTCTGGAAAACGGAGAACACGCAGAAGATGGCCGAGCACATCATGACGACTGGGAAACCCTTAATGATATAGGGAAATTACATTCAGGAGGATTATATGAGAGATGTATATATTGTAAGTGCTGTTAGAACTCCCGGTTGCCGGCGGGCGAAGGGCGCCTTCGCGCAAACCCGCCCGGAATCGTTGCTGGCGCACATTCTCGATGCGGCAGTCAAAAAAATCAAATTCGACGTTTCGGCTATCGACGACGTTATGATCGGCTGCGCCTTCCCGGAAGCCGAACAGGGCCTCAACATCGGTCGCATTGCCGCACAGATGGCCGGCTTCCCGGATTCCGTCTCTGGAGCGGTCGTCAACCGGTTCTGCGCCTCCGGTCTTGAGTCGATCGCCATCTCCGCCATGCGGATCGCGATGGGATGGTCGGAAGTGACCATGGCTGGCGGCCTCGAGTCGATGTCGGTAGTCCCGATGGGTGGCAACATGCCCCGTCCGCATCCGGACTGGTCAAGGAAGAACCCCGACGTGTACATTTCGATGGGGATCACGGCCGAAAACGTAGCCAACCGCTACAAGATCACCCGCGAGATGCAGGACGAGTTCGCCTATCATTCAAACATGAAGGCGGCCGAAGCCCAGGAAAAGGGCTTTTTCACTGAAATAGTCCCCACCCCCGCTGAGAAGTTCGTCCTTAAGGATGGCAAGTGGGAAAAAGAGACCTTTATGCAGTCGATCGACGATGGCGTCCGCAAGGAAACCACCATCGACGGCCTCAAGAAGCTCAAACCCGCTTTCTCTTCAACGGGTTCCGTTACCGCCGGGAACTCCTCGCAGACCACCGATGGTGCGGCAGCTTCTGTCCTCATGAGCGAAGAAGCCGTCAAGAAATACGGCGTAAAGCCTCTCGTGAAGTTCAAGATGTACACCGTCGCCGGATGCAAGGCCGACGAGATGGGCGTCGGACCCGCATATGCGGTTCCGAAACTCCTCAAGATGGCCGGCCTCAAAGCGTCCGATATCGGAATCTGGGAGCTCAACGAGGCCTTCGCGTCTCAGGCAATCTACAGCGCCCAGCAGATCGGTATTGACGACAAGAAGAATTGGGCGGCCGACAGC